>NZ_LRRB01000136.1 GCF_001646865.1 Aldersonia kunmingensis | reverse complement strand
GTCAATTGCCAGGGCGCGTCCGTGGGGCCGGCCACGCTCCCGTCCCAGCATCTGATAGTGAACGGAACCTCGTCACCCAGCGCCGCGTGAACCAGCGGAGCCACAGTGTCAGCGACCGTCATACGCATCCCCGTCCAACGAAGTCCGGCAGCATCGCGGGCCATCCGGCGACCGCACGCTCGACCATACGGCTTTCGCGTCGACGGACCCGGATAGTTTTCGACCGCGTCGCCGAGGATCCCGCCCGTGCGGCTCAGGGAGTGACTACAACCTTCCCGAGTGCGTGACCGGCACCGACGTGGGCAAGGGCTTCGGCGACCTGGTCGAGCCCATACTTGCGTTCGACGTTGATCGCGACTTCGCCCGCCGCGCACAGTTCGGCGAGAGGCTCGAAGTGGGCCGGCCCAAGCCGCACTGCCAGCACACTGATGCGTCGGCCGGTGGTCCGGCCGACAACAAATCCGGCTATGAGTACCCGCAGCAGGGTGGGGACCGATCCTCCGACGCAGTAGTAGCGACCGCCGGGCAGCAGTGCGCGGTGGTAGGCGAATACCGAACGGGACGCGACCAGATCGAGTATCAGGTCGTAGCGAGCGCGGGTGAAATCCTCAGTGCGGTAGTCGATCACCTCGTCCGCGCCGACCGAACGCATGAAATCGAGCTTGCCGGCGTTGTCGACCGCGGTCACGTGGGCACCGGCCTGTTTCGCGAGCTGGATCGCGAACGAACCGGAGCCGCCGCCACCACCGTTGATCAGGACGCGCCGCCCGGGGCCAGCGCCACGGGTGCCCTGGAGCGCGATCGCGCCAGCTTGCGGGATTGTCGAGGCTTCGGCGAACGTCAGCGCGGATGGCTTCCGGGCCAGGGACTTCTCCGCCGCGATGGCGTACTCAGCAAACCCGCCCTTGAGGTTCAGGTTGTCGCAGAAGACCTCATCGCCGGGCTGGAATCCGGTGACGCCCGGACCCACCTCGTCGACCACTCCGGCGATGTCCGAGCCGAGCGTCCGAATTGCCGGACTGCGCCAACCACCCAATCGGGCGTACGCGGGGCGGCCCCGGAGGCATTCCCAGTCGCTGAGGTTGAGCGACGTCGCCGCGACCTTGATCCGCACCTGCCCGGCGCCCGGTGAAGGAACCGGGACGTCCTCGACTCGCAGCACGTCCGGTGGCCCGTAGGTGTCGTAGACGACGGCCCTCATGGATCCCGACGATAGCTGGGGAGCCGGGCAGGTCGCCGGAATCGGGGTTTGCGCAGGTCACAGACGGCTAATATCTGCCATGGCGGGGGCGTCGATGTCCGGTCAGCTTTGCACCGTCTCAACAAGGGATCGCCGATGGCAGCTCGCCGAGTGGTCAGCCGGGTGACCTACCGGCCGATGGCGGTCGTGATGTGTCTCCTCACCCTGGTCCTGGCGTCGTGCAGTACGTCGGACACGGCCGCATCCGATTTCGCCGGCACCGTCGATGTGGGTGACGGTCGCAGCGTCTTCGTGGAGTGTCGGGGAGAGGGTTCGCCGACGGTGGTCCTCATCGCAGGCAAGGGCAACGGCGCCGAGGACTGGCTGCAAGTGTTGGCTCCCGACGATCCGGCGCATGCTGCCCCCGGCGATGACCTGCCGTGGGGGATGGGACAACTGCAGCGAAGCGATGACGCCGTGTTCCCGTCCGTTGCCGGATTCACCCGAGTGTGTACCTACGACCGGCCCGACGTCCGGATCGACGGGGCCGACCTGACCACACCCAGATCACAGCCGCACACCCTTGATCTGGACGTTGCCGACCTGCACGCGATGTTGAGCACCCTTGGAGAATCCGGACCCTATGTCTTGGTCGCACACTCGTACGGCGGTTTGATTGCGACGCTTTTTGCCCGCCAGTCCCCGCAGACAATCGGCGGCCTGGTGATGGTCGATACCGTCACCGAACTCATGGCAGACGTCGTGAGCCCGGGCAAACTGGCGACCTGGGACGCCACGAACGCAGCGACTTCTCCCCAGTCGCGCGAAGGCGTCGAGCTCATCGACGCGTTCCAGCGGATCAACGCGACGGAGCCCATGCCGAACGTGCCCGCTGTGGTCATGTCGGCCGACAAGCCGTGGCGCACCGATCTGTTGCCTCCCGAAGCCACGCAGGGCGAACAGGTGACGTTCACGGACTGGCAAACCGCCTTGGATCGGCAGTCGACCGCACTCGGAGCCGAGCGCATCGCTGATACCGACAGCGGGCACGACATCTATCTCTACTCGCCGGCGCTTGTCGTCGAGGCAATCCGCGACGTTCTCGACCAGGTCCGAGAGGCGACGCCGACGAGTTCACGATGACCTCATCTGGTGTGCGCACTCTAGACAGTCGGCCCGCTCCGGGAGAACATGGGCCGGGATCGGGGATTGAAGATAGAGCCGGACGGGGCGTCGATTGAATTCTGGGGCCGAGAAACGGCATGTCGCCTACACGTTCTGCCGCTATTGCCCGGCCGCGTGCGGACTGAAGGTGACCGTCGAGGGAAATCGAGTCACCACGATCTTTCCCGACAAACAGAACCCACACACGTACCGCGATTTCTGTGGCAAAGGACGTACGGCCAACCGCCTCATCGAACACCCGCGCCGTATCACCGCCCCGATGAAGAAGGTTGGCCAGACCTATGTGGAGGCGAGCTGGGAGGAGGCGATCACGGACATAGCCGCGCGAATGCGTTCCGCCATCGAGGCGGGCGGACCCGACGCGGTAGGTGCCTACTACGGAAATCCGGCTGGGTTCTCTTCGTCGAATCTGATGTTCCTGAACGGCTGGCTCGACGGCGTCGGCACCCATAACAGGTACGCGGTGGGGTCAGTCGACCAGAACGCTGTGCACGTAGTGGCCGACGCCATGTACGGGTCCATGCTCATGGTGCTGACTTCGGACATCGACAATTGCGATTACTTCTTTATCGTCGGTGCGAATCCCGCTGTGAGCGCATGGAATTGGGTCGAGTCCGCGCCGGGCGGGTGGGCACGGGCGCTGCAACGGCAAAAGGATGGGGCGACCATCGTGGTCGTGGATCCGGTGCGTACCGAATCTGCCGCCAAGTCCGATCTGCATTTGGCGGTGCGGCCCGGACAGGATTGGGCCCTGCTGCTGGCGATGGTGAAGGTCGTGCTCGATGAGGGCCTGTATCACCGCGGCGATTGCGCCGACCTGGTCACGCAGCTGCCCGAGTTGCAGGCGCTCGTCGCCGATGTGGATCTGGACGATCTCGCGACGCGCTGCGACATCCCGGTCGAGCGAATCATCGATGTCGCG
Source organism: Aldersonia kunmingensis (assembly GCF_001646865.1). GTDB lineage: Bacteria > Actinomycetota > Actinomycetes > Mycobacteriales > Mycobacteriaceae > Aldersonia > Aldersonia kunmingensis. The sequence continues at coordinate 11,074 of NZ_LRRB01000136.1, read as the reverse complement.
CGCGATTTCGCCCGCGCACCGCGCGCGATGGTGGTCACCAGAACCGGGTTGTCGCTGCATGCTGCCGGGACCGTCGCCGAATGGCTGGGTCAGGTGCTCAATGTGATCACCGGTCGCATGGACCGGCCCGGCGGGCGCCGGTTCGAACGAGGCTATGTCGACAGTCTGCGCCTCGTTGATCTGGCCGGCTCTCCCTCGCATACCAGCCGGATTGCGGGACGCGGGCTAGTCGCGGGTGCCCATGCGCTGGCCGAACTTCCCGCCGAGATCACCACGCCCGGTCCCGGCCAGATCCGCGCCATGCTGATCAACTGCGGCAATCCAGTGGTGTCGGGCCCGGACGGCGCGGCCCTCGATGCCGCGTTCGCGGATCTCGACCTGCTCGTGGTCATCGACTTCGTCCAGCGCGAGAGTCATCGTCACGCCCACTGGCTGCTACCTGCGGTGCACTGGCTCGAGCGAGACGACCTCCCGGCGCTGACCAGTGGCCTGAACGATCAGCCGTTCGCCCAGTACGGCGAGGCCGTGGTGGATCCGCCGCAGCAGGCCCGCGAGGAATGGGCGATATTCGTCGACCTCGCACTCGCCATGAAGGCGCCGCTATTTGGTGTGCGCGGGACCAACGGGTTCGTCCGCGCCACTCGCGCGATCGCGCGCGTCTTCGGTCGGCCCGGACTCGCGTTCGGGCCGCACTGGATCAATCGCCTCATGGTCGCGACGTCGCGAAAGATCAACGGGCGCAGGCTCACTTGGCGAACCTTGCGCGCACACCCGCACGGGCTGATACTCGGCCCGCGCGAATACGGCCACTTTCGCGATGCGCTCCGCACTCCCGACAAGCGAATCCGGCTCGCGCCGCCGGAATTTCTCGTGCGCACCAGAGAATTGCTTGCGCAGGTGCCGTCGAGCGCACCCGAGCGGTACCCGTTCGTACTCGGCAACCAGCGCAGGCGACACTCAATGAACTCCTGGCTCAACGAATTACCCGGCCTACACCAATCCGGCAGGACGAACGAGGTTGTCATGCACCACGCCGATGCGGCCGAGTTGGGCATCACCACCGGCGACCGGGTTCGGGTTTGCTCGCCGACGGCCACCATCGAGCTGCCCGCCATGCTCAGCGACCGCCCGCGCCGAGGCATGGTCATTGTCGACCACGGTTGGGGATCACGAATATTCGATCCAAGCGGACAGCATGACCCAGAGTCCTACGGTGCGAATCGCAATCTGCTTGTGGACTCCGCAGCGATCGACCCGCTGTCCCAGACCTCTGCACTCTCGGACGTTTACGTCCAGATCGAGCGTGTTCCCGTCTGAGGACTTCTCGGCGGAGATTCGCCCTGGCGAAATACCGCTCAATGCGGCGGTAATGCGGGGCTGTAGTGATTGAGTGCCCCCGGCAGGATTCGAACCTGCGGCCTTCTGCTCCGGAGGCAGACGCTCTATCCCCTGAGCTACGGGGGCCCACCGGAAGAAATCCGGTGTGCCAGTTGGGCGGGCGCCAGCCTATCGCATGCTTTGTACGGCACCCAAATCGCGACTCGCCCGATTCGGGCCGCCGCTCAGTTCATCGGCAGGGGTTGCGCGCCGCGCTGCAGGAGCATCTGCGTCATCAGCTCGGACTCGCTGGTCTGGGTCTTGACCATGGTGTCCGCGAGGTCGCGCACCACTGCGGTTTCACCGTGTCCGACGGCGGTCTCCATCATCGGCAGGCCGCCCTCGTGGTGACGAAGCATCAGCTGAAGGAACTGCACATCGAGGGCGGTCCCAGTGGCTTGTCGCAGGGCCGCGATCTCAGCGCTTGTCGCCATTCCGGGCATCTTCGGTGCGGTGCCCTCGTCATGTGCGCCCTCGGTGGCCCCATCGTGTGCCTCGGCCGGCATCGACTCGTCGTGCGTCGCGCCTTCGGTCGCCGCATGAGTGTGCTCGTGATCGTGTCCGTCGGCCTGCGACATCCACGCCATGTACTCGCCACCGCTCGGGAGCGACGGCTTGTCCCACAGCGCCAGCCAGCCCTGCATCTGGCCGATCTGGTTCTGCTGCGTGGTGAGGATGTCGTAGGCGAGGTTGCGCACCGCCGGGTCCTGCGACTGGGTGAGCGCGATCGTCGCCATCTCGACGGCCTGGCTGTGATGCACCGTCATGTCCTGTGCGAAGCCGACATCCACGCTGTCGGTGTCCGGCACGGCAACCGTGTCGTCGCCGAGCGGGAGCTTCAGCAGGAACCCGAGCGCGACGCCGATGGCGACAGCGGCGACCAGCGCGAGCACGCTCAGCGCCGTGCGCTGGCTGCGCTTCGCCGGAGGAGTTTCCTCAGCCCCAGCGTCGGCAGGTTCGGGCGTCGCGTCGGTCATGGGAGTCCCTCCGGATGAAAATGCGTGGGCCTGCAGCAGGGCAGGCCCACGCGAGCGGGCTACGGCGTCGGCTGGGCCGGGACCCCGCCAAGGTCGCTCGGCAGGTCGCCGAGTCCCGGGGGCAGTCCGCCCGGCAGGCTGCCGGGCATCTCGCTCGGATCCTGGGCGAGCCCCTCACCGCTCATCGGCACCGCATCCGGTCCGGGCGCGGTGGGATCGAACGGCGGCGGGCTGGCCGGGTCGAACGAACCCGGGATGGTCGAGCAGCTGGCGCCGACCTCCGGGTAGGCGTACTTGTTCTGCCGCATCGCCGCGATGAAGTGGCCGATGCGCTTGTCGTCGGCGCTGTCCACCTTCAGTTGGTGGCCCCACGACTGCACCGAGACCGCCGTGTCGAGGCCCGGGTAGGGCGACATCAGGCTGTACGGCTCGCCATCGACCTTCGCCGCGAGGGCGTCGATATCCGCGGAGGACACCTTGTCGGGGTTGTAGGTGATCCAAATGGCGCCATGCTCGAGCGCGTGCACGGCGTTCTCGGTGCGGATCGCCTCCGGGTAGACCACGCCCGTGCAGGTGGCCCAGACGGCGTCGTGCGGTCCGCCGAAGGGCGGCGACTGGTCGTAGGCGACGCGCTGGTTGGCATTGACGTGCAGTGCGGCCGGGTAGTCGATCTTCACCACGCCGTCGATATCCGACGACGGATCCTGGTTGCTCTCGCTCGGCGTGTACTTCTCCGCCTCGGCCTGCTCCTGGTACTTGGGTACGAGGTTGTAGGCCAACACGCCGATCAGTGCCAGCACGGCAACGACGGCGCCAATCGTGAGCCAAGGAATCTCGCGGCTCCCGGCCATCTTCTTACCGGCGCCGGGGTTCTTCTTGGATGCCGCTTTGATCGCTTTGGCCGATTTCGCGCCTGTGCTCTTGCCTGAGGAGCGATTATCCGGTCGGTTGGGCATCGATCGTCTGCTCTTTCGCCATGGGACATGCGTATGGTCCGGGCGGCGCGCACCGGCACACGCCTGTGCGTTCCACCCGGTGGGCGACCCTACTTTACGTACCGATGCTGAGGGCAACCTGAACACTGCCGCTGGGCACGTGTCGCGTGCAACACTGTCCGCGCAGGTCGCGGGCGGTCCGGGTAAGGGGCCGGCCCGGCCAGACCATAGGATAAGGACTCGTGACTCCTGCTGATCTCGCCGAACTTCTTCGCGGCACCGCCGCGAAAGTGCTGGCCGAACATGGCCTGGACCCCTCCGTGCTACCCGGGGAACTCAAGGTTGAGCGTCCGCGCAACCCTGAGCACGGCGACTACGCGTCGAATATCGCGATGCAGATCGGGAAGAAGGCGGGCGCCAATCCCCGCGAGCTGGCCGGCTGGCTGGCCGACGCGCTGACGGCCACCGACGGTGTGGCAGCGGCCGACATCGCAGGTCCGGGCTTCCTGAACATCCGCCTCGCCGCGTCGGCGCAGGGCGCGATCGTGGCGAAGGTGATCGCTGAGGGGGAGCGGTACGGCAACTCCGACGCTCTGGCAGGCACGAAGATCAATCTCGAGTTCGTTTCCGCCAACCCCACCGGCCCCATTCATCTCGGTGGCACCAGGTGGGCGTCGGTCGGCGACGCGCTCGGCCGCGTCCTCTCGGCCAGCGGCGCGGACGTCACCCGCGAGTACTACTTCAACGACCACGGCGCACAGATCGACCGCTTCGCCCGGTCGTTGATCGCCGCCGCCACCGGCGAGCCGACCCCGGAGGACGGCTACGCGGGCGCCTACATCAACGACATCGCCTCCGCGGTCACCGCCGCGCACCCGGATGCGGTGAACAAGTCCGACGCCGAGCGTCTCGAACTGTTCCGCTCTGCCGGTGTCGAGCTGATGTTCTCCCAGATCAAGAAGTCGCTGAACGAGTTCGGCACCGAATTCGACGTGTACTACAACGAGAGCGCGCTGTTCTCCTCCGGCGCGGTGGACCGTGCCGTCGAGGCGCTGAAATCGTCGAATGACCTGTACGAGAAGGATGGCGCCTGGTGGCTGAAGACCAGCGCCTACGGCGACGACCAGGACCGAGTCGTCATCAAGAGCGACGGCAACTCGGCCTACGTCGCAGGTGACATCGCCTACTTCCAGGACAAGCGGGCGCGGGGATTCGACCTGTGCATCTATATGCTCGGCGCCGACCACCACGGCTACATCGGCCGGCTCAAGGCGATTGCCGCAGCTACCGGCGACGACCCGGCACGGGTCGAGGTGCTGATCGGGCAGATGGTGAACCTGGTGCGCGACGGTGTGCCAGTCAAGATGAGCAAGCGCGCCGGCACGGTGATCACTCTCGAAGACCTCGTGGACGCGATCGGCGTCGACGCGGCCCGCTACGCCCTGGTGCGCAGCTCGGTGAACTCCAGCATCGATATCGACCTCGCGCTGTGGGCCAGCCAGAGCAACGAAAACCCGGTCTACTACGTGCAATACGCGCACGCCCGGCTCTGCTCGCTCGCACGCAATGCCGCCGATCTCGGCGTGACCGCTGCGGATCCGAAGCTCGACCTGCTCACCACCGAGCACGCCGGTGAGCTGATCCGGACGATCGGGGAGTACCCGCGGGTCGTGGCGAGCGCCGCGGAACTGCGTGAGCCGCACCGCATTGCGCGCTACCTCGAGGAACTCGCCGGCGCGTACCACCGCTTCTACGGCGCCGACCGGGTGCTACCGCAGGGCGACGAGGAGGCAGGCGACCTGCACACGGCGCGGCTCGCGCTATGCGAGGCAACCCGCCAGGTTCTCGGCAACGGCCTGGGTCTGCTCGGCGTGACCGCACCGGAGCAGATGTGAGCGCGCATCCGGCCGGGCCACGGCACGCGGAAGCGGCGCACGCACCTACGCTGCCCGAAAAGCCGAGTACTGCAAGTGAAATGACGTACCTGCACGAACACGTCTGGCCGCGCGGTGCAACTCGCGGTGACGACGGTGTGGTCAGCTTCGGCGGTGTGCCGGTGACCGACCTCGCCGAGAAGTACGGCACGCCGCTGTTCGTCCTGGACGAGGACGATTTCCGCTTCCGCTGCCGCGAAATGGTCGCCGCGTTCGGTGCGTCCGCGCATGTGCACTACGCGTCGAAGGCGTTCCTGTGCAGCGAGATTGCTCGCTGGGTGGCTGACGAGGGTCTTTACCTCGATGTCTGCTCCGCCGGCGAACTGGCCATCGCGCTCCACGCCGGATTCCCGGCCGAGCGAATTGCCCTGCACGGCAACAACAAGTCGGTCGCCGAGCTCGAGGCTGCAGTGCAGGCCGGAATCGGCCACGTCGTGCTCGACTCCTTGATCGAGATCGAGCGGCTGGACAAGATCGCTGCTGCCGCGGGTGTCGTCCAGGACGTGCTTGTGCGAGTCACGGTCGGCGTCGAGGCGCACACCCACGAGTTCATCTCCACCGCGCACGAGGACCAGAAGTTCGGCTTCTCGCTCGCCGGTGGCGACGCGATGACCGCGGTTCGTCGCGTCTTCGAGACCGAGCATCTGCGCATGGTCGGTCTGCACAGTCATATCGGCTCGCAGATTTTCGAGGTCGACGGCTTCGAGATCGCCGCGCATCGTGTGATCGGCCTGCTTGGCGAGCTCGTTGCCGAGTTCGGCATCGACAAGACCGCGCAGGTGTCGTTGGTCGATCTCGGCGGCGGTCTCGGTATTTCCTATGTGCCCAGTGACAACCCGCCGCCGGTCGCGGAGCTGGCGGCGGCACTCCGCAAAATCGTGGCCGACGAGTCGGCGCAGGCCGGCCTGCCGACGCCGACACTGGCGGTCGAACCGGGCCGCGCCATCGCCGGTCCGGGCACGGTCACCCTCTACGAGGTCGGCACCGTCAAGGATGTGCGGCTCGGAACGAACACCACGCGGCGTTACGTGAGCGTCGACGGCGGTATGAGTGACAACATCCGCACCTCGCTGTACCAGGCCGAGTACCACTGCGCGCTGATGTCGCGCGACACCGACGCTGAGCCGGTGGTCGCGCGAATCGTCGGAAAGCATTGCGAGAGTGGAGATATCGTCATTCGTGATACGTGGCTGCCGGCTGATGTGGGGCCCGGCGATCTGATTGCCGTCGCGGCAACGGGCGCGTACTGCTACTCGATGTCGAGCCGATACAACCTGCTGCCGCGTCCCGCGGTGGTTGCGGTTCGGGATGGAAAAGCGCGCCTGATTCTGCGTAGAGAGACCGTCAACGATCTGCTTAGCCTGGAGGTAACCGAGTGACCACAGCGAACCGTACTTTCGACGTCGAACGACCGATCGGCGTCGCCGTCCTCGGCATGGGCAATGTGGGCACGGAGGTAGTGCGGATCCTGCGCGATCACGCCGACGACCTGCATTCTCGCGTCGGCGCGCCGGTGGTGCTGCGCGGCGTCGCTGTGCGCAACCTCGATAAGGACCGCGGGCTCCCCGCCGATCTCGTCACGACCGACGCGGAAGCGCTCGTCGCACGCGAGGACGTCGACATCGTGGTCGAGGTGATCGGCGGAATCGATCCGCCACGGGCCCTCATCCTCGCCGCGCTGAATGCGGGCAAGTCGGTGGTGACCGCGAACAAGGCGCTGCTTGCCGACTACACGGGCGAACTCGCCGAGGCCGCCGAGCGCAGCCGCGCCGACCTGTACTTCGAGGCCGCCGTCGCAGGTGCGATTCCTGTGGTGCGCCCACTGATGCAGTCGCTGGCCGGTGACCGGGTGGACCGGGTCATCGGAATCGTCAACGGCACCACCAACTTCATCCTGTCCGCGATGGACGAGACCGGTGCCAACTACTCCGAGATGCTCGCCGAGGCAACGCGGCTCGGCTATGCCGAGGCCGACCCGACTGCCGACGTCGAGGGCTTCGACGCGGCCGCGAAGGCGGCCATCCTCGCCTCGCTGGCCTTCCACACACGGGTGACCGCGGCGGACGTGTACCGCGAGGGCATCAGCAAGGTCACTGCCGACGACTTGGCCATCGCGAGTGCGCTGGGGTGCACGGTAAAGCTGCTCGCGCTGTGCGAGCGGGTTACCGATCCCGAGGGCAAGGAACGCATTTCGGTTCGCGTATACCCCGCGCTCGTTCAGCGCGAGCATCCGCTCGCGACGGTCAACGGCGCGTTCAACGCGGTGGTCGTCGAAGCGGCCAACGCGGGCCGGCTGATGTTCTACGGACAGGGTGCCGGTGGCGCTCCGACCGCGTCCGCGGTGATGGGCGATCTGGTTATGGCCAGCCGCAACAAGTTCTATGGCGGCCGCGGTCCGGGTGAGTCCACCTACGCGAAGCTGCCGATCGCGCCGATGGGGGACACCCCGACCCGCTACCTGGTGAACCTGCACGTCGCCGACCGCCCGGGCGTCCTGTCCGGCGTGGCCGCCGAGTTCGCCTCTCGGGATGTGAGTATCTCCACGGTGCGCCAGGAAGGCGCAGGCGACGGAGCCCGGTTGCTCGTCCTCACCCACCTGGCCACCGACTCAGCGCTCACGGAAACCGTTGCGGCGCTGTCGGAATTGGATTTCGTCATTGCTGTGAACAGCGTTCTGCGATTGGAAGGCACCGAAGAATGATCACCGCTCCCGTGCATCAGCCCTGGCCGGGTCTGATTGAGGCGTACCGCGATCGGCTCGCGATCGGACCGGACTGGGATCCGGTGACGCTCTACGAGGGCGGCACGCCTCTGGTGCCGGCCACCCACTTGTCCGAACTGACCGGCTGCGACGTGTACCTCAAGGTCGAGGGCCTCAACCCGACCGGCTCGTTCAAGGACCGTGGCATGACGATGGCGGTCACCGACGCGCGGGCCCGCGGCCAGCGTGCGGTGCTGTGCGCGTCCACCGGTAACACCTCCGCGTCCGCTGCCGCGTACGCCACGCGTGCGGGCATGACCTGTGCGGTACTGATCCCACAGGGCAAGATCGCGATGGGCAAGCTCGCGCAGGCGGTTATGCACGGCGCCAAGATCATTCAGGTCGAAGGCAACTTCGACGACTGCCTCGAACTGGCCCGGAAGACCACCGCCGAGTTCCCGACCATCGGTCTGGTCAACTCGGTGAACCCGGTGCGCATCGAGGGTCAGAAGACCGCCGCGTTCGAGATCTGTGATGCGCTCGGCAAGGCGCCCGATGTGCACGCGCTGCCGGTTGGCAACGCCGGCAACATCACCGCGTACTGGCGGGGCTACAGCGAGTACTACAACGACCACCTCACCAAGGTGAAGCCGCGCATGCTCGGCGTGCAGGCCGCGGGTGCGGCGCCACTGGTGCACGGCGAGCCGGTGAAGAACCCCGAGACCATCGCCACGGCCATCCGGATCGGTGCTCCGGCCTCGTGGAACAGCGCGGTCGCGGCCAAGGAGGAGTCCGGTGGTGCGTTCCGTGCCGCCACCGACGAGAAGATTCTCGAGGCGTACCGCCTGATCGCGGCAACCGAAGGCGTTTTCGTCGAACCTGCTTCGGCTGCCAGCGTGGCCGGCCTGCTCGCTGCGCGTGCCGAGGGCTGGCTCGACTCCGGGCTCACCGTGGTGTGCACGGTCACCGGGAACGGATTGAAGGATCCCGACACAGCCCTGTCGGGTATGCCTGCGGTGCAACCGATTCCGGTTGACCCGGTGGCAGTGGCGTCCGCGCTCGAACTGGCGTGACAGCGCCGGGGGGATCGATGACGCAAACTTTGCCTACCGGCATCACCGTGACCGCACGGGTGCCGGCGTCGAGTGCAAACCTGGGTGCCGGGTTCGACAGCCTCGGCCTCGCGCTCGCGTTGTACGACGAGATCTCGGTGACCACCACGGACTCGGGTCTGACGATCCGCGTCGAGGGGGAGGGTGCCGACGATGTGCCGTGGGGGCCGTCGCATCTAGTAGTGCGCGCTGTCGAGCGTGGCCTCGAGTCGGCCGGCCTCTGGGCCGACGGCCTCGACGTGGTGTGCCGCAACGCTATTCCGCATTCCCGCGGCCTCGGATCGTCGGCGTCTGCCGCGGTCGGTGGGCTTGCCGCGGCGAACGGGTTGGCCGCGAAGTTCGACCCGTCGATGACGTTGAGCCTCGACCAGCTCGTCCAGCTCGCGTCCGAGTTCGAGGGACATCCGGACAACGCCGCCGCAAGCGTGCTGGGTGGAGCGGTTGTCTCGTGGACCGAGGAGGGCGAGCAGACCGGAAGCCGCCGCTTCCAGGCGGTGCGGCTCCAGGCGCATCCGTCGATTCAAGCGGTGGTATTCGTTCCCGACGAGCGATCATCCACCGCCCATACCCGCGGACTGTTGCCGCAGGTCGTTCCGCATGCGGACGCGGCATTCAACGTGAGTCGCGCGGCGTTGGCAGTTGTTGCGTTGACGGAGCGCCCGGACTTGCTGTTGCCCGCGACCGAGGACCGGTTGCACCAGGCGCAGCGGGCGCCCGCGCTGCCTGCGACAACGAACCTGATCGCGCGCCTCCGTGCCGAGGGGGTCGCGGCGATGGTGTCCGGTGCCGGCCCGACCGTTCTTGCGTTGGTGTCCTCGCCGCTTTCGGACGAGTTGCGCACGAGTGCGGTCGATGACGGCTTCACGGTGCTCGACCTGCCGCTGGCAGACGGCGTCGCAGTCGGCTGACGTCGTATCTCGATTGGTGTCGCGGGCACTGAAATGCCCCAGCCGTTGCTGCGGTTGACCTGGTGTTTTGTCGGAATTGTCGGAGCCGCGGGGCGGCGTGCCTGCCGCCCTGTGGATAACGACCGTCGACGCGCCGCGCCGGGGCGATCCTTGCCGACGTTCACGAATGGGGCTAAAGTGAAACGCGTCCGCACATCGTGCGCTTCAGACGTCGGTTCAAATTCGCAAGCACCAATCTTCTGACTGTTCGGATACCGATCATTCGGGGTGCTCGTGCTGATGGCGTGACCTTCTCCCACCCCCCTTTCGAGGTGGCAGACAGAACCGGTCGACTGGCACCCACAGGTGCGGCACATCCGATTCCAGTACATGAGCTGGAAGGCGGAACGACCCCTCGACTTTGCACAAGGTGAGCGAGGGAAGGAAAGGATCTCCGTGACCGATACGGACCTGCTCGCGACGCCTGTCGCCACCTCTGAGGCCGATTCCTCGGTGAGCCAGGCGAGCGATTCTTCACAGACGAATACCGGGCGCGGGTCGTCGGCCGAGGCGGGTGGCGGGTTGTCCGCGACAAAGCTGCCCGAACTGCGATCCCTCGCCGCACAACTCGGCATCAAGGGTATTTCCGGCATGCGCAAGGGCGATCTGATCGCCGCGATCAATGCGCAGCAGTCCGGTGGTGGCCGCGCGTCTGCGCCGGTCGCTGCCGCAACCAGCACCGCGCAGCAGCCTGCTGCTGCCGCAACCAGCACCGAGGAGCGGACCGCCGCTCCGACCGAGACCGAGGCCCCTGCGGGCAAATCCGGCGATGCCGGCGAAGCCGCCGACGATCGTGGACAGCGCCGCCGTGGGCGACGTGGCGCCACCCGTGAGGCGGGCCAGCCCGCCGGCCAGCAGTCCGACACCGACGAGTCAGCCGGTCGCCAGGACGAGCGTTTCGAGAACGACCGGAGCGCCGCGGACACCCGTACCGAGGGTGCATCCGAGCAGAACGGACAGCCCCAGCGCGGCGAACGCCAGGATCGTGGTGACCGCGGCGATCGTGGTGACCGCGGCGATCGTGGTGACCGCAACCAGGGCGAGCGTCGCCGGGACCGCAACCAGGGCGAAGGCTCCGGTGAGCGCAACCA
>NZ_LRRB01000209.1 GCF_001646865.1 Aldersonia kunmingensis | reverse complement strand
TGTGCGCCTTGCCGAACAGCGACTTGCACACCACCGCTACGCGGTAGCCCCGTTCACGGGCCTCGATGACAGCGCGTAATCCCGCGCCGCCGGCGCCGATCACGACAACGTCGTACTCAAGCCGTTCCACTTCCGTCATGGATTCGACAGGCTCCTCGTATTCGGCCGGACCGCGCAGTCGGCGCGGTTCGGCGGACGGGCAAACGGTGCGGGTCTAGCCGATGAAACGCAGGTCGGAGATGGTGTCGCTGGCGACGAGCATGATGTAGAAGTCGGTCAGGATCAGCGTTCCGAGCGTGATCCAGGCCAACTGCATGTGCCGCGTATTCAGCTTCGAAATCTGCGTCCACATCCAGTAGCGCACCGGGTGTTTGGAGAAGTGCTTGAGCCTGCCGCCGGTCACATGCCGGCACGAGTGGCACGAGATCGTGTAGGCCCACAGCAGGACCACGTTCGCGACGATGATGATGTTGCCCAGCCCGAAGCCGAACCCACCGTCCTCGCCGTGGAACGCGTAGATCGCGTCGTAGGTGTTGATCAGCGAAACGATCACCGCCGCATAGAAGAAGTAGCGGTGCACGTTCTGCACGATCAGCGGCAGCTTCGTCTCGCCGGTGTACTTCGCGTGCGGCTCGGATACCGCGCACGCCGGCGGTGACATCCACACCGACCGGTAGTAGGCGCGCCGGTAGTAGTAGCACGTGATGCGGAACCCGAGCAGGAACGGCAGCACCACGAAGCCGAGTGGAATCCACATCGGCAGCTCGGGGAACGGCGTGCCGAAGTGGCTCGATCCCGGCACGCACGAATCGCTGAGGCACGGCGAGTAGAACGGCGTCAGGTAGTGGTACTGCTCCACCCAGTAGGCACTGCGCACGAAGGACCGCACCGTGGCGTAGATGATGAAGACCGCCAGACCGAGATCGGTCAGCAGCGGCGCGACCCACCATCTATCGGTGCGCAAAGTCCGGGCAGAAATCCTTGCCCGGCTTGGTGATTGAGTTCCTGTCCCGCTCTGATTCGTGCGTGCGGGCGCGCTCACTTGGTCCGCTCGCGAGAGTGGAAGCCAAGCCCTTCGTCCTGGGCGCCCATCCAGGCGGCCTCGTCGGAGCGACTATCGGGCACATAGACGACTTCGCGATCGCGTGCTGGCACGACGGGCGGCGGTGACTCTTCGAGTTCACCGGCGTCGATATCGAGTCGCTCGACGTCATTGGCGAGGCGTCGTATCGGAAGCGCGTCACCGTACTTCGATTGCAGCGACGATAGGCAATGCCTGAGCTGGCCGATCGAATCCCTGAGATCCGTGAATTCGGTGGTAGACATCGGTACACCTCCGATGGGCTGTGTGACTAACAGCACACTACATAAAACTGCCGCCTGCGTCAGAGTGGTTTTGCAAACGAATTTTCTTGAACTTCACATGCCACCATCAAGATCGATCACACGGTCGATCAGGCTCCTCCATGGGCCTTTGACCTGCGGTTCTCCGACAGTGGCGGTCAACTCTCCGGCATCGACGCGGTAGACGAACCGGTCCGCGCCTGCCTCGAGCCCGGCGCGCGACGCCTCGGCCCATGGACACGCGTCCACCAGCCGGCACACTTCGTCGGCCACCTCGGGCTGGTCGTCCAATTGCACCGACCACGTGCGGGTGATCCCGGCCACGCCGCCGGTGCGGGACACGGCTACGCGCATGTTCTCGTTCTACGCCTCGATGCCAACCGCGGCCCACCCTCTCCGTACGGCACGCACGTCGGCGGACGAGTCGCCGTACCGTGCGCCGGCGACGGCAACCGTGCGGGCCGCGAATTCGGCGAAGTCGGCGGTGCGGCTCAGTCCGCCGCTGATGATCGTCTCGAACCAGATCCGGCCTGCCCGTTCCCAGGCGTGGCCGCCGAGTTCGATGGCCGCCGTCGCAAACGCGCGGTTCGGAATCCCGGAGTTGATGTGCACGCCGCCGTTGTCGTAGTCGGCGTGCACGTAGTCGCGCATATGCGCGGGCTGTGGATCGCGACCGAGCACGTCGTCGTCGTAGGCGGTGCCAGGCGCGAGCAGGGATCGCATCGCAATGCCCTGAACCTCCTCGGTGAACACCTCGGCCCCGATCAACCACGACGCCTCCTCGGCGTGCTGGCCGAGGTGAAACTGCTCGACCAGTGCGCCGAACACGTCGGAGATCGACTCGTTGAGCGCGCCGGACGGGCCGCGGTACACCAAATCCACTGTGTGCGAGGTGATGCCGTGCGTGAGCTCATGCCCGATCACACTCAGCGACCCGGTGAAGCCGCGGAAAACCTCACCGTCCCCGTCGCCGAACACCATGCGGGTGCCATCCCAGAACGCGTTGTCGTACTTGCGCCGGAAGTGCACCGAGCCGTTCAGCGGCGCACCGGCACCGTCGAGCGAATCCCAGCCGTACGCCTGCGCGAAGAGCGCGTGCGTGGCACCGAATCCGTCGTAGGCCTCATCGACCGGCGGCGCGCCGGTCGGCGGTTGCCCCTCGCTGCGGACGACCATTCCGGGCAATTCGTCCCTGTTCTGTGCATCGCTGATGGTCCGGTTGGGCGTTGGCGCCCCCGGTACTGCGGGAGGTGGGGTGGTCCGGCGCGCAGTCGCCCGAAGCGTGGCGTCATGCCGCAGCGTCGTTACCGCGATCGCCGGCGCATGCCGCAGCCGCGGATGCTCGGCGATCGCGACCCGCTCGAGTACATAGGGCGGAACGAAGGCGTGGAACACGGCGGGGTCAGCCGATCGGTTCCCATGCGCGCGAGGCCGCCGACCGAAGCACGGCGTCGACAAACCGCGCCGCGCGAACGCCGTCGGCGAAGCGCGGCAGCCCGTCGGGATCCTCGCCCGCGATGGCCGCGTAGGTGTCAGCGACGAAGGCCTCGAAGCAGTAGCTGTAGCCCTGGCCATGTCCCGCAGGCAGTTTCGACAGCCGACGCTGTTCCGCGGCACCCACCGCCGGACTGCGCACCACCACACGACTGTCCGCGTCGCCGCCGATCCACGCCGACTCCGGGTTCTCCTGATCGAAAACCGCGCTGCCGCCGCTGCCGTCGAGTTCGAGCCACAGCCGGTTCTTTCGGCCCGCCGCTACCTGCGACACCGTGCACGTGGCAAGCACACCATTCGCTGTCCGCAACAGCACGACCGCGCTGTCCTCGGTGCTCACCGACACCATCTCCCCAGTGACATCACTTGCCGCCGTGAAGGATTCACCACCGACCAGTGGGCGCTCGGGGTAAGCGATATGCGTCTGCGCGGTGAGCTCGGTGAAGCGCTCGCCGCTGACGAACTCGGCGAGATCGCACCAGTGCGAGCCGATATCGGCGAAGGCTCGCGATACTCCGCCCTGCTCGGGGTCCACGCGCCACCCGGACACGGCGGGGGCGAGCATCCAGTCCTGCAGGTAGCACCCGTGCAGCAGGAGCAGCGATCCGAGTTCGCCGGACTCGCGGCGCGCCTTGATTTCCCGAACGATCGGATGGAAGCGATAAACGAACGGCACCGTCGCCACGACTCCGGCGCTTCCCGCAGCGGCATCGAGGGCCTCTGCTTCGTCCACATCCATACCGAGCGGCTTTTCGCAGATCACATGACGCCCCGCCGCGATCACCGCGTGCGCGTACGGAGCGTGGGTGGCGTTGGGTGTGGCGATGTGCACGACGTCGACGCCGGAGTCGAGAAGCGCGGCGAGGTCATCGAACGCCGCGACATTCCACTGTTCGGCGAATTCCCGCGATCGTTGCGGGCTCGACCCCAACACTCCGACGAGTTCCGCCCCCGCGAGTACCGCCCCGCGCCGGTGCAGTTCGGCGATCATGCCGGTGCCGATGATGGCCACGCGCAGCCGCGACGACGAGGCGCTCATGTGCGCCAAACCTACTCCAAAACAGGCCGATGAACGGGTGCGTCGCTATGGTTGGGCGATGGACTCGGCGGGCGGGCTGAGCGCTCTCGGCATCGACGTACACGGGGTATTTGTCGGGCTCGGGGTCGCGGCAGCGGCCGTCGTCTTCTATCTCGAGGCCCGCCGGCGCGATGCTCCTGCCCAGCAGTCCCTCGTCGCCGTGACGGGCGCACTCGTCGGCGGCGCGGTCGGCATGCGGCTCTCCGGTTGGGTCGAGCATCTGAATCCGGTGCAGAACCCGAGCGTGGTCGAGGCATGGGCATTCGGCGCCCGCAGCATTTTGGGCGGGCTGCTGGGGGCATACCTTGGCGTGTTGCTCGCCAAACGGCTCATCGGCTACACCGGAAAGACCGGGGACCTGTTCGCCCCGGCCGTCGCGCTCGGCATGGCCATCGGCCGGGTCGGGTGCCTGCTCACCGAAGCGCCGGGTCGGCCGACCAGCCTGCCGTGGGGAGTGCATGCACCCGCGGACACGCCGGAGTGCGCGGGCTGCCTCGCCGGATCGGCAATGCATCCCTCGTTCCTCTACGAGATCGTTTTCCAACTCGCCGCGTTCGCCGCCCTGCTGTGGCTGCGTTCCCGGGTCACCCGCCCCGGCGAACTGTTCACGCTCTATGTCGCCGCGTACGCCGTGTTCCGATTCTTCGTCGAGTTCACCCGGGCCAACGAGACGGTCTGGCTGGATCTGACGAGGCCGCAATGGTTCCTGCTACCAGGGTTGGTGTTGGTTGCCTGGCGGCTGTCGAAGGGTTACCACGCCGGCTACTACGACACCGTGCTGCGCAGGGAGGCGACACCGGCATGACGACACCCCCGTATCCGCCCTACCCGCCCGGACCGCCCGGCTGGGAACCGGGGAAACAACCGAGTTCGACCGGGCAGGTGGTCGGGTTGGCGTTCGCGGGTATCGGGCTGTTTATCGCAGCCAACCTCGCAGTCACATTCGTGGTGCTGCTCCTGAGTATTGACGGTTCCACCGGCTGGCTGATCGTCGGCGCAGCAGGCCTTGCCCTGTTCGCCTTCGGCGGCGGCATTAGCCTGGTCCTCCTGCGCCGGCCGTGGGCGAAGGGCCTTGGCCTCGGATTGATGATCGGATGGGCGCTGATGACCGTGGTTACGGCAGGCTTCTGCACTGGAGTCAATCCGGCGTTGTACTCATGACTGGCGGTATGCCACTGCGCGGCGATCGGGTCCTGCGTTACGTCAACGCGTTCTGCCCGCAGTGCCACATCGCAGATCCACGTCGCCCGCTGACACAGGTGCACCGGTTGTCCGGCCGACTCGTCGAACGCGACGGCCGGGTGTGGCTCGAACGCGGCTGTGCCACACACGGTCTGGTGATTTCGCTCTATGACGAAGACCCCGAGATCCTTGCCTACCTCGAGGAGTGGACAGCGCCGACAAAGACCCATACCCCGGACCACGCCGGCAATTTCGACCCGATCCCGTCCGCCTACCTGCGCGGGCTCCCCGAGATGCAAACCCAGCACACCTGCATTCTGCTGACCGACATCGCCGAAACCTGTAATCTGCGCTGTCCCACCTGTTTCACCGACTCATCGCCGGAGTTGCGCGGTGTCGTTCCGGTGGACGAGGTGCTCGCCAACGTCGATCAACGGCTCGCCCGCGAGCGCGGCAAACTCGATGTGCTGATGCTCAGCGGGGGCGAGCCCACTCTCCATCCGCAGCTGCCACATTTGCTGGATGAGCTCGTCGCGCGACCGATCACGCGAATCCTGTTGAACACCAATGGATTACTGATCGCTCGCGACGATGCCCTGCTCGACCTGGTTGCCCGCCATCGCGAACGGGTGGAGGTGTACCTGCAGTACGACGGCGTCACCGCAGAGACATCCCGGCACCACCGCGGTGCCGATTTACGCAGGCACAAAGACACCGCGGTTGCCCGACTATCCGCGCGCGGCATCTTCACCACGCTCGTCATGACCGCCGCCCTCGGCGTGAACGACGATGAGATCGGTTCGGTGATCAAAGTCGCGCTCGAGACCCCGTATGTCAGCGGCATTTCGCTTCAGCCGCAGTTCAGTTCGGGCCGTTCCGATCCGATCGACCCAACCGAGCGGCTCACCCACACCGGCGTGCTCGCCCGCCTCGGGCCACAAACCGATGGATTGGTCACCTGGCAGGACCTCACCGCATTGCCATGTTCGCACCCGCACTGCTGCTCGGTGGGGTACCTCATTCGCGACGACGCCGGCCAATGGCGGTCGCTCGTCGGTCTGATCGGGCATGACCGCCTCAAGCAGAATCTCGGCCTGGTCGCGAACCGCATCGCCGACGACGAAATACCCCGCGAACTACGCCTCGCCGTACAGGAATCGCTGCTTGGATTGCTGTCCGAACAGTCATCCCTCTCGCACCCCGAGATCGGCGAGATCTGGCGCCGCATCGGGGAGAACTGCGACCTCGGTATGCCGACACTTCTCGCGATGGCATCCGCCTCGCTACCCGGTCGACGCCGTCGGCTGCGGAAGATGCTTGGCGAGAGGATAATTCGCATCACGATCAAGCCGTTCATGGACATGAACACCATGATCGAGGAACGCCTCACGCAATGCTGCGTGCATGTCGGCACCCGTAACGGTGCCGACCAGTGCGCGCCGTTCTGCGCCGTGCAGGCATGGCCGGCGTTGAGCGATCAACGGCTTTCCGCGACCGCACGAGCGGAGTTGCCGCTCCTGAAGTGATGCGGGTCAGCTCGCGTTGATCAGCGAACGCCGGTAGCGGGCACGATTGACCAGCTGCACAACCGCCGCGGCCACGCCGGCCGGATCCTCCAGGATGACGCTGTGCCCTGCACCTTCGACGCACACGAACTCGGCGTGCGGCAACCTGGTTGCGATGCTCCGCGAATGTTCCGGTGGGGTAAGCAAATCCGCGGATCCGACGAGCACCAGAACCGGGACATCGGTGAGCAACCGCAGGGTGTCGGATTCATCGAGATCGATGAATGAGCCGAGGAAGGCTGCCATGGTCACGATCGACGTGTCGTTCAGCATCGCCGCGGCGAGCGCGACCATGTTTGGGTTCGCGGGCCCGCGACCGAACGACGCTACGCGCGCGATTCGCCCGCACAGCCGACCACCGAGGCGTTTGGTCACTTCCATCGTGCGCGGCGCATGGCGCACGGCGCCCTGCAGCAGCGAGATGGTCGGGCGGTGAAGGTAGCGACCGAGCCCGAGTGTCGTGAGCCCGGTCGCGGCGGTGGCGATCAACCCGATTCCAACTACTCGAGTTCCGATCGCCTCGGGGCGCAAGCGCAGGTAGGCGAGCGCGGCCATCGCGCCCATCGAATGTCCGATCAACACCACCGGTCCGGCGGGCGCGACCGTGCGCAGTACCGCGTCGAGGTCGTCGCCGAGTTGCTCGAGCGTGCAGCTGTCCTGCGTGGCCAAGCCGGACGAGCCATGGCCGCGGTGGTCGTAGCTGATGATCCGAACGTCCTCGCCCCACTGCGGTGCCAAGTGCTGGCACAGATAGACCCAGGACTCGGCGTGCAGGCAGTGCCCGTGCAGGAAGACAACCGTGAGCTGGGCGCCGGCCGGGCCGTATTCGCGCACAGCGATCGGCACACCGTCATCGGCCACCACCATGCTGCGTCGCGGCAGCGGCAGCGGCGGCACGACCACCGGGTCGTCGGCCGGTGCGACATCGTCGACATTGACCATGGCGCGCTCCGTTCGGGTCTCTTCTCGGTTGTCGGAACACGGCTGGCACCTCGTTACGGCCGATCCGATTCGTTACGGTCTCGACGCACAAACGATGCAACCGATAACCGGCGGGTTGCCGGAACGCGCCGGCGTGGGCAAGCTCGAGGTAATGGACCACGCATCGGTCATCTGGTTCCGCAGGGATCTGCGGCTGTCCGATCTGCCGACGCTGGTCAGCGCGGCAGGATCGAGTGAGCAATCGGTGGCGTTGTTCGTTCTCGACGACCGACTGCTCGCCACCTCGGGCCCACCGCGGCGGAACTTCCTGCTCGGCTGCCTGCGCGAGCTGGACGACCGGCTGGGCGGGCGACTCCTCGTCGTGCACG
The DNA here is from genome assembly GCF_001646865.1 of Aldersonia kunmingensis. Classification (GTDB taxonomy): domain Bacteria; phylum Actinomycetota; class Actinomycetes; order Mycobacteriales; family Mycobacteriaceae; genus Aldersonia; species Aldersonia kunmingensis. Next base: position 6,910 of record NZ_LRRB01000209.1, on the reverse strand, counting down.
GCGACCCGGCCGAAGTGGTGCCGCTCGTTGCGCGCCGATACGAGGCCACGAAGGTGCACGTCAGCGCCGATTTCGCGCCGTACGGCACACGCCGCGATGCGGCGGTCGCGGACGCGCTGGGCGACGACGCCGAACTCGTCGCCACCGGCTCGCCCTACGCCGTGTCACCCGGCCGGGTGCGCAAGGCCGATGACACGCCTTATCGCGTGTTCACCCCGTTCCGCCGCGCCTGGGCAGCGCACGGTTGGCCTGCGCCCGCCCGGACGAGCGCGAACACCGTCGATTGGATCGATCCCGAAAGCTATCGTCGGCGCGTGGCTATCCCGGCCGACGACGACCTCGGCGACGTGCGACTGCCCAAGGCTGGCGAGGCCGCCGCACGCAAGCGCTGGCGGGAGTTTCGCGACGCGCACCTGAACGATTACGCGACCGACCGGGACCGACCGGACCGGGATGGAACCACCCGGATGTCGCCGTACCTGAAGTTCGGCTGCATTCATCCCCGCACGCTGCTGCACGACCTGTCCGGACACAGCGGGAAGGGCCCCACCTCGCTGCGCGACGAGTTCGCTTGGCGGGAGTTCTACGCCGATGTGCTGCACCACAATCCGCACACCGCGCGCGAGAACTACAACAGCAAGTTCGACGCCATCGAATACGACTCGGGCAAGGAAGCCGAAAACCATTTCTACGCTTGGTGTTCCGGCACCACCGGGTTCCCGATCGTGGACGCCGGGATGCGGCAACTCCTCGCGGTCGGATGGATGCACAACCGGGTTCGCATGATCACGGCGTCGTTTCTCACCAAGGACCTTCACCTGCCCTGGTGGCGCGGCGCAAGGCACTTTATGCAGCACCTGGTCGACGGCGATCTCGCCTCAAACCAGCACGGCTGGCAGTGGACCGCCGGGTGTGGCACCGACGCAGCGCCGTACTTCCGGGTGTTCAACCCGACCACGCAGGGCGAGAAGTTCGATCCCTCCGGCGACTACGTGCGGCAATGGGTGCCCGAGTTGCGGGACGTTCCGGGCAAGAAGGTCCACTCCCTGCCGGACGGGCCACCCGAGGGTTACCCGGCACCAATCGTCGATCACCGCCACGAGCGCGAGGTCGCACTGCAGCGCTACGCAGCGCTCAGCTGATGTGAAGGCTTTCTATTGCTTTCTACTGCTGTAGCTAGATTTCGCTAGACAGCCATAGCGTCCGGCTCACACCGAGGTTCGGGTATTCGGTATGACCGGGCGGTGCAGGTTCTTTTCGGTCGACGCGCCACTTTGCCAGTCGGCGATCCACGGCCCGGTGCCCTCGCTCTGATCGATCACGCCGGCCTCGAGCCAGGTGTGACGCCCGGCCAGCACGTCGTGGGCAATGTGGGTGTCCACGTCGTCGGTGTTCTCCCACAGTGCATCGAAGAGCGCGTCGACCCGCAGACGGGCCTGCTGGCAGAACGCTTCGGCCAGGTCCACCGCAGCCGCGCCCTCGTGCTCGCTCTCGCTGCGCTGCATGTCGGCGCGTACACAGACGGCCGCCATCGCGAACAACTCGGCGCCGATATCGACGATCCGGCCCAGGAAGCCCTGGCGATGCTCGAGTTTCGCCTGCCAGCGAGCCATGCCGTACAGCATCGAGCGCGCGAGCTTGCGCGACTTGCGCTCGACGTAACGCAAATGCGTTGCAAGTGAACCGAATTCGGCGTAAGAGTTCGGCACCTGACCCTTGCCCGCGACAAGTTGCGGGAGCCATTTCGCATAGAACCCGCCCGCGCCGAGCGCTGCCTTGGCCTTGGTGGCCGTATCGGCTTTCGGGTTGATCAACTCACCTGCCGCGGTGACGTGGGCATCGGATGCCTCGCGAGCCACCAGCAGCCGCATGATCTCGCTCGAGCCCTCGAAGATCCGATTGATCCGCAGGTCACGCAACTGCTCCTCGGCCGGCACCGCACGTTCGCCGCGCGCCCGAAGCGACTCGGCCGTCTCGTACCCGCGGCCACCGCGGATCTGAATCAGCTCGTCGGCGATCTTGCAGCCCATCTCGCTGGCCCACAGCTTCGCGAGCGCGGCCTCGATCCGGATGTCGTTGCGTCCCTCGTCGGCCATCTGACCCGACAGATCGAGCACCGCCTCGAGCGCGTATGTGGTCGCAGCGAGGAAGGACAGCTTCTCCGCGACGGCCCCGTGCTCGCCGACGGGCCGGCCCCACTGCACCCGCGCACCCGACCATTCGCGCGCGATCTTCAGGCTCCACTTTCCCGCCGCCGTACACAGCGCCGGAATTGCGAGGCGACCCGCGTTCAGCGTGGTTAGCGCGATTTTGAGGCCATCACCCTCGCGCCCGATGAGGTTCTCGCGCGGCACCCGCACCTTGTGCATGCGCGTGACACCGTTCTCGATGCCGTGCAAACCCATGAAGGCGTTGCGCCGTTCGACGGTGATGCCCGGCGAATCGGCCTCGACCACGAAGGCGGAGATACCCCCGCGGTGGCCGTCGCTCTTGGGCACACGTGCCATCACCACGAGCAGCTCGGCGATAACGCCGTTCGTCGTCCACAACTTCACGCCGTCGAGTTCGTATGCGGCGCCGTCCTCGATCGGGGTCGCAAGGCTCGCCATGCGGGCCGGGTCGGAACCGACATCGGGCTCGGTGAGCAGGAAGGCGCTGATCGCACCCCTCGCGCAGCGCCGCAGGTACTCCTGCTTCTGCTCCGGCGTGCCGGCAAGTTTGAGCGGTTCGGGGACACCGATCGATTGATGTGCGGAAAACAGCGCACCGAGGCTCGGATGCGTCGAACCGACGATCATCAGAGCACGGTTGTAGGCAACCTGGGACAGCCCCAAGCCGCCGTACTCCGGGGGGATCTTGAGCCCGAAGCAACCGAGCTCGGCGAAGCCACGAATGACTTCATCGGGGATCTTCGAATCACGTTCGATGACCGAACCGTCGACGCCCTTGCAGAACTCGGTGAGCCTTGCGAGGAACTCGTCGGCCTCCGCGACCTCCTCGGGTTTTGGCCGCGGATAGGGATGCACCAGGTCGAGCCGGAACCTGCCCAGGAACAATTCCTTCGCGAAGGAGGGCTTGATCCACTCGGATTCCCGGGATTCTTCGACGAGTGCGCGGGACTGTTCTTCTGTCGCCTCGACCTTTGCCGTTGTGGTCATGGGGACGCTCCTCAGAGTGGGCTCGGGTTCGTCTACCCCCATTATGACTCGCCAGTAACTTATCGGGTCATTTCCGCAGAATCGTCGGCCCCGAAAGCCATTCCCGCAGGTAGCCGTACACGGCGTCGTGATTGAGCAAAGTGAAGTGGTTGGCCGATGGCAGGTGCGCGCCGTCCTCGTCGCGGAACCCGATCCGCCTGCTCCCGCTGCGCCCGGACGCGCTGGGAACCAGCACGAGGCCGTCGCCGAGCATTGCACCGAGCGGATTGCGCTCCGATGCGACGATGCCCGCCGAGACGAAGCAGTGCATCACGCCGTCGAGGAGTGGGACCTCCCGGCATGCCGCGGTAAACAGTGCCTCCGGGTCACGGTCGTGCCAGTCCTCGTCGACGAGCGAGCCGCCCCGCAGGTCGCGGATACCGGCACTGCGACGGCGCAATAGCCGCCCGATCGGACGCGATTCGGGCAGCAGATTCAGCGCCGCACCGGCGTAGTGGACGATCCGCTCGAGCGGCGCGCCGTAGTGCGGCGAGCCGAGGCAGACGATCTGATGGACGCGGCGCACCCAGTACTCGCCGGCCGCATCCGCGCGATGACAGGCCGACCGAGCAACCAGCCCGCCCATCGAATGTCCAACCAGCGCAAGCCGTTCCACCTCGACCGGCCAGGTGGCGATAAGCGCCGCAAGCAGTTGCGAGAGCGTCTCGCCGTTCGCCGAGATATGCCTGCCGGTGTTGAAGCGGATCTCGACCGGCGTAACGCCGAGGTCGTGTGCGAGCCGCTCACCGTAGGTCGGGCGACCGCCGAGCCGCCAGGCCCGCTCGGTCTCGCACAGTCCGTGCAGGAACACCACAATCGTCCCGCTTGCGTGCGGATAAGCGTCCGAGAGGTCGGTCGCAGTTGGTGCGATCGGACGACCGTTCACTCGAATCGACATCGGCGTTGCCAACGGTGAGCGTTCGACCTCGAGTGCGTCGCCGCGCAGGCCCTGCAGGATGCCGAGGAGCGCCGTGCCGCGCGGGGACTCCGATGGGCGCACCCGCTCCTCATAGCCGAGATCGAGCAGATGGCCCGCGGCGGCGCCGGTGGCCTTCGCCGACCCGGCGACCAGCGCATAGATCGCGCCCGAGATCCCGTCGTGGGCAAGCTGAACGGGCGTGGCGGAATCACCGATGCCGCGCCGCACCCCTGCGAAGATCCTGTCGGACACCGCGCGATGGATGTTGCCGATGCCACCGACGGCACCGCCGAGCTCGGCGAGCGCGAGCGCGGTCAGCGCGCTGGTTTCGGATCGCGTGCGCGGGGCGACATCGGTCACGGATTTGAGTGTACGACTGTGCACTCAAATCCGCTGGGCATTAGACCTGCTACTCGACGTCGGCGACGCCGCGCAGATACCGGCCGAAGTGCGGCACGGTGAAGCCGATCGTGCCGCGTTCGGCCGAGTAGATCAGCCCCTTCTTGATGAGCCCGTCCCGCGCCGGCGAAAGCGACGCCGGTTTGCGGCCGAGTTCGCGAGCCACCGCGGCCGTCGCCACTGGTCCATCGTCGCCGGACAGATCCGCCATCGCACGCATGTACTCCCGCTCGGCGGGCGTGGCGCGCTCGTAGCGCGAGCCGAAGAAGCCAACCGCGAGTTCCTCTTCGGCCGCGGGCGCAGCGACCCGAACGTCCTCGGCTGTGATCGGGCTATCGGCAGCGTGATCCCAGGTCGCCTTGCCATAGGCCTGCACGAAATACGGGTAGCCGTCGGCCATTTGGTAGAGCACGTCGAGCGCATCGTCGGTGAACTTGACGTCCTCGCGCTCGGCCGGGGCAATCAGCGCATGGTCCGCGGCGGCGCGTTCGAGCCGATCGATCCGGTGGTAGCTGAACAGGCGTTCGGAATAACTCTTCGAGGCCGACAGCACCGCGGGCAGGTGTGGCAGACCGGCGCCGACAACGATCAACGGCGCGGCATCCTGACTCAGCTCGTGGCAGGCGCCGCAGATCGCGGAGACGTCGGCCGGGCCGATGTCCTGCATTTCGTCGATGAAGATTGCAATGCCGACGCCGATGTCACGCGCCAATCCCGCTGCCTCGAGCAGCAATTCGACGAGATCGATCTCGATATCACCGGAATCCGCACGTCCGGTTACCGCCGGGACATCGATCCCGGGCTGCCACCGTTCCCGCATGCCCTTGTCTGCCGTCGCGCGCAATGCGAATGCCTTGAGGATGCCCAGGAAGTCGTCCACCATTTCGGGGTTTCGATGCGCCGAGGCGATCCCGCGCACCGCCATATGCAGCGCGGAGGAGAGCGGACGCCGCAGGTCCTGCTCGGGGCGGGCCTCGATTTTCCCCGTTCCCCAGCCGCGGGTTTGCGCGGTGGATCGAAGCTGGTTGAGCAGCACCGTCTTTCCGACCCCACGCAATCCGGTGAGGACGACGCTGCGCTCCGGTCGGCCGCGTGCGATCCGTTCCAGCACCACATCGAAGGCGTCGAGCTGCTTGGTCCGGCCGGCCAGCTCGGGCGGACGCTGGCCTGCACCGGGGGCGTACGGATTGCGCACGGGGTCCATGCGCGCAGACGGTAGCAAGCGGGGATAGCCAATTCTGGGAACATCTAGGGCGTGTCCTAGAGATGTCTAGCAACTGCAATCGAACTCGGTGTATCGAGAGTATTCGTGAATATTGTGCACACTTTAGATTGCACTAGATATCCGAATGGACGGGATCGCGACTTTGCGATGACGATATTCGGCAATCTCGCTGGAGCACTAGATAGCGCTAGATCCCGCTACGGACCGCGGCCGGCCGAGCTTCCCGAGTGCAAACCTTGTTGCCGGGGGTGAAATTTCGCACCCAGGAACACAATTTGCACCCGCGAAGCGGCTACGTACCGGGCCTAGTTCAGCTCCGCCCGCATCAGATAGACGTTGTAGTCCGACCACGTGCTGATCGTGTAGTAGAGCTCGTTGCCCTTGGACCACGGATGGATGAACCCGCCGTAGAGGAACGGGAAGGTCGCGATCGTCGTCGTGGGCACACCCTCGGTCCAGGCACCCTGCGGAGACTTGGCCTCCCGCAACACGATCGCGCCCTTCGCGGTGTCCAGGTACGACATCTGCCAGGCGTCGCGCTGGACGTCGTAGCGCACGGACAGTTCGCCGGCCGGCCCCCGCACGATGGGGGTGGCCGCGGTGTATCCGCCCACCGGCGTCCATGCGCCGTTCTGCCAGTACTGATACGCAGTGGTGTTCAGCACCTGATCCTTCGGCACTCGGGCCAGCCCGACGTCACCGAGTCGGGTATTCGGCGTGCCGAACATGTAGACGTAATCACCGTGCGGCACCATCGAGGTGACCTGGAAGTTCGTCAGCCCGAAGATGTTGTCCCACTTGGCATACGGATCCTTCGTCCACGTTTCGCCGTGGTCGTCGGAGTACGCGATGCCGCCGTAGTTGGTGAAGTTCGTGCCCGGGACGCTGTTCCAGGTACGCATCGACATGTAGCTCATGTACTGCCGGCCGCCGAGCGCGAAACCGGATGTCGGGATCACGGTGATCTCGACGTTGTCGATCTTGCGGCTGCTTAGCAATTCGGCTGCGTGACAACGGGTGTCCTGCACCATGCGGTCGAAGATCATGCCGTCGGAAAGGTTGGTGTCGGTACTGAACGCGAGCACGTTGCTACGCCAGTCCTCACCGAACCCGCCGGGCGGATGGAAGCCGCGGCCCACCGTGTCGCCGAATGCCGAGGCGATCTCGCCT
>NZ_LRRB01000309.1 GCF_001646865.1 Aldersonia kunmingensis | reverse complement strand
ACCGTTGGACATCGCCTGGTTCTGCAGCGGGCATTCGCCGCCCTTGTCGCAGATCGGGCAGTCGAGCGGGTGGTTGATCAGCAGCAGTTCCATCACGCCCTCGCTGTGCCTTGTCCGCGACCGGCGAGGACAGTTGGGTGTGCACCACCATGCCGTCGGCCACCGGTGTGGTGCACGACGCGAGCGGCTTGCGCTGGCCCTCCACCTCGACGAGGCACTGCCGGCACGCGCCGACCGGATCGAGTAGCGGGTGATCGCAGAATCGCGGGATCTGCACGCCCATCAGTTCGGCGGCGCGAATCACCAACGTGCCCTTGGGAACGCTGACCTCGACGCCGTCGATGGTGAGCGTCACCATGTCCGTGGGTACGCGCGCGCCGGTTTCGGCGCCGGTCGTCTGAGTCACGATGCCCCCACTGGTTTCTGCGCTGATCCTGTTCTTGTGGTGCTCGCTCCGCTCGCCGCTGTCGTGAAGACCGTCGACCGGTGCGGATCGAATGGGCAACCGCCGTGCTCGGCGTGCGCGACGTACTCATCGCGGAAGTACTTGATGGAGGAGATGATTGGGCTCGCCGCGCCGTCACCGAGCGCGCAGAACGACTTGCCGAGGATCGCGTCGGAGATATCGAGCAGGCGCTCGAGGTCCTCGACTCGCCCAGAGCCTTCCTCGATGTTGCGCAGGATCTGCACCAGCCAGTACGTGCCCTCCCGGCACGGAGTGCATTTGCCGCACGACTCGTGGGCGTAGAACTCGGTCCAGCGCAGCACTGCCCGCACCACGCACGTGGTCTCGTCGAAGATCTGCAGTGCCTTGGTCCCGAGCATCGACCCGGCCTCGCCGACGCCCTCGTAGTCGAGGGGGACGTCGAGGTGCTCGGCGGTGAGGATCGGCGTCGAGGATCCACCCGGAGTCCAGAACTTCAGCTGGTGCCCGGCCCGTACGCCCCCGGCGAGATCGAGCAACTCGCGCAAGGTGATTCCGAGGGCGGCCTCGTATTGACCCGGCCGCTGCACATGCCCTGACAGCGAGTACAGCGTGAAGCCGGGCGATTTCTCGGTGCCCATCGAACGGAACCAGTCCACCCCGTTGCGCAGAATCGCAGGGACGCTAGCGATCGACTCGACGTTGTTGACCACCGTCGGGCACGAGTACAGGCCGGCGACCGCCGGGAATGGCGGCCGCAGCCGGGGCTGCCCGCGACGGCCCTCCAGAGAATCGAGCAGTGCAGTTTCCTCACCACAGATATAGGCACCCGCGCCCGCATGCACCACGAGGTCGAGGTCGAATCCCGAGCCGAGAATGTCGCGACCTAGATACCCAGCGGCGTAGGCCTCCGCGACCGCGTTATGCAGCCGGCGCAGCACCGGAAGCACCTCGCCGCGAACATAGATGTATGCGCGATTGCACCGGATCGCGTACGCCGCGATGATCACGCCCTCGATGAGGGTGTGCGGGGTCGCGAGCATGAGCGGAATGTCCTTGCAGGTACCAGGTTCCGACTCGTCGGCGTTGACCACAAGGTAGTGCGGCTTCGGGTGCTCTTCGTCCTGCGGGATGAACCCCCATTTCATTCCGGTCGGGAATCCGGCACCGCCGCGCCCGCGCAGCCCGGCGTCCTTGACAGTGGCGATCACCTCGTCCGGGGTCATCTCCAGCGCGGCGGTGAGCCCGCCGTAGCCGTCGTGAGCGCGGTAGGTCGCGAGCGTCCACGACTCGGGGTCATCCCAGTAGCTGCTCAGCACCGGCGTCAGTGACATTGGGCGACCCTCCGGGCTCGGTGACATGTCACTCGCCCTCCCGTTCCGGAGCAGCAGGCGTGTTCGCGGCCAACTTGCGCGCGATACGCAGACCGGCCAGTGTGGCCTCGCCGGGTTGTGCGGCGGCAACGGCGTTCGGGCGTTCGTCGGGGAAACCGGCCAGCACGCGGGCGGTTTCGCGGAAGGTGCACAGTGGCGCGCCCCTCGTCGGCGTGACCTGTTCGCCCTTACGCAATTCGTCGACCAAGTCACGTGCGGACTGCGGCGTCTGATTGTCGAAGAATTCCCAGTTGACCATCAGCACTGGCGCGTAATCGCATGCCGCGTTGCATTCGATGTGTTCGAGGGTGATCGAGCCGTCCTCGGTTGTGTCGCCAGGCTCGATACCGAGATGATCCGACAGGTCGGCAAGGATCGCGTCGCCACCGAGCACCGCGCACAACGTGTTCGTGCACACGCCGACGAAGTAGTCACCGGTGGGCCGGCGCCGGTACATCGAATAGAAGGTCGCTACCGCGGAAACTTCCGCGGTAGCGAGCCCGAGGTACGCGGCGCAGAACTCGATACCGGCGGGGGAGATGTAGCCGTCCACCGACTGCACGAGGTGCAGCAGTGGCAGCAGCGCCGAGCGCGACATCTGCCGCGCCTGTTCGTCATCGCCGCTGGAATAGCGCGAAACAATCTGTGCTGCATCGGCGTCCAGGCGGTCGAGCACATCCGCCGGATAGCGCTCCCGCGCGCCGGGATGCACGAGCGTTCCCGGCTCATCGGGGCGACGGCCGAACTCGATGAACACAGGCGCCGTGTGGCCGTTCGTCCGGATCTCTTCGCTCGCGGTCATCGGTCCACCCCGCCCATAACCGGGTCGATGCTGGCCACTGCGGCGATCACGTCGGCCACCATGCCGCCCTCGCTCATCGCGGCGACCGCTTGCAGGTTGGTGAACGACGGGTCCCGGTAGTGCACCCGGTAAGGGCGGGTGCCGCCGTCGCTGACCATATGCACGCCGAGTTCGCCGCGCGGCGACTCGACCGCGATGTATACCTGCCCGGCAGGCACGCGCAGTCCCTCGGTGACGAGCTTGAAGTGGTGGATGAGCGCCTCCATCGAGGTGCCCATGATTTTGGCGATGTGCTCCGGCGAATTGCCGAGCCCGTCCGCGCCTACGCGCAACTGCGCGGGCCACGCAATCTTCTTGTCCTCCACCATGACCGGGCCGGGACGCAGCTTGTCGAGGCACTGCTCGACGATCTTGAGCGACTCGGCCATCTCTTTCACCCGGATCACGTAGCGGCCGTAGCAGTCGCAACCGGTGTCGGTGATGACGTCGAATTCGTAGTTCTCGTATCCGCAGTACGGCGCGGACTTGCGCAGGTCATGCGGTAACCCGGTGGAGCGCAGTACCGGCCCTGTCATGCCGAGTGCCATGCAGCCGGTGAGGTCGAGGTACCCGATGCCTATCGTGCGTGCCTTCCAGATCGAGTTCTCCCGCAACATCAATTCGAGTTCGCGTAACCGTTTCGGGAGCAGGACGAGCAGGTCGCGGATCTTCGGCACCGCGTCGTCGGGCAGGTCCTGGATCAGCCCGCCGGGCCGGATGTAGGCGTGGTTCATCCGGAGACCCGTGATGTTCTCGAACACGTCGAGGATCAGTTCGCGTTCGCGGAAGCCGAAGAACATAGCCGTCATTGCGCCGAGTTCGAGCCCGCCGGTGGCCAGCGCGACCAGGTGGCTCGAGATGCGGTTGAGTTCCATCAGCATCACCCGAATGACCGTTGCGCGTTCGGGGACTTGGTCGGTGATGCCGAGCAGCTTCTCGACCCCGAGGCAGTAGGCGGTCTCGTTGTAGAACGGGGACAGATAGTCCATCCGGGTCACGAACGTCACGCCCTGCATCCAGTTCCGGTATTCGAGGTTCTTCTCGATTCCGGTGTGCAGGTAGCCGATTCCGCAGCGCGCCTCGGTGACCGTCTCGCCTTCGATCTCCAGGATGAGCCGCAGTACGCCGTGCGTGGACGGGTGCTGCGGGCCCATGTTGACGACAATGCGGTTCTCGCCGCGGTGTGCGGCGGCGAGAACCTCGTCCCAGTCCTGCCCGGCAACGGTGATGGTGGCGGCGTTGCCGCCCGTACTCGTTCCGGTGTCGGCGGTCATCAGTTGTATGCCCTCCGCTCGTCAGGTGGCGGAATCTGCGCGCCTTTGTACTCGACGGGGATGCCGCCCAACGGGTAGTCCTTGCGCTGCGGGTGACCCACCCAGTCGTCGGGCATCTCGATCCGGGTCAGCGCGGGGTGGGCGTCGAAGACGATGCCGAAGAAGTCGAACGTCTCGCGCTCGTGCCAGTCGGTGGTCGGGTAGACGCCGTACAGCGACGGGATATGTGGGTCGCCGTCGGGTGCGGCGACCTCGAGTCGAATGCGGCGGTTGTGCGTGATCGACAGCAGCGGATACACAGCGTGCAACTCGCGGCCGGTGTCCTGCGGGTAGTGCACGCCGCTGACGCCGAGGGACAGTTCGAACCGCAGGGCCGGGTCGTCGCGCAGCACGCGGGCGACGGTGACCAGGTGCTCGCGCCGCACGTGGAAGGTCAATTCGTCGCGGAATACCACCGTCAGTTCGATCGCCTCGTCGAAGGCGACGCCCGCGTTGACGAGTGCGGACTCGAGTCCGTCGGCGATCGCGTCGAAGTACCCGCCGTACGGGCGGGGTGTGCCGCCGGGGAGTGCGACCGGGCGAACCAGTCGGCCGTAGCCGGAGGTGTCGCCGCTGCCGCGCACGCCGAACATGCCGCGGCGGACGTCGATCACCTCGCCCTCGCCACCGGGCACGGTTCCCTCGGGGCCCGCGGTCGCGGCGCCTTCCGACTCGGCGGGGGTGGCCGGCCCGCTCATCGGAGCAGCCCCTTGAACTCGATCGTCGGACGCACCGAGAGCGCTGCCTCCTCGGCGGCCCGCACCGCCTCGGCCCGGTTGTAGCCGATCGGCGCATCGGCGATCTTCTTGTGCAGCTCGATGATTGCGTGCAGCAGCATCTCCGGTCGCGGCGGGCAACCGGGGAGATAGATGTCGACCGGCACAACGTGATCGACGCCCTGCACGATCGCGTAGTTGTTGAACATGCCGCCCGACGAGGCGCACACACCCATCGACAGCACCCACTTCGGCTCGACCATCTGGTCGTAGACCTGCCGCAACACAGGCGCCATCTTCTGGCTGACCCGCCCGGCCACGATCATCAGGTCGGCCTGGCGCGGGGAGGCACGGAACGCCTCCATACCGAACCGCGCCAGGTCGAACCGGCCCGTTCCGGTGGCCATCATCTCGATCGCGCAGCAGGCGAGCCCGAAGGTCGCGGGCCACAGCGATCCCTTGCGGGCATAGCCAGCAAAGTCTTCGAGTGTCGTCAGCAGGAAGCCGCTCGGCAGCTTCTCCTCGAGGCCCATTTCGCGGCCCTCCTTAACTCCACTTAGCGTCGAGTTGACTTGGCGGACAGAGCTAGCCGGTCCGCCAAGCCAGATTCGCCTTCAGTCCCAGCGCAGGCCCTCGCGGCGCCATTCGTAGGCGTATGCAACCGAAACGTTGAAGATGAACAGCGCCATCGCGCCGAGACCGAAGAGTCCGAGGGCATTGAAGTGCACGGCCCAGGGATAGAGGAAGACGATCTCGATATCGAAGACGATGAACAACATCGCCGTCAGGTAGTACTTCACCGGGAATCTGCCGCCGCCGGTGGGCTGTGGCGTTGGTTCGATCCCGCACTCGTAGGCCTCCAACTTGGCCCGGTTGTACCGCTTCGGGCCAACCGCCGTCGCGAGGATCACCGAGAACACAGCGAAGGCGAGGGCGAGGGCGCCGAGCACCAGAATCGGTGCATACACATTCACGCCCATGACCTCCTCTCCCCACGAGCCTGGTCATCTGCCGGGACGGCGGTGCGTCCGAGAGCGCACACGGTCCCGAGACCGAAGATAATCCTCAATCCGCGATCGTGTGAGCTGAGACACACCCTACCCACGTTGGGTTCCGGTGGATCGTTTTTGAGGCTTGCGAATTTCCTCGCCCGACAGGCGAGTTCAGCGCCCGGTGCCTGCGGACCCGACGGAGCCGCGCAGTAGCCTGACCACGGCCGACGTGAGCTCCATAGGATCGATCGGATGCGCCACCGTGGCCTCCGCTCGCGACCACTTCGCCAGCCACGCGTCGTCGCGGCGGCCGATCAATACGAGGATGGGCGGCGGTGCATCGATCTCGTCCTTCACTTGTTTGGCGACACCGAGGCCGCCGGCCGGAGTGGCCTCGCCGTCGAGGATCGCGAGATCGAGTCCGCCGGCGTCGAAGCGATCGATGACCGCCGCCGGCGTGGCTACGTCGACGAACTCGAGCGGCGGGAGGTCGGGATGCGGGCGGGTGCCGAGCGCGAGTCGCACGCGTTCGCGTGTCGCGGCATTGCTGGCATAGACGAGGACCCGTAGCGCGGCAGCGGTACGGCCGTCGGCTGTGGGGTCGGTCACGCGGGGGATGCTACCGGCGTGAAGCGTTTCGGGAGGCGCGACGCGAAAGAAGATTGTCAGCGGGCGCTCGAGTCGAAAGTGCAACGATGCCAGGCGATCACCGGATCGGTGATCGGAAATGTGAGATAAGGTCTCGGACCTCGTGGTGCGCCATCAGGGACTCGAACCCCGAACCCGCTGATTAAGAGTCAGCTGCTCTGCCAATTGAGCTAATGGCGCGTGCACCGCGTCGGCTTCAGGTGGGCTTCACCGTGTTCCTTGCTGCGGCGAGAACTTTAACAGGCCAATGCGCCAGGAATGAAATCGCCCGTTGGGCGCTCGATCGGCGGGTGCGTAACAAGTGCACAACGGAAACCGACCGACTCTGCATATCCGCAGGAAAGCGTGTCTCGCGTCGTGCGAGGCTCACGCTGACAGCGGCATAATGGCCAAGTTCCGCCTAGCGATTTTGCCCGACCGGATTGTGATCTGAGTCACACTGAGCTGTGTACTCGCGGCGTTCGGTCACGAAGTGGAGTAGCTGCATGATGGATCGAGTTTTTCGGCGGCGGACAGGGTTCGCGCGGCTGCTCATTGGGGCATCCGTGCTGGTCATGGGCCTGTCCGCTTGCTCGATCGGAAACAGTGCGGAGCCGTCGACGCCGGTCGCGCCGCTCGACTCGAACCCGCTGACCGAGCTGATGAAGCCGAAGCTGACCGTGAATGTGAAGAACGGCGACATCGGTATTTCGCCGAGCATGCCGATCACCGTCAGTGTCGTCGACGGGATGCTGGGCGGCGTGACGTTGCTCACGCCGGAGAACACTCCGGTTGGCGGCGCGATGGCACCGGACGGATTGTCTTGGCGCAGTGTGGAACCGCTCGGTTACAACCGCCAATACCGCCTGCATACCGAGGCATTCGGTCTGAGCGGCGTGACCATCGACGATGCCGCGTTCAACACGAGCGTGCCCGACAACCTCACCAAGCCTTATTTGATGCCGGGCGACGGAGCCGTGGTGGGCATCGGTCAGCCGGTGGCAGTGCAGTTCGACGAACCGATCGGCGACAAGCTGGCTGCGCAGAACGCGATCACGGTCGTCACCGACCCGCCGGTCGAGGGCGCCTTCTATTGGATCAGCTCGAAAGAAGTGCGCTGGCGCCCCGAGCGCTTCTGGGTGGCAGGCACGAAGATCGACGTGAACGTCAAGGTGTACGGCCTCGATCTCGGCGGCGGAACGTTCGGCGCGGAGGACGCGCACATGAACTTCACCATCGGCGATCCGGTGGTGCTCACGGCGGATGACAACACGCTGCAGGTCACCGTCGAGCGCAACGGTGTGGTCGAGCGGACGATGCCCACCTCGATGGGTAAGCCGGGCACCGAGACGGACAACGGCGTCTACATCGTCGCCGAGCGGCATGATCTGATCATCATGGACTCGTCCACCTACGGCGTCCCAGTCAATTCGGCGGATGGCTACCGCACGCCGGTGAACTACGCAACGCGAATGTCATACAGCGGCATATTCATGCACTCAGCGCCGTGGTCGGTGGGGCAGCAGGGTTACTCGAACGCCAGCCATGGTTGTTTGAATCTCAGCCCGGACAACGCGATCTGGGTTTACAACAACGTCAAGCGCGGCGACATCGTGATCGTGAAGAACACGGGCGGCGGCACATTGTCCGGGGTCGACGGGCTGGGTGACTGGAACGTCCCGTGGCCGGAGTGGAAGGCCGGGAACGCCAACCAGAGCTGAGGACCTGAGTAACCGCGCTCGACGGGCACATCGACCCGGATTCCGTCATCGACCTCGTCGAGTGGTTACAGAGACTCCGGCTGCCAGAACTACGGCGTCGGGGTTGGTTGGTTGCCCCAGCGTGATTGCTCGCGGCACTCCGCTGGGGTGTGCGTCTCGAGGCACTCGGACCATTCGCGCTGCTGGTCACCCCAAGGGTTCTTCGCTGCCTGCCCGGTGTCGGGCTTCCACTCGTAGTTGTCGCACACGATCGGATTGCCCTCGGCGTCGACGGCCTTCTTACCGATATTCGCGCCGATGCAGAAGTCACCGACCGCTGGGACGGGAGGGGCAGTCGGGGGCGTCGAAGGGAGTTCGTTGGTCGTTCGGGGCGGGGTTGCTGTGACCGAACTCGCAGCCGACGTCGACGTGGACGGTTCGACCTCTGTGGGCTCGTCGTTCGATCCCGCGCACCCGGCGAGCAGCACGATTCCCGCGGCCGCGGTGGCCACCGAGAGTCTGGAGATTGCTCGCATGCGGTCACTTTATCGCCGTCCAAACAAGCCTCTGCCGAAGCCCGGCTGAATAAGGAGTTCGTTGGCGGTACAAGGATTTCAACAAGAAAGGCCGGGCCTCGCGGCCCGGCCTTTCTTTCGGGTGAGTGACGGGACTCGAACCCGCGACAGCCAGGATCACAACCTGGTGCTCTACCAACTGAACTACACTCACCATCGCTCGACGCTCCCCAGAGGGAACGGCCAGCGCGATCGATATTAGCGTGCCGACGGCCTCGGGTGCCAATCGGCTGGTCAGCCTGCGTCGGCGGCCCCCGCCGCGTTGGTGATGCCGTCGCCGTTCGCAGAAGCCGAGATCTCGGCCGCAATCGCCGCAATATCGGTGGTCGAGGGGCCCGGATCGGCTACGAACGCCGTGCGCCGGTAGTACCGCAGCTCCCGGATCGATTCCTTGATATCGGCGAGCGCGCGGTGGGCGAGGCCCTTCTCCGGCTGGCCGAAGTAGATGCGCGGGTACCAGCGGCGGCACAGCTCCTTGATGGAGCTGACGTCGATCATCCGGTAGTGCAGGTAAGCGTCGAGTTCGGTCATGTCGCGGGCGATGAAGCCGCGGTCGGTGGCGATCGAGTTGCCCGCCAGCGGCACGGTCCCGGCGACCGGTACATGCTGCTTGATGTAGGCCAGGACCCGTTCCTGCGCCTCTTCGAGCGTGACCGTGGATTGGCGGACCTCCTCGGTCAGCCCCGACTTCGCATGCATCTCGGCTACGACGTCGGGCATCGCAGCCAGCGCCGCGTCGTCGGCATGGATCACGATGTCCACGCCGTCTCCGAGAATATTGAGGTCACCGTCGGTGACGAGCGCGGCCACCTCGATGAGCTTGTCGGTGTCGAGCCGCAGCCCGGTCATCTCACAATCGATCCACACAAGTTTGTCCTGCACGCGACACAGCGTAGTCAGCCCGCAACCTCCTCCGTGCGGGATAAGGTCGGCGAAATCCACCGGCGAGATCCAACTGCGACATCCGCTAAGGGGGAGGCGCGATGACCACTCCGCAGGAACGCGCAGCAGCGGCCCGGGCCGCTGCGGAGGAAGCGGCACGACTCGCAGCGGAAGCGGCGGCCGCCGCCGAGGCGGCCGAACGCGAGGCCGCCGCTGCACAACAACCGGCCACCCCCGAGTCGAATGGGAATCCGGCGCAACAGATCGCAGCGGGATATGCCGGGACTGGACCTGCGCTCGAGCTTGGCTCCGTCGTGGTTGCAGGCGCGGTCGATCCGGCGGCTGCGGTGCGTATCCCGTTGGCCACGGTGAATCGGCATGGGCTCGTCGCGGGCGCCACCGGAACGGGCAAAACCAAGACGCTGCAGGGCATCGTGGAGCAGTTGTCTGCCGCGGGTGTGCCGGTCGTGCTGGCCGACATCAAGGGCGATCTCTCCGGTCTGTCGAGGCCGGGGGAGAGCAACGACAAGATCACCACGCGGGCCACCGAAACCGGTGCAACTGATTGGGCGCCCACCACTTTCCCGACCGAGTTCGTCTCGCTCGGCACCGAGGGCATCGGCGTGCCGATCAGGGCCTCGATAACGTCCTTCGGGCCGATCCTGCTGAGTAAGGTGCTGGGGCTCAACGCAACTCAAGAGTCGACGCTTGGTCTGATCTTCCACTGGGCCGACACCCAAGGCCTCGCGCTGCTCGATCTGAAGGATCTGCGGGCCGTCATCACACACCTCACCAGCGACGAGGGCAAGGCCGATCTCAAGGGCATCGGCGGCGTGTCGTCCGCGACGGCGGGAGTGATCCTGCGGGCGCTCGTGAATCTCGAATCCGACGGCGGCGACACATTTTTCGGCGAGCCCGAACTCGACACCGCCGACCTGCTGCGCGTAGTCGACGGCCGCGGCGTCATCACTCTCTTCGAACTAGGTGCGCAGGCCGCGCGGCCGGCAATGTTCTCCACGTTCCTCATGTGGGTTCTTGCCGAGCTGTTCCAGACGCTGCCCGAGGTGGGCGACGTCGACCGGCCGAAGCTCGTATTCATCTTCGATGAGGCGCATCTGCTATTCGCCGACGCGTCGAAGGCGTTCGAGGATCAGGTCGAGCAGACGGTGAAGCTCATCCGCTCCAAGGGCGTCGGGGTGTTCTTCTGCACCCAGTTGCCCACCGACATACCGAATCCGGTGCTGTCCCAGCTCGGTGCGCGCATCCAGCATGCGCTGCGCGCATTCACCCCGGACGACCAGAAGGCGCTCTCGAAGACCGTTCGCACCTACCCGAAAACGGAGGTGTACGACCTCGAAGAGGCGCTCACCTCACTAGGAATCGGCGAGGCGATCGTGACCGTACTGTCCGAGCGCGGCGCGCCTACGCCGGTGGCATGGACCCGGCTCCGCCCGCCGCGTTCGCTGATGGACACGATCGGCGAGGACGCGATCCGAACCGCCGCCCAGGCGGGCCCGCTGTATGTGAAGTACGGCGTGAGTATCGATCGGGAATCGGCGTACGAGATGCTGACCGCCCGCATCATCGCGGCCGAACCGGAACCCGCGCCCGAGCCGGCGCCGCAGTCCGCGCCCGAGGACAGTGCCGCCGAGAAGATCATGGGCAACCCCGCAGTGAAGAGCTTCCTACGTTCGGCGGCGTCTGCGGCCGGGCGGGAAATCACCCGCAGCCTGTTCGGGACGCGCAAGCGGCGGCGCTGAGCCGCTTAGCCGCCGAGTTTGCTGTAGAAGCTGCCGACGATCGGGGCGACGATCGCGCGCGGGCTGTACTGGCCGGCGACCGACATGGCCTTGCCGAGCAAGCCGGGCACCAGGCGCATCTTGTTCTTGCCGAGCGCGTCGAGCGACTGCTTCGCGGTCTGCGTGGTGTCCATCCAGAGGAAGTCGGGCACCATCCGGTCGACGATCGACGCCTCTTCCGCTGCGGGCGAATCGGCGCGCACCGGTCCGGGCGCAAGCAGCGTGACGTTGACGCCGCTGCCCTTGAGTTCGCCGCGCAACGACTCGGAGAACGTGTTCACGAACGCCTTCGTCGCGGCGTAGGTGGCGTTGTTCGGGATCGGCATGTTGCCCGCCGCCGATCCGACGATCAGGATCGCGCCCGACTTGCGCGCGAGCATGCTGGGCAGCACGGCCAGGGTCAGGTCGTGCACGGCGACCGCGTTGAGTTCGACCTGGTCCCGCTCGTACTGCGGATCCAGCCCGGCGACCGGGCCGAACGTCGCGATACCGGCGTTGTTGCACAGCACAGTGATCTCGCGCGCGGCGAGTTCAGCGCTCAGGGCCGCTCGGGCGTCACGGTCGGACAGGTCGGTCGCGCGCACCTCTGCGGTGACGCCGTACTCGGTGGTCAGGCGCTGGGCCAGCGCCGCGAGCAGTTCGCCGCGCCGCGCGACGAGGATCAGCGAATGCCCCCGCGCCGCGAGTTCGACGGCGAGGGCCTCGCCGATTCCGGACGAGGCGCCGGTGACAACGGCGCGGCCTTCGGGGTGGGATTCGGCAGGCTCACGTCACGAACCTTAGCGAGGCCCTGTTCACGGCTAGCCCGCCCCATCGCTGCACACTTCCTGTCGCCGCGCGCAGCTTCCAGGGTGCGGGAGGGTGTGCGGCGCCTCAGGAAGTGTGCGGCGGGGGAGGGGTGCGGACCGAGAACAGCGCGGGAAACAGGGGAGTGCGGGCCGAGAACACTGACGGTCAGAGCCGCGCGGCGACTCGCGTGCCCTGGTCGATCGCGCGCTTGGCGTCCAGCTCGGCCGCGACGTCGGCGCCGCCGATCAGATGCACCCGCAACTTCGCCGCGGCCAGCTCGTCGGCGAGATCGCGCACCGACTCCTGGCCGGCGCAGACCACCACGTTGTCCACCGCGATCACGCGTCGGCGTTCACGCTTCTCGCCGAACGAGATGTGCAGCCCGGCGTCATCGATGCGTTCGTAATTCACCCCGCCGATCTGCTCGACGCCCTTGGCTTTCAGCGCGGCGCGGTGCACCCAGCCCGACGTCCGGCCGAGGCCCTTGCCGAACGACGACGACTTGCGTTGCAGCAGAACCACTTCCCGGGCCGCTGGCGACGGGCGAGGGGTGGTCAGCGCACCCGGAGCATCCTCGGGCTCGGTGACACCCCACTCCTCTTTCCACTCGTCGATCTTCAGGCTCGGCGACCCCTCAACGGTAAGGAACTCGCTCACATCGAATCCGATTCCGCCAGCGCCGATTACGGCCACGCGCTTACCGACCGGCTTCTCCTCGCGCACCAATTCGGGGTAGGACAGCACCATCGGGTGGTCGATGCCCGGGATGTTCGGCACACGCGGCCGCACCCCGGTCGCGAGCACGACCTCGTCGTAGCCGCCGTCGATCAGCTCCTGCGCGGTGACCCGTGCGCCGAGGTGGACGTTCACGCCGGTGACCTCGAGTCGTCGCGTGAAATACCGGATCGACTCGGCGAACTCTTCCTTGCCCGGGATTCGCCGCGCGAGATCGAACTGGCCGCCGATCCGGTTGTCGGCCTCGAAGAGGTCCACTCGATGGCCGCGCTCTGCCGCCGTAGTCGCGGCAGCGAGCCCGGCCGGTCCGGCCCCGACGACCGCGACACGCTTCGTGCGGCGGGTCGGCAGCAGGCGCAGTTCGGTCTCGTGCCCAGCACGCGGGTTGAGCAGGCAGGACACGTGTTTGCCGACGAAGGCGTGATCGAGGCAGGCCTGATTGCAGGCGATGCAGGTGTTGATGTCCTCGACATGATCGAGGCTTGCCTTGTTCACCCACTGCGGATCCGACAGCAGCGGCCGCGCAAGCGAAATCAGGTCCGCGTCTCCGCGGGTGAGGATCTCCTCGGCGGTCTCGGGCATGTTGATCCGGTTCGACGCGCACACCGGAATACCCACCTGGGCCTTGAGTTTCGCAGTGAAGTTGACGAAAGCGGCACGCGGAACGGACGTCACGATCGTCGGAACCCGCGCCTCGTGCCAGCCGATATCGGTGTTGATGATGTCGACGCCCGCAGCTTCGAGTTCTTGTGCGAGCGCAACGATGTCGTCCCACGGCTGGCCGTCATCGACAAGGTCGGCCATCGACAGGCGGAACACGATGACGAAGTCACGGCCGACCACCTCGCGGGTGCGGCGCACAATCTCGACGGCGATCCGGCGGCGGTTCTCCGCGCTGCCGCCCCATCGGTCGGTGCGCTTGTTGGTGCGTGGCGCGAGGAACTGATTGATGAAGTAGCCCTCGCCGCCCATGATCTCGACGCCGTCGTAGCCGGCGAACCGCGACAGCTCGGCGCATCGCGCGTAGTCGTCGATGGTCTGCTCGATTTCCTTGTCGGACAACGCTCTTGGCTTGAACGGATTGATCGGAGACTTGATCGCGGACGCCGAACCGCTGCGCGGCCAGTACGAATAGCGGCCGGCGTGCAGGATCTGCAGCGCGATCTTGCCGCCCTCGGCGTGCACGGCGTCGGTGACGATGCGGTGGCGGTAGGCCTCGGCGCGATTGGTCAGCTTGCCGCCGAAGGGCAACAGCCAGCCGGTGCGGTTGGGGGCGTAGCCGCCGGTGATGATGAGGCCGACGCCGCCGCGGGCACGTTCGGCGTAAAACGCCGCGAGCCGCTTGGCGTTCCAGGCGCGGTCCTCGAGCCCGGTGTGCATCGAGCCCATGACAACTCGGTTGCGCAGCGTTGTGAACCCGAGGTCAAGCGGTTCGAACAGATGCGGGTAGGACGTCATGACGTTGCCTGCCTTTCGTGTTCCGCGCTGAGCGCGTCGAGCACCTCGGTGCACCACTCGGTGAAGCCTTCTTCGACGCGAATGCCGCCGCGCAGTACCAGGTATTGGTGCAGGGCCGTGCCCGACAGGGCAGTCGGGGCGGCGAAGTCACGCTTCTCCAGGTGGCGAAACAGTTCGAGCCGTTCGGCGTGGCGGTCGCGGTGCCGGGCAACCTCGGCGAGCAGTGCGCCCAGGTCGCCGTGTTCGGCCGCGCGAATCTTGAGCGCGAGTTCCTCGCGTAGCGGACCCGGAGCGCTCGACGTCGCGATCCAGTCGCCGAGTTCACCACGGCCGGTGTCGGTGACGCAGTAGACCTTCTTGTCCGGGCGGCCGGACTGCGCGACGGATTCGCTCTCGACCCAGCCGAGGTCGTCCATGCGCTTGAGCACCCGGTAGATCTGCTGGTGGGTGGCGGCCCAGAAGAAACCGATCGACTTGTCGAATCGGCGGGCCAGTTCGTATCCCGAGCCGGATTGCTCGCTCAGCGCGACCAGAATCGCGTGTTCCAGTGCCACGGCGCGAGCGTATGTGCAACGAGTTGCCTATGCAACGAAGTGCACACTAAGTTGCATGTCGGCGCGGAGTGACGATCAGGCTGTACTGGCCTCGAAGCGGCCGAGCCGGCTCTCGACCAGTGCTATGAAGTCGCTTCCTCGTTCGCCGGCGACGCGGTTGCGCAGGCTTGCCCGAAACCACTCGGGCACCGTTGCCTGC
>NZ_LRRB01000208.1 GCF_001646865.1 Aldersonia kunmingensis | reverse complement strand
ATCGTCGCAGCCCAATCCGCGCTGACGCAGCAGGCTGCACGCAAGTCCGAACTCGAAACCAATCGGGATACCGCGCAGGCCCAGCTAGTAGCGGCCCGTGCCGGTGTGTCCGGATTGCAAGGGCAGCGTGAGGTTTACGCGCAATGGGACGGTTTGCGCAAGGAAGAGGCTGCAACGCTCGCGGCCCTGACCGAGACCGCCAAGCAGATCGCGATCGCCGCAACGGCCCGTGTGGCGGCCGATCAGGCGGCCCGTGACCGTGCTGCCGCGTTGTCCGACGGTCAGCGTCCGCACACGACGCTCGACGAGGACTCGGATACCCCGCCGCCGCCCAAGCGGAAGAAACCGAAGCTTCCGTCGGTCGTCGGTCCGGCTGCCGTGGAGATCGTCGTGGATCGAGGCATGTCGCAACTCGGCGTCCCCTACGCATGGGGTGGCGGCGACGAGAACGGTCCCACCAAGGGCATCCGCGACGGTGGCGTCGCCGACGCGCACGGTGACTACAACAAGGTCGGCTTCGACTGCTCCGGGCTGATGATCTACGCGTTTGCCGGGATCGGAATGTCGTTGCCGCACTACAGCGGCTACCAATACACCTCAGGTGAACAGGTACCGACGGACGAGATGCGCCGCGGCGACATGATCTTCTGGGGCGCCAACGGCAGCCAGCATGTGGCGCTCTATCTGGGTGACGGGACCATGCTCGAGGCCCCGCAGTCCGGTGAGGTCGTGAAGGTGTCGCCCGTCCGTGAGGACGGCATGATGCCCTACGTGGTGCGACTCGTGTCCTGACTGCGGGAACTCGTCCTAACCGAGGCTGACGATCAGCCACTGCCCGTCTGCCTGCTTTTCCAGCAGCACTTCTTGGGCGAGCGTTGCGGAGCCGTTGGAAGCTGCGTAGATCTTCAATGATGCTTGGTTTCCGTTGATTTCGGCATCGCGGGCGGCGTACTTGATGTTGGCGATCTGATCGAACCTCGCTTGGGGTTGGCCGTCGTGGGTGAGATGGACTGCACCGGGGCAGCCGTCTGTGTGAGCCTGCGCTGCGAGCGACTGGGCAAGTGCGGGAGATAGTTTCGCGCAGGCAAGCTCGCCGTCGTCCGCGGCGACCGCTCGGTAGTAGTTGGATACCGCCGCGATCACTGCCCCTTGGTCGTCGGTCGCGACGACGCTGTCATCCTCCGTGTGATTCATGTCTGCGATCGCGAGCGACGCCGCCATCTGAACGCAATAGGCCGCAATGCCGAGCACCAGGATCGCCACCATGAGCGCACGGCCGCTTGGGGGCACGTGGATTCGGAATCCAGCGGGCACCGTGTCTTCGCTGGATCCCGCCGAGTGCTTATGCGGCGCTGGTGGGTCGCCGAAGATGCTCTTCGGATACTCGGGCGTCAGCAGGTAGTGGTAGGCCTGCGTCCGGAAAGTGACCCGCAGAATTGCGTTGGAGGCCTGGAAAATTGGGGCCGGCATACGTCCGAGCACCAGAACGATGATCCAGATGAACAGTCCGGCAACCGCCCAGCCCAGACCGAAAAGGGCGCTAAGAACGAGCATTGGCAAGGCAAGCAGCGTTCGGAACAGCACCGCCCAACGATTCAGTGGCGTGGGTTCCGGCAACACGGTCCGGACCGGATAGTCGTTGCCCTTCGGGCGGATTGGCGGGTACCTGTCCACCAGGAGATAGGCATAGCCGTTCACCCTGATGACGTAGCTGAGATACCAGCCCAAGAAACGACCACACCACGCGGGAAGGTGCCCGAGGATCAGTGCACACAGCCAGCCGAGCAACCGAACGATGCCGGCGACGATGCCCGCGAACGTCAGGACGACCAAATGCGGAAGTACGAGTATCAATCGCAGCAGGATCGTCCAACGGCGCTGCCGCTGTCCCGAATCGACCCCGAGCAGTGGGAGCTGAGCAGGGGGAGCGTCATGGATATTGTCGGCGGAGGCGTGTTGCGGGCGCTCGTGCGAGGTGGTGGGGATTGGGCTGTTCAAACTGTGCTCCATCGGACTCATGGGCTTTCGCGGTGATTGCTCCCGGATTAACCGGTTTGATCGGGTGCGCCAATGAGGGTTGTGTAGACGACGACGTTGGACAGGTAGCTGCGTGCCTGGCTGTCGAATGCGCCTCCGCAGGTGACGAGTTGCAGGTGGCTTCCGTCGTTGTTGGCGTAGACCTGCTCGGCGGGAAATTGCGTCTTTGGGTAGGTCGCGGTTTTGGTGACCGCGAATTCGGCGATGCTGCCGTCCTCGCGGGTTACTTCGATCCGGTCTCCTGGTCGTAGGTCGTGTAGGTGGTAGAAGACGGCGGGTCCTTGGTAGGAGTCGACGTGGCCGAGGATGACGGCGGAGCCGGGTTCTCCTGGTGTCGGTCCTTCTCGGTACCAGCCTGCTTGGGCGAAGTCGGTGGGGACCTCGACGGTCCCGTCGGCATTGAGCCCCAAGGTGATCAGCGGAATCGACAGGTTGATCGCGGGGACTCGCAGCGCTTGGGGTGGCGATGCCGCGAGCGGCGGAATCGGTTGCAACCCAACATTATCCGGAGCAATCGAGGCCACCGCTGCGTCGACCTGCGTTCCATCGGTCGGCGTCACCAGCCCGGCCGCGGCGAACAGGCCCGCTGCGACAAGACCTGTCATCACGAGAAGTCGTGTGACTCGTCTTGGCGAGCGGGACTTCGCCGCCGGCTGGGATGCGGGCACGCTCAGCCCAGCTCGGCGTTGCTGTTGCGGCGGGACAGAATGACCGCTGCGAGGCAAAGCAGGAGGAGGGCGAAGGCTGTCAACGGAACCGCGTTGTCGCGTGCCATCTGGGCTGCGCCGCCGGCACCTGTTTCCGGGTAGCCGCGAGGAATGACGTGGCTGGCCAGGTTCGCCACGAACCCGCCGATCCCTCCGCTCTCGTCGGCCTGCTCGGCATCGGCAACGGGCGACGTCACGGCGATGTCGCTGCCGCCACCACCGGCGGCGTCGCCACCGAGCGCACCCTCGCCATCAGCGATGAAGCCCCCGCCGCCCGAGCCGCTTCCCAGCAGGCCGAGGCCAAGAGCGCCGAGTCCGAGAAGCCCGGCGCCCGCCAGCGCGCTCCCGGTCCCGAGGAGGCCCAACCCGAGTGCCCCGCCGAGCCCAAGGTCGGCGCTGCCGGTGCCCAACGCACCGAGGTCGAGGTCGATCAATCCGCCAAGCGAACCACCGAGGTCGGTACCGAGCCCGAGGCCACCGCCGAGTCCAAGGCCGCCGCCGAGGCCTGCGCTGCCCCCGAGGCCGAGCAACACCGCGAGCGCGGCCGCGCTTCCGGCATTGATTTCGACGCCGGTGCCGAGTACTGAACTGCCGGTCCCGAGGCCCAGCAAGTTGCAGAGATCGGCGACGGTCCCAATGCCGAGCTCTGCACTGCCGCCAATGCCTGCGCTACCTGTGCCGAGCTCGAGCGACGTCCCGAGCGCTCCTCCGAGACCGAGTCCCGCGCCGCCGAGGACCCCGTCGATGCTGCCCGTGCCAAGTGCCCCCGCATCGATGTTCGCGCCGCCACCGATGTTGCTGGTGCCGCCGATTGCGCCGCCGAGGTTGCTGGTGCCGTCGATACCGGCGCCGAGGCCGCCGCCAAGGTTGCCGGTGCCGGTGGTACCGCCGCCAATGGTGCCGCCGCCGATTGTGCCGCCGCCGATTGCGCCACCAAGGTTGCCGGTGCCGGTGGTACCGCCGCCGATCCCGCCGCCGATCCCGCCGCCGAGGTTGCTGGTGCCGCCGAGGCCGCCCCCGAGGTTGCTGGTGCCGCCGAGGCCGCCGCCGGTGCCAGTGCCCGTGGGTGCAGAAGGCTGGGGCAGCGTGGGGGTCGGTACCTGAGGGACCGTGGGGATATCGGCCGACGCGATCGCGGCGTTCTGGGTGCCACCGAAAACGACGACTGCCGTGACGGTCGCGATGCCAACGGATAGCGCGGGCCGCCGATTGCAGGCGCGGTGAGCGCCTCCGGAACGGGCCGACCGTGTGGTCTCCTCGGTGGTGTTCGCACTCCGCTTCACTGCCGAATGACGGGTCATTTCGCGCAACCTTCCCCTCTGCCAGACGCCCGCCAGGATGTTTGCTGACGGGTAGCTATTGACTAGGGGATCGTGCAGGCGTGGAGATTTCGTTACAGCGACCGGGGAAAGCGATGAAAAATGTGGCACCCAACACGGATCGCTATCAAATTGCTAACGATTCGTACCCGTCCGCCGATCGGCGTCTGGATCTCCGCCGCTCCGTAGCCAACG
Source organism: Aldersonia kunmingensis (assembly GCF_001646865.1). GTDB lineage: Bacteria > Actinomycetota > Actinomycetes > Mycobacteriales > Mycobacteriaceae > Aldersonia > Aldersonia kunmingensis. The sequence goes on along the minus strand of NZ_LRRB01000208.1, from coordinate 10,729 downwards.
GCACCGGACGGCCCGGTCATCAGAAGCGACGAAAGCTCCGAACCGTCGATGGCCGGGGACGTGACCCGCAAACCCGAAGGTAGGCGTTTGCGGCGTCTTTCGCGTAGACCTGGAATAGTTGCAGCGATACGCGAAATCGCGTTCAAGAACGAGCCGAAAGCGGGGATTGTCGGTGACCTCAACTGACCGCGTGGACGTTCCATCCGGAAACGTTCCCAACACGGGCGGAAGCCTGGCGCGCGACGTGCAAACCCTCGAGAAGGCCATCTACGAGGTAAAGCGCGTGATCGTCGGACAGGACCGGCTGGTCGAGCGGCTGCTCGTGGGTGTGCTCGCACGCGGACACGTGCTGCTCGAAGGCGTTCCCGGTATCGCCAAAACCCTTGCGGTGGAGACGTTCGCGAAGGTCGTCGGCGGCTCGTTTGCGCGCGTGCAGTTCACCCCGGACTTGGTACCCACCGACCTCATCGGCACCCGGATCTACCGGCAGGGCCGCGAGCAGTTCGACACCGAGCTCGGCCCGGTCGTGGCGAACTTCGTGCTCGCCGACGAGATCAACCGCGCACCCGCGAAGGTGCAGTCGGCGCTGCTGGAGGTGATGGCCGAGCGGCACGTGTCGATCGGCGGCAAGACCTACCCGATGCCCGATCCGTTCCTGGTCATGGCGACGCAGAACCCGATCGAGAGCGAAGGCGTGTACCCGCTGCCCGAGGCGCAGCGCGACCGCTTCCTGTTCAAGGTCGTGGTCGACTACCCCTCGGTCGAGGAAGAGCGCGAGATCGTCTACCGGATGGGTGTGACCCCGCCGGAGGCCAAGCAGATCCTCGGCCCCGAAGAGCTTGTGCGCCTTCAACAGGTGGCAAGCACCACGTTTGTTCACCACGCGCTCGTCGACTACGTCGTTCGGGTCATCGCCGCTACGCGCAAGCCGCGCGAGTTCGGTCTCGACGACGTCGCCGGCTGGGTGTCCTACGGCGCATCGCCGCGTGCCAGCCTCGGCATCATCGCCGCGTCCCGCGCGCTCGCGCTGATCCGTGGGCGTGACTACGTCGTCCCACAGGACGTGCTCGAGGTGATCCCGGACGTGCTGCGGCACCGGCTCGTGCTGTCCTACGACGCGCTCGCCGACGAGGTGTCCCCCGAGGACATCATCACCCGCGTGCTGCAGACGGTCGGTCTGCCGCAGGTTGCGGCCCAGGCCACTGCCCCGGCTCCGGCGGCCGGCCCGATGCCAGCGCCCGGTAGCGGGCCCGGTCAGGCGCCCCATCAGCCCGGACCGAACCAAGCGCCCACGCATCAGCCGGCGCCCCAGCATCAGCCGGCGCAGCAGTCCGCCCCGCATCCGAACGCGAACAGCACCCGGCAGTGACGGCTAATCCGCCGCCTTCTCTGAAGTCCGGTGAGCTCAGCGATCCCCGGCTGTCGGCTGCGCTGCGGACGCTCGAGCTCACCGTTCGGCGCCGTCTCGACGGCGTGCTGCACGGTGATCATCTCGGCCTGATCCCTGGCCCCGGCTCAGAGCCCGGCGACGCCCGTCTCTATCAGCCAGGTGACGATGTGCGGCAGATGGACTGGTCGGTTACCGCCAGGACCACGCATCCGCATGTGCGGCAGATGGTGGCCGACCGCGAGCTGGAGACGTGGATGGTGGCGGATCTGTCGGCGAGCCTGGACTTCGGCACCGCCGCGTGCGAGAAGCGTGACCTCGTCGTGGCCGCGGCGGCAGCGATCACCTTCCTCACCAGTGGCGGCGGCAACCGGATCGGTGCGGTCGTGGCGACCGGCGCCGACACGGTGCGAATCCCGGCGCGCAGCGGGCGGGTCCACGCGCAGGCAATGCTGCGCAAGATCGCGAGCACCCCGAAGGCGCCGGACGGCGTGCGTGGGGACCTGCGGGGCGCGATCGAATCGTTGCGTCGTCCGCAGCGCAAGCGCGGACTCGCGGTTGTGATCAGCGACTTCCTCGGCCCGATCGACTGGCAGCGCTCGTTGCGTGCGGTCTCGGCGCGGCATGACGTGCTCGCAGTGGAGGTGCTCGATCCTCGCGATCTCGAACTGCCCGACGTCGAGGATGTCGTTCTGCACGACCCGGAGACCGGCCGCACCCGAGAGTTCACCGTGACTCCGAAGCTGCGAGCCGATTTCGCGGAGGCCGCGCAGGCGCATCGCGACGAGGTCGAGCAGATGCTGCGTACCTGTGGCGCTCCGGTGATGACGTTGCGCACCGACCGGGACTGGATCACCGATGTGGTGCGCTTCGTATCCACCCGCCGCCACACGTTCGGAGCGGCGAGCAAGGCGCCGCGCCAGTGAGCATTTCGAAATTCGCGTCACCGTGGTGGTTGGTTTTCGCGCTGGTGGTGGTCGCGCTCGCCGTGACGTATTTGTATGCCCAGCGACGACGGCGCAGGCACCTTCTTCGATTCAGCAACCTCGAACTGCTGGAATCCGTTGCGCCCCAGCAGCCCGGCCGTCTGCGGCACGTGCCGATTGCGTTGATCCTCGTCGGTTTGCTGTTGTTCACTGTCGCACTCGCCGGTCCGACCAAGGACAAGAAGGTTCCGCGCAATCGGGCCACCGTGATCCTGGTGATCGACGTGTCGCTATCGATGGAGTCGACCGACGTGAAGCCGAGCCGTCTCGAAGCGGCACAGGAGGCCGGTAAGGCGTTCGCCGATGGACTCACGCCGGGAATCAACCTCGGCCTGGTGACCTTCGCTGGAACGGCCTCGGTGCTGGTGTCGCCGACCCCCAACCGCAACGAAACAAAGTCGGCAATCGATCAGATCAAGCTGAGCGAGCGGACCGCGACCGGCGAAGGCATCTTCACCGCGCTGCAGTCCATTCAGACGCTCGGCGCGGTCCTCGGCGGCGGCGAGGAACCGCCACCAGCCCGGATCGTGCTCCTGTCGGACGGCAAGCAGACGGTGCCGGAGAGCCCGGACGACCCGCGCGGCGGCTACACCGCGGCGCGCGAGGCGAAGAACCAGAACGTGCCGATCTCGACGATCTCGTTCGGTACCAGTTACGGCACCGTGGACATTCCCAACGAGTCGGGCGGCTCCGAGCGGGTGCCGGTGCCGGTCGACGACCCGTCGCTGCGCGAGATCGCGAATCTCTCCGGCGGCCAGTTCTTCACCGCTTCGAGCCTCGAAGAATTGACCAAGGTGTACGACACACTCGAAGAACAGATCGGGTACGAGACCACGCGCGGTGACGCGAGCCGTCCATGGCTCATTCTCGGCGTGGTGCTGACGACTGCCGGTCTCGCGACCGCGTTGGTCTATCGTCAGCGTCTACCTTGAGACCTCTCTCCGCGGAACCATTACGACCAGATAGGTTGAGCACATGTCTTCAACAACCGCCCGATCCGTACTCGTCACCGGCGGCAACCGTGGCATCGGACTAGCGGTCGCGCAGCGCCTTGCCGCAGACGGCCACAAGGTCGCCATCACGCACCGCGGCTCGGGTGCACCGGACGGCATCCTGGGCGTGAAGTGCGACGTCACCGACAACGCGTCGGTCGAGGCCGCCTTCAAGGAGATCGCGGAGAAGCACGGACCGGTCGAGGTGCTCGTCGCGAACGCCGGCATCACCGAAAACATGCTGCTCATGCGTCTTACCGAGGACCAGTTCTCTCGCGTGCTCGACGCCAACCTGACCGGCGCCTTCCGCTGCGCGAAGCAGGCCACCAAGGGCATGCAGCGTGCGAAGTGGGGCCGGATGATCTTCCTCGGCTCGGTCGTGGCGATGTCCGGTGTTCCGGGCCAGTCGAACTACGCCGCCTCGAAGGCCGGCCTGATCGGTTTGGCCCGCTCGATCGCGCGTGAGATCGGTTCGCGCAACATCACGGCCAACGTCGTCGCTCCCGGCTTCATCGACACGGACATGACCGCGGAGATGGAAGACAAGTACATCGAGATGGCCAAGTCGGCCATCCCGCTCGGTCGCACCGGCAAGCCCGAGGACGTCGCCGCCGTGATCAGCTTCCTCGCCTCCGACGAGGCCGGCTACATCTCCGGGGCCGTGATCCCCGTGGATGGCGGCATGGGCATGGGTCACTGAAAAGCGCCGGCCACTAGAACTTTCGACGACTGCAGGAGAAGCGACACAACATGGGCGGACTGCTCGAAGGCAAAACTGTACTGATCACCGGCATCATCACCGACTCCTCGATCGCGTTCCACGCGGCGGCATGCGCGCAGGAACAAGGCGCGAAGGTGATCATCACAGGCATCCCGGAGCGGTTGCGGTTGATCGATCGCATCGCCAAGCGGCTGCCGCAGGAGGTGCCGCCGGCCATTGGCCTCGACATCACCAACGAGGAAAACCTTTCGGAGCTTGCCGAGAAGATCCGTGAACTCGCTCCCGAGGGCGTCGACGGCGTGCTGCATTCGATCGCTATGGCGCCCAAGTCGCTGATGGGCCCGGACGCGCTGCCGTTCCTCGACGCCCCCGGCGCCGACGCCGCGAAATCGTTCGAGATCTCGGCGTGGAGCTACGCCTCGCTCGCCCGCGCCGTGCTGCCGGTGATGAATGAGGGCGGCTCGATCGTGGGCATGGACTTCGATCCGCGTACCGCGATGCCGTTCTACAACTGGATGGGTGTGGCCAAGGCGGCGCTCGAGTCCGTGAACCGGTACGTGGCACGAGAAGTGGGTGCCGCCAAGAAGATTCGCTCGAACCTGGTCGCTGCAGGCCCGATCAAGACGCTCGCGGCCAAGGCCATCGCCGGCACCGCGACCGACGACGCCAAGCAGCTCAACCAGCTCAACGAGTACTGGGACGGCGCCTCGCCGATCGGCTGGAACGTCGACGACCCGACCGTCGTGGCGAAGTCGATCGTCACGCTGCTGTCGGACTGGCTGCCCGGAACCACCGGATCGATCATCTACGTCGATGGCGGTGCCAGCCACAACACGTGGTTCCCCGACAATTTCATGGGCTGATAGGCCTGGAGTTCTGGTCGTGGTGGTAGGTGGGCAGGCGGTCGGTTCCCTGCCCACCTGATCGCGCTAAGGCCGGTAGAGGCAGTCGGCGTCGTAGCCGTCTCCATTGGTCACGTAGTCGGAGTCCCAGAGCACGCCATCGACGTAGAGCGAGCAACTGACCCAGGTCGCGTTGCCGATGTACGGGTCGATGCCGATGGTGCCTCCCGAGGTGTAGTAGTCCCACTCCACGGCATGGGTTTCGGGCGAGCAGACATATAGTGCAAGTAATCACACGTTCACTCAGTTATGGGTGTCCGTGTCCGTGTCCGCGCAGCGTTGCCTGACCGCCGCTCCGTCGTGCACAGGACGCTGAGTGTTGTTGTCCGCCAACCACAATGGTGCACGGTCCTAGCGGCCTTCCAGGCGAAATGCACAAACCTACCGCCGTTCCGGCGGAGCGGACGGCTGCGTTTGCCCGTGTTCGCCGGTTGCTTAACAGCTTTCGTGGCTAATTCGACGGCAGCGGATCGAGCCTGGTGGCGTGATCTCCCTGCCATTGGTAGCGCACGCTGTTGACCGCGGCGGGTGGGCAGGCGTTGCAGGCCCCCGGCGTCTTGTAGTTCAGGACGACGGTGTCGTCGGTCGTTCTGGCGGTATTCAGCGACGTAAAGCCGTAGGCCTTCGACGTCGCGGGCCCTACGTAGTTGCCCTGATGGAACAGGAGGGCCCTCCATGGGGAGCTTCCCGTCGCACCTTCCACGCTGATGAGGGCGACGGAGAGCGTCGCACACGGGTTGTAGTTGCCGTAGAACGTCGCGGGGTCGGTGCTCCATGCCCAGCCGTTCGCATACGGGGGCAGCTGCTTGACAGCGGCTGCAATTTGCGGAGCGGCCAGGTTCGTCCCGCACCCGCTAGGCGACCCCTGTGAGATTGCCTGGAATGGCGAGCCGAGTGCAGGGTTGGTAGCCGCGTTGCCGTACCCGGACCCAAACGCGGTCATTGCTAGCAGCGGCACGGCGGCCATGCCGCCGAGCAAGGATTTCTTCATTGAATGCCATCCTGTCGACCTCACAAATCCATCGCATGGGTCCGCGGAATTGTTACGGGCGGGTTAACACGGCCAGGTCGGCTCCCGAAAAACGCCGCGGACAACACGCGACGTCTGGTTGCCCGACCCGCCGGGCGGTTGCCGGTCGTTCCGGGACACAATGAACGAATGCCCACCGAAGCGCTTCTCGTGCTGTCGTTCGGCGGCCCGGAGCGCCCCGAAGACGTGATGCCGTTCCTGGAGAACGTCACCCGGGGCCGAGGCATCCCGCGCGCCCGGCTCGAAGCGGTCGCGCAGCACTACTACCACTTCGACGGAGTGTCACCGATCAACGCGCTCAACCGCGCGATCATCGCCGACGTCGAGCGGGAATTGGCCACGGCAGCAATCGAACTGCCGGTGTACTTCGGCAACCGCAATTGGCACCCGATGGCCGAGGACACCGTCGCGCAGATGAAGTCCGACGGGATCGATTCGGCCCTCGTGTTCGCCACCTCGGCGTGGGGCGGCTACTCGGGTTGCCGCCAGTATCACGAGGACATCGCGCGGGCTCGCGCCGCGGCAGGGGACGGTGCGCCCACCCTGACGCGGCTGCGTCAGTACTACGACCACCCGCTGATGATCGAGACGTTCGGCGATGCCATCCGAGCCGCGGTGGCGTCGTTGCCCGAATCGGACCGCGCCGGTGCCAGGCTTGTCTTCACCGCACATTCCGTCCCGATCGGTGCGGACGAGACCTCCGGGCCGCCCGCCGATGGTGGCCGGCTTTACAGCCGGCAGGTCGCCGAGGCGGCGCGCCTGAGCGCCGAGCGGGCAGGCTTCGCCGAGCACGATCTCGTGTGGCAGTCCCGCTCCGGCCCACCCTCGGTGCCGTGGTTGGAGCCCGATATCTGTGACCACCTCGACGCGTTGTCCGCGGATGGTGTTGGCGCGGTAGTGATTTGCCCGGTCGGCTTCGTATCCGATCACCTCGAGGTGGTGTGGGACCTGGACAACGAGGCGTCCGCGAAGGCCGCCGAACTCGGCATGAGTTTCGCGCGGGCAGCAACGCCGGGCACCGATCCGCGGTTCGCGCGCATGGTCGTCGAACTCGTCAACGAGGCTCGCGCGGGCGTTCCGGCCCGGCGGTTGGGCGCTGTGCCCGCTTACGGTGTCGGCACCGATGGAACGGCTTGCCGTCCCGGCTGTTGCGGAAGCTGATCGCCGTTCAGTCGTCGGTGGAATTCACGGCAGCGACACGGGCCGCGCGGATCGCCCGCCACAGCGGTCGCAATGCGTCCTCGTGCAGGCCCGCACCGGATGCCGACGCGGGCGCGTTCGCGGGCTGCTGCGCGGCAACGGTGAGGATTGCGGCAACACGATCCGCAGAATCGAGCACGCGGCGCGTCCTGATCGGCATGGACTCGGGATAGGTGTGCGAGGCCGACTTTCGCAGTTCGGCCTCTACCAGCGCGCGCGGATCTGCGCTGAGTCCGACCGCGACGCTGTGCAACGCCGACAGCGTGTCGGCGGCATCACGGACCGCTTCGCGCATGGCGTACTCGGCCTCACGCATCGACATGTCCGCGACAAGGTCGGGAATCGGTTCGCTGAACAGCGTCCACTTCACGGTGTCGGGATCGGGCTGGTTCGGGACCAGCCCGAGTCCCATAGCGCCGACAGTTCCGGCGAGCACGCCCTCGCCGGCGGCCATTGCGGCTGTCGCGAATGGGCTGCCGGGGGTGAGCCCGCGGACGTCCCCAGCGGCGGGCAACACCAGCCGTAGTCGCGCATCCGGTGCCGACGTTGCCTCGCGCACGGATTTCAGAAGCTCGGTCAGACCGGCGGCATTCCCCTCGGGCCACCCGATTCCAAGGCAGCCGGCGGTTACCGCGTCGGCCGCGCCAACTCGGTGCTGAGGCGCCCAGCCGTGCAATGCGTCGAGCACGTCGTCGGGCGCGCTTGCCCCGACGAGCCACGACGTGGCCCAGGCGGTGAGAGTCGCGCTCGGAGTGCACATACTGATCGAGGATAGGACGGCGTGGCGGGCCGCGCGCGGCGGCCCGGCTGGCCTACCGTCATCGCTCGTGACTGGGCAAGATCGCTATCGCGCCGACATTTTCGAGGGCCACTCCCGCACCCGCCGGAAGGCAGTGCCACGCGTCGAGGCGGCACGAGATCTCGTCGTGGAGGACGCCGAATCGGGATTCTGTGGGGCCGTGGTCGGGTACGACCGCAGTTACGACGGGGAGTTCGTCAAGCTCGAGGACAGACATGGGAAGGTGCGGCTGTTCGCGATGCGGGAGGCGGCCTTCCTCGTCGATGGCGTACCGGTCACGCTGGTACGTCCCGTGAGCAAACAGCCTGTGGCGCCCACCCGCTCCGCATCGGGGTCGACGAAGGTCGAGGGTCTGCGCGCCCGCGTCGCCCGGGCCAGCCGGATCTGGGTGGAGGGTGTTCACGACGCGGCGCTGGTGGAGCGCGTCTGGGGCCATGACCTGCGGGTCGAGGGCGTCGTCGTCGAGCATCTCGAAGGCCTCGACAATCTCGGTGCACGACTATCCGAATTCACTCCGGGATCGGGGCGCCGGGTCGGCGTGCTCGTGGACCACCTCGTGACCGGGTCCAAGGAGACCCAGCTGACAACCGGTCTCGGGCCCCACGTTCTGGTCACCGGGCACCCGTATATCGATGTGTGGCAGGCAGTTCGCCCACAAGCGGTTGGTATCTCGCAGTGGCCGGAGGTACCGCGCGGCGAGGACTGGAAGACGGGTATCTGCCGCCGGTTGGGCTGGGGCACACCGCAGCAGGGCTGGCGGCGAGTCTATGAATCGGTGAATTCGTTCCGCGATCTCGAGGCGCCGTTGATCGGTGCGGTGGAGCGGTTGGTCGATTTCGTCACCGAGCCGGGCGAATAGCTCGCGAACGCGGTAGATCGCGCAAATCATGGCTGCTGCTCGTGGTGCCGAACGAGACTCGAGCGTGTCGAACAGTGAGTGCGGTCGAGTTTCGGCGTGACAGGGTTAATTGGGTGAGGTAGAGGAATCCTTCGTGCGCGGCGAGCGAGTTTCGCAGTGGCGGTCGAGGCGGCGACAGTAGTTGATGCGCACTACCTCGAACATGGCGACTGTCAGCGGCGGGTGGTGTCGGTGGGGCGTGCGAGACTGCGCTGCGATGAGTAGGCACACCACATTTAGGTATTGTCTCGACCCGACGGTCGAGCAGCAGGCGGTGCTGTCTCGGCATATCGGGGCGGCCCGGTTCGCTTTCAACCAGTCGCTGCGGATGGTGAGGACCGCCCTCACTCACCGTAAGAACGATCCGGACATCGAAGTGCCCTGGACGGGGTTCGATCTGATCAACACGTTCAACGCGTGGAAGAAAACCGAGGACGCGGGCCGGGTGTTCACCGTCGACGCCGGTGGTGTCGCCGAGACAGTGGTGACCGGTCTGGCGTGGCGGAACCAGGTGTGTCAGCAGGTGTTCGAGGAAGCCGCCGTCGACTGCGGCAAGGCATTGAAGGCGTGGTCGGACTCGCGCTGCGGGAAACGGAAGGCTCGGCGCGTCGGGTTTCCCCGGTTCAAGCGCAAGACCGAGGCGGTGCCGTCGTTCCGGTTGCGCAACAAACATCACAAGAACGGGAAACCCGCGATCCGAATCGGCGAGGTGTGTGCGCGATCGGTGACGCTACCCGGCATCGGCACGATCGAGGTGCACGATGACACCCGCCGGCTGCGGCGGATGCTCGCCAACGACCGGGCGAAGATCCTGTTCGCCACCATTAGCCATCGCGCCGGACGCTGGTGGGTGGCACTGAATGTCGAGGCAGCCGACCTACACCCCGCCCACCGCTACCCATCCAGCGCTGATGGTGATCGCGGCGATTGGGTGGGTGTCGATCGTGGACTGTCGACGTTCCTGGTCGCCGCCACCGGCGACGGGCGTGAGATCGCCCGCGTCACTGACCCGCCGAAAGCGCTCGCCGCTGGGATGCGCAGGCAGCGCAGGCTGGCGAAATCGTTGTCCCGCAAACAGAAAGGATCCAGCAACCGCAAGCAAGCCGCCGCGAAACTGTGCCGCCATCACCACCACGTCGCGAACACGAGAAAGCATTTCCTGCACCAGGTGTCCAACGAACTGGTCAAGACCCACGACCGGATCGTCATCGAAGACCTGAATATCGCTGGGATGCTGCGCAACCACCACCTCGCCCGAGCCATCAGCGATGCTGGCTGGGCCGGGTTCGCCCGCATGCTCGGCTACAAGCATGCCTGGCGCGGCGGTGACCTCGCCATCGCCGACCGATGGTTCCCCTCAAGCAAGCTCTGCTCGTCATGCGGAGCAGTCGATGACCGACTCACCCTCGCCAGCCGGGTATATGCCTGCTCGTGCGGGTTGAGCATCGACCGCGACCTCAACGCTGCGGTTAACCTCGCCCACTGGGCGGACGAACAGGGAGACCGTGACCGATCCCCGGACCCCCAAGCAGGAGGCCGGGCCACCAACGCCCGCCGACAGGAACGCGCTGGCCGTCACCTCCGTGACGGTGAAACGGGCCTGAATGACGCGGGAACCGACGTCCACGCCGCACCCGCGGTCTGAACTGACGACGCCCGAGAAGGGCGGTGCCGACCAGCCCCCACGGCTGTTCGACACGCTTTAGAGTTGACTATGTGGCACCATTCGTTTGGCTTGTCGGGGGGATACTGCTGGCGGCTGCGGAGGCCCTGTCCGGCGACCTGTTTCTGATCATGCTCGCCGGCGGTGCGCT
>NZ_LRRB01000173.1 GCF_001646865.1 Aldersonia kunmingensis | reverse complement strand
GCCTGAGCTGAATCTTCACGCGAGCAAAGTTTGCACCCGATTGGGTTGGCTACCGAGGCTCGTGGCAACGAACTAATGGCCCCTCGACACGGCGTGTCGAGGGGCCATTTGGTCGTGATCACCGAACTGGGGGAGTGCTGGGTTAGAGCTGAACCAGCCGCGGTGCAGAGCCCTGTGCGCGGATGATCGCCCCGGCCTCCCGGGTGAGTTCCCTTGTGCTGCCAAGCAGTCCGTCGAGGAACAGCGCGCGGCGGATGTGGCCCTGCAAGGCGTGCTCCGCAGTGAAACCGATGCCGCCGAGCACCTGCTGGCAGTTCCGTGCAGCGATGATCGCTGCGCGTCCTGCCGCGGCCTTGCCCAGCAGCGCGCCGAGATCGTCGTCAGCGACGGCCAGCGCCGCCTCCGCGCCTTCGATGGCAACGAGGGTCTCGGCGAGCCGGTGCCGGACCGCCTGGAACCCCGCGATGGGCTTCCCGAACTGGGTGCGATCCAGCGCGTGGCTGCGCGCCAGATTCAGCATTGTCCGACTGGTGCCGACCAGCCACCACGCGAGCGCGCGCCGACCGGAAACCAGGGGAACCTCGTTGCCAGAATCGACCTGTCGTACGGCCAGTTCCGGGTCCAGGCAGGTGCTGGACGATACGTCGGCGCGATCCCACACAACCCACGATCCGCCGGCGTACGGCAGGGCGGGCGTGTCGCCGATCGGCAAACCCGCTTCGGCTGCGATCACGTCGTTGAGCACGGCGGCATGTGCGCCGGTCTCACCGAGCAACCGAAACACCAGTGGGATGGCGATATCGGGAATCTCGGCAAGCATGTCCGCCCAGCCGAGCTCGGCAAGCGCCTTGTCGAGTTCCGCGCCGGACGCGGTGGCCATCGACTTGCGGATCGTGTCGGCGAGCAGGTCGAGTTCGAGATCGTCCTCGGTCATTCCGCCCCCAGATCGAGCAGCCGGCGCGCAATGATGTTGCGCTGGATCTCCGCGGTACCGCCGTAGATCGTGGCGGCCCGCGAGTACAGGAATTCGGTGCGCCATTCCGAGTCGGTCAACTCGACCGTGCCGGGAAGCAGATCGCGCGCCGTATCGAACAGTTGTTGCTCTGCCGTGGCAAGAAGCACCTTGTCGATGGAGGTTTCGGGGCCGAGCTTGCCGCCGGCGCCGAGGCGCTCCTGGGTGGCGTGCGAACGGCACCGAACCGTGTGGAGCGCGAGGTAGGCGGCACCGAGTTCGGCGTCGTCGGCCTCGGTGGTCTCGGCCTCGGTGAGCAGCCGGTCGAGCCGGGTGAACAGGTAGGCGATCCGGTGCCAGAAGCAGGTGGAGCGCTCATGGGGCAGTAGGTCCATCGCCACACCCCAGCCGTCGCCCGGTTTGCCGAGCATCCGGTCGGCTGGGACAACGACATCGTCGAAATAGACCTCGGCGAACTCGTCCACGCCGTGCATGGTGCGCAGCGGCCGGACGGTGATACCCGGGGTGTCCATATCGACGAAGAACGCCGTGATGCCCTTGTGTCCGGGTGCGGTGCGGGTGAGCAGCACGCACCGGGATGCGTACTGGGCCAAGCTGGTCCATACCTTCTGTCCGTTGATCACCCACTCGTCGCCGCGCTGCACCGCGCGGGTCGAGAGCGATGCGAGGTCGCTGCCCGACCCCGGCTCGGAGAAGCCCTGGCACCACTGCTCTTGACCGCCAAGGAGCTTCGGCACCATTTCGGCGGCGAGCTCCGGGCGTGCGTAGGAAATCATCGTCGGCGCAAGGACTTCGACCATCGAGTAGAGACCCGGCTCGGCGAGGTCGCGGGTGGCGACCTCCTCGCCGAGAATCGCGCGCAATACGGCTGGCCCGCCGAGACCCCCCACCTCGGCGGGCCAGCCGTAGCGCATCCAGCCCGCATCGAAGAGCGCAGCGCGTACCCGATCGAGTTGAGCGACCTGGCCGTCCAGCGAGTGATCCTCGCCGGGCGTCAGGTCGTTCTCATCGAGCCACGCGCGCAATGCATTCCGGAACTCGTCCGGTGTCATGCCGAGTTGCTGTTGGCCGGCCCGGCCGTGGGCGCCTCGTAGGCGTGCGGCCGGCCCGAATCGTGGTCACCGCTGCGGCGAATGAAGGTCATCTTCCGGGTCCGGATTCGCCACCCCTCGCTCGTCTTCTCATACGTGTCGGTGTAATAGCCGATTCGCATGTTGTGGTTCGAGTGATCGATGAAGCACAGCGGCTGTGTACCGGTCGCCTTGTCCCCGTCGAGTTCCACAAGCGCGGTACCGGTCATGAACAGCCCGCTGGGAGCGGCCGCGACCAGCGCCGGAAACTCGGCGAGCGTGAACGTGTCACCGAAGGCGCTGTAGGTGCCATCCGGGGTGAAAACCCCGACCAGCCCATCGATATCGCCCTGGGTGATGGTGACCGCGTACCGCGCGAGCGTTTGATTGATTGCGACGATTTCGTCAGTTGCCGACAAAGACCTTTCCGCCTTTCATCACAAACTTCACGTTCTGGGTGACCGTGATGTCATCCAACGGGTTGCCAGGCACGCCGACGATGTCGGCGAGCAGACCCTCGACCAGCCGGCCGCGGTCGTCGGCGTTGATCAGCTCCGCTGCCACCGTGGTTGCCGCCCGCAGCACCGCGACCGGCGGCATACCGCGGTCGACAAGCGCGACGAGTTCGTCGGCGTTCTTGCCGTGCGGGATAGCGGGAGCATCCGTGCCCACCGCGATCTTCACTCCGGCGTCGTAAGCGGCCTTCACCGACTTGCGTGCCCTCGGGAACATCTCGGCTGCTTTCGCCTGCAGTTCCGGCGCCGCATGGGAGACGTCCATCGCGTCTGCCAGGCGAGTGGTCGGCACCAGGAAGGTGTCGTTCTTCACCAGCATTGCGATGGCCTCGTCGTCCATCAGGAAGCCGTGCTCGATGCAGTCGATGCCGGCCTCCACGGCCTGCTTCACCGCATCGGCGCCGTGCGTGTGCGAGGCGACGCGCAGCCCGCGCCGGTGTGCCTCGTCCACGATCGCGCACAGTTCTTCGAACGAATAGTGCTGTGCACCAGGCGTTCCCGTGTGCGACATGACGCCGCCGGACACGCAGACCTTGATCAGCTGCGCGCCGTGCTTGATCTGGTAGCGCACCGCCTTGCGGCACTCGTCGACACCGTTGGCGATGCCTTCCTCGAGCGTCAGCTGCAGCACGCCGGGCGCGAACGCGGCGAACATGGTCGGGTCGAGGTGTCCGCCGGTCGGCGTGATGGCATGTCCGGCGGGCACGATCCGCGGGCCGTCGATCCAGCCTGCATCGATCGCCTTCATCAGGGCGACGTCGAGCAGGTAGCCCCCGGTTTTGACGAACAGACCGAGGTTTCGGACGGTGGTGAACCCTGCGCGCAGCGTGCGGCGGGAGTTGCCCACCGCACGAAGCATCCGCGTCGGAGGATCGTCCTGCACGGTGGAGAGCACGGGCCGTTCGCCGCGCCCGCCCATCAGCAGGTTGACCTCCATATCCATCATGCCGGGCATGAGGATCAGGTCGCCGAGATCGATGACGTCCCCTTCGGGTTCGCCACCGATCCCGACGATGCGATCTCCGTCGACGCGAATGATGCCCGGCGTGATGATCTCGCCGGCATCGACGTCGAGCAGTCCCGCTGCCTTCAGGGTCAGCATTGCTAGACCACCGGCTCCTTGGTGATCTCCACCCAGGCCGCGCCGCTATCGAGGACGCGGGGCTGCTTCCAGACTTCCACCGGGAACGAGACCATCACCACGGACTGCATCAGGTGCATCAGCCGCTTGGCATCGTCGGGCATGTCGTTCAGCGGGAAGCGGGCGTCGAGGTAGACCATGACATCCTCGAGCCGGGCCAGGCCGACGTTGTACAGGTCTTCCATCTCGGCCATGGTCGACGCCAAACGCTTGGCGTAGCGCTCAGGTTCGGTCGCCAGGATCCAGTCGCTGAACCGCTCCAGGTCGGCGAACTCGGCCGGCAGCAGCGCGGTTGTGGTCTCAGACATGTGCGACGCTCCCATTGGTCTGGCCATTCGAGATGGCGTTGCTTTCCTTGTACTCGTTGACGAAATCATGTGCGGTCTTGTGCAGGTGCCGCAGCAGGATCTCCTGATCGCACAGCGGGAAGTCGGTGACTGCCCGGGTACCGATCTGGGTCTGCGTGGCCTCCAGGGTGTTCGCGTCCTGCAGTGCGTACTCCTTGAAGGTGACCGCCGCGAGTTCCTGCGACAGCCGCTGACGGGTGTTCTTCGGCGGCACGAAGTACAGGTTCGCCTCGAAGATATGGGAGTCCACACCGGTCGGCCAGTAGTTGTAGGTCAGGTACCAGCCCGGGACCCACAGCAGCAGGGTGAAGTTGGGGAAGAACTCGAACGAGTCCTGACCCCAGGTCTTCTGGCGAGCAGGGTTGACGGCCGGCGGCAGCTCGTCGGGCAGGATGCCCTTGATGTCGGGCCGGTCCCACGGGCCGAACAGGCCGCTGTGCAGGATCCGCTCGATCGGCTTGACCATGCTCAGGTCCTTGGGCGGGGACATGCCACCCCAGGACGAGATCATCGAGTGGATGCCCTTGATGTCGTAGTGCAGGGCCTCGAAGCCGATCTTGGCGAGCTTCTCGGCTTCTTCCTTCGTCGCCTGCTTCATGTGCAGGATCGGCGCGTGGTAGAACTCGATGAACGCGTCGATGAACAGCTTCCAGTTCGCCTTGATCTCCGAGCGGTAGCTGTAGACCTCGGTCATTTCGTGGAACGGGTAGCCCTCGAGCCCCTTGCCGAAATCGCCCATGTATTCGGGCAGTGGTCCGGCGTTGTCGTCGAAGTTGACGAAGATGAAGCCTTCCCACACCTCGCAGCGAATCGACCGCAGCGGGTAGTCCTGCTTGTCGAGGTCGAAGAACTCGTCCTCCTGCTGGACGAACGTCAGATCACCCTTGAGGTCGTACCGCCACGCGTGGTACTTGCAGGTGAACTGGCGGCAGCTGCCGGAGACTTCCTCGCCGGGGTAGTCGTTCCAGACCAGCTTGTTGCCGCGGTGCCGGCAGATGTTGTAGAACGCGCGGACGGTGCCGTCCTTGTCCTTCACGATGATGATCGAGGTGCCCGGCCCAACGGAGGGCATCTCGCGGGTGAAGTAGCTGCCGGTCTTCGGCAGCCGCTCGACGCGGCCGACGTGCAGCCACGTCTTGCGGAAGATGGCCTGCTGCTCCAGCTTCCACTGCTCCGGGTCGATGGAGTCGGTGTAATCGACGGGGGCAGTGCCGAGCTCGGGCCAATTCTCGGTCCAACTGCCCGCCGACGGCTTCGGAAAATGCGCCACAGGTCTAACCTTTCTGTTCGGGCTTAACGCCAAAAGTGTTGTAGGCCACGGCCATAGTGTTGTAGGTGCCGATGGTGAAGATCAGATCCATGAGCTGACGCTCGTCGAGTTGGGCCGAGAGTGTGGCCCAGGTCGAGTCGGTGATCGCCGACTTCTCATCGAGCTCGTCGACGGCCCGCACGACCGCCTGCTCGAAGTCGTCCGCCAGTTCGCCTCGCTGCGCGCCGGCCACGTCCTCCGGGCTGATCCCGACTTCGGCCGCCATACCGACGTGGTGCGCCGATTCGTATTCGCAGTCGCGCCGGTAGGCGACCCGCAGGATCGCGAGCTCGCGCAGTCGCGCGGGCAGCGTCGACCGGAACAGCAGATGGATGCTCAGCCCGAGGAACGCCTTCGTCAGCGCCGGGTGGCGGACGAGCGTCGCGAGCGCGGTCCCAGCGTCGTCGGGGTTCTGCCGCGCGCGCGGCATCATGCCGGCGAGCGCAGCGCGCACCTCGTCGTCCCATTCATCCGCGGGTAGCGGGGGGAGCCGCATGCACGAACTCCTTTCCTGAGGAGAATCAGATTCTCAATATTGAACAATAGGTTTCCACGACGAGTGCGGGTTCGTCAACGCCCGGATGTGAACTGCGTCGTCGGCAGGCGGCATCGGGGCGCCTAACGAGGGGCTTTTCGGCTCAGTCGACCCACCTGGACGTCCGAGATGGGTAAAAATTCCGATTCTCGGAATCCGAAAATGATGCTTGCAATGAGAGAGAGCCACGTCACACTGATAGGGCCCGACCACCGGCTTCTCGTGGCCCGGGCGCCGCACGACGACTGGCCGGACGCAACGGCGTCCAATGGAGGAGGAAACGGTGAAACCACGGCGGATACTCGTGGCTCTCGCAGCAATCACGCTGCTGGTCGCAGGATGTAGCGGTCGCAGCGATGACGGGGGTGGCGGCAGCGAAGGCGGCGACGAGAAGAGCAGCAGCGCTGCCTCGGGCGACTTCGGCGACCTGACCGGGATCTGCGGTCCGGGCGACGCGAAGGCGGCCACCGCGCAGGGCGTCACCGCCGACTCGATCACGGTCGGCGTCTTCACCGACCTCGGGTTCAACAAGAACCCCGAGTTCGTCGACGCCGCCAACGTGTTCACCTCGTGGTGCAATGCGGCCGGCGGCATCAACGGCCGCAAGCTTGTCCCCAACATTCATGACGCGAAGCTCATGGAGGTTCGCCAGCGCATGATCGAGGCGTGCCGAGACGATTTCGCGCTGGTAGGGGGCGGTGTCGGCTTCGACGGACTCGGCGTCAAGGAGCGGCTGGGCTGCCTGCTGCCGAGCTTCCCCGCGCAGGTCGCGCAGGTGACCGCTATCGGCGCCGATCTCGAGTTGAGTGCCTCGCCGAGCCGGTGGGTCGGGTACGACAGCTACTACGGATTCCGGAAGTGGGCGCTGGATACCTACCCGGATTCCAGGAACGCGGTCGGGATCCTGCGCGGCGATGCTGCGGTCACGAAGACGCTCGCCGACCAGGGCACCGAGACCATCCAGGCAGCCGGGGGAACTGTTGTCTGGCAGGACGCCTATCCGGCGTCGGGCATCGCGGACTGGACGCCGTACGCGCAGGCGATCAAGGAGAAGGGCGTCAAGGGCCTCATCTTCTACGGCAACCCGACGCATCTTCCCAAGCTGGAGGAGACGCTGACCGGCATGGAGTACAAGCTCGACTGGATCGACACGACCAACAACAACTACTCGCAGGATTTCATCGACCAGCTCGGCAGGTCGGCGGAATACCAGAACAACTTCCTTGATCTCGGCGGCTTCGCGCCCATCGAACTCGCCGACGAGATCCCGGCGTTGCAGCAGGTCAAGGACATGTACGCGGAGTATGCGCCGGATGCGACGATCACCTTCCCGGCAATGCGGGCGATGTCGGCCTGGGCGCTGTTCTCCAAGGCGGCCACGGCCTGCGGCGATGAACTCACCCGCAAGTGCGTCTACGAGAACGGGTTGAAGGAGACGGAGTGGACCGGCGGCGGGCTGCATGCGCCGGTCAAGGTCGGTGACAAGACCTCGCCGTCGCCGTGCTTCAACCTCGAGCAGGTGACTCCGGACGGTTGGAAGCCCGCCGATTTCAATCCCGACAACGGCCTGTACCGCTGCGATATCCCGCCGTACAAGTACACCCAGGACTACGGCAAGCCGATGACCCTCGCGGATGTCGGTAAGAGCATGAACGACTTCAACTGAGTTCAGTCGATCCCAGTTGGGCACTGTGGCGCCGGCGAGTTGCGACTCGCCGGCGCCAGCCGTTTCCAGCGTCCGGTATGTCCGAATGAACGGAAAATAGATGTTGCTTCTCCAAAAAAGAGAAGCTAGTTTCCTACTAGTGAGAGCAACGTCACTGCGGTGGCCCGAAGAGTGGGCGCGGGGGCATGGGCGAGGCGACTCTCTCCGGACATGGCCGGCCGATGACCGGCCGGCGAAGGAGGAATCGTGAGACACAAGCGGATCATCGTCGCGGTCGCGGCGGCCTCGCTGCTGCTGGCGGGGTGTAGCGGTCGGTCGGGACCGGAGATCGGCTCCGAGAGCGACGGCGCTCCGGCGGCGAGTCAGGCCTCGGGCGACTTCGGTGACCTTGCCGAGGTGTGCGGATCGGGCGACGCGAAGAGCGCGAGCACGCAGGGCGTCACAGGGGACGCGATCCAGGTCGGCGTCTTCACCGACATGGGATTCACGAAGAACTCCGAATTCGCTGATGCGGCAAAGGTATTCAGCTCGTGGTGCAACGAGGCCGGCGGTATCAACGGCCGCAAGATCAACGTGAACCTGCGTGACGCGAAGCTGATGGAGGTCCGGCAGCGGATGCTGGAATCCTGCCGCGAGGACTTCGCACTCGTCGGCGGCGGCGCGGCCCTCGACGGCCTCGGCGTCAAGGAGCGGCTGAACTGCCTGATGCCCAGCTTCACCGCGCAGGGTTCGCAGGCACAGTCGGTTGGTGCCGATCTCGACATTGCCGCCGCGCCGACCCGCGTGGCCGGCTACGACCCCTACTTCGGATTCCGCACCTGGCTGCTGAAGGAGGCCTACCCGGCCTCGGCTTCCGCCGTCGGCATCATCAACGGCGACTCGCCGGTGACGAAGTCGCTCGGCCCCCAGGCGATCGAGGCGATCAAGGCTGCCGGCGGCACCATCGTCTACGACGACTTGTACCCCGCGATGGGCGTCTCGGACTGGACCCCGTACGCGCAGTCGATCAAGAACAAGAACGTCAAGGGTCTCGTCTTCTACGGCGACTTCAAGCAGCTCGCGAAGCTCGAGCAGGCGCTCACCGCGATGGACTACAAGCTCGACTGGATCGACGCCAACAGCAACTCCTACAACCAGTCCTTCCTCGAGCTCCTCGGCCCGGCGGCCAAGGCGCAGAACAATGTCCTCGATCTCGGCGGCGTCGCGCCGCTGGAGAGCAACGACCCGGCGATCAAGCAGGTCAAGGCGATGTACGACAAGTACGCGCCCGGCGCGGAGATCACCCTGCCGGCCATTCGGGCGATGTCGAGCTGGCTGCTGTTCGCGCAGTCCGCGTCGAGCTGTGGTGACCAGCTGACCCGCAAGTGCGTCTACGAGGCGGCCCGATCGGAAACCGAGTGGACCGCGGGCGGACTGCAGGCGCCGATCAACATCTCCACGCCGGACGTGCCCGGAGAGTGCTTCAACATCGAGCAGGCGACGGGTGACGGTTGGCAGGCCGCTGAGTTCAAGCCCGACAACGGGCTGTTCCGCTGCGATATCCCGGCGTCGTACAAGCTCCAGGGCGACTACGGCACCCCGATGCGGCTCGCGGACGTCGGCAAGAGCGCTAGCGACGTGCAGTAATGGACCAATTCATCACCTTCGGCATCGTTGGGCTGAGCACGGCCGCGATCTACGCGATCATCGGTAGCGGTCTGGTCGTCACCTATACGACGACCGGTGTGTTCAACTTCGCGCACGGCGCCACCGGGATGATGGCCGCGTTCGCCTACTGGCAGCTCACGGTCGGCTGGGATCTACCGGTGTGGCTGGGCCTCGTGATCGTGTTGGGTGTGCTCGCGCCCTTGTTCGGTGCACTGGTCGAACGGGCACTGCGCCCGGTCCAGAGTCTCGGCGATGCCGAGAAGTTGGTGATGACGATCGCGCTGCTCAGTGCGCTCATCGCACTGGCGCGGTGGATCTGGGATCCGAACAAGTCGCGGTCCCTGCCCGTC
Source organism: Aldersonia kunmingensis (assembly GCF_001646865.1). Lineage (GTDB taxonomy): Bacteria > Actinomycetota > Actinomycetes > Mycobacteriales > Mycobacteriaceae > Aldersonia > Aldersonia kunmingensis. The sequence goes on along the minus strand of NZ_LRRB01000173.1, from coordinate 5,476 downwards.
TTCTTCATGAACCAGGACTCGATCCACATCGGCTCGGCAACGGTCAGCTGGCATCAGGCGACCACGATGGTCATTGCCGTCGTCGTGGCGATCGGGCTTCGGCTGCTGATGTTCAACACGCGGATTGGCACGGAAATGCGTGCCACCGTTGATGATCGAGGGCTGGTCGGCCTGACCGGCGCCGACCCGGTGCGGGCCAACCGGGTGGCGTGGATTCTCGGCACCGAGCTCGCCGCGATCGGTGGTGTCCTCATCGCCTCCGCGGTCGCGCTGGATGCGTTGCAGTTGTCCATGCTCATCGTCAGTGCCTATACCGCGGCGATCTTCGGTCGGCTACGCAGCCTGCCGATGACGTTCGTCGGTGCGATTGTGGTCGGCTGTACTGAGGCGTATCTGGCCGGCTACCTGCCGCAGAACGACTACCTCCCGGGCCTTCGACTCGCCGCACCCGCGCTGCTGTTGTTCATCGCGCTGCTGCTGTTCCCGCACGGCCGGCTACGCGGGCGTGATCACCGCCTGACGAGAGTGCCCCTGCCGACGCTGCGCGGCACGGCGATCTTCGGCGGGGTGATCGTGGTGTTCGCCCTCGTGCTCGCCACCGTGCTGAGCGAGGCGGACCTGGTGACCTTTGGCCTGATCTTCCCGATGGGTGTGATCGCGCTGTCGTTCGTCCCGTTGGCCGGCTACGCGGGCCAGATCTCGTTGGCCCAGTTGAGCATGGCCGGGATCGGTGCTGCGGCGTGTGCCTACTTCGGCAAGGAAGGCCAATGGTGGGCGCTGATCGCGGCCATCGTGGTCGCCGCGGTCGCCGGAGTGATCATCGCGATCCCGGCATTGCGACTGTCCGGGGTGTATCTGGCGCTCGGCACCGCGGCGTTTGCCGTCGTGCTCGACCGCTGGATCTTCACCCTGCCGGCCTTCCACGTGGGCAGTGTCGAGATCACGATCTTCGACCAGGGGTCTGTGAACCTGGTGGGGCCAAGCCTGTTCGGCTACCAGCTCGACACCACGGCGAAGATCACCGTCTTCTCCGCGGTTTGCCTCGCGGTCGCCACGCTGCTCGTGGCGTCATTGCGGCACAGTCGCTTCGGCAGGCGACTGATCGCCCAGCGAGACAGTGAGGCTGCCTATGCCACGCTCGGCGGCAACCTGCTTGCTGCGAAGGTGGCGGTATTCGCTGTGGGAGCAGGCATCGCCGGATTGGGCGGGGCGCTCTACGGCATGCAGTTGCAGTCGGTCACCGCAGAGCAGTTCAGCTTTGCCGCGGGACTGCCGATCTTCCTCATCGCGGTTATCGGCGGTCTGGGTTACGTCGGTGACGGCTTCTTCACCGGTCTGCTGCTGGCGGGCCCGTTCGCCGCGATCGTCGCGATCTGGCCCGACACCGCCGATCTGGTCTCGGTTATCCCCGGCCTGCTCGGCATCGCCTTCGCCGGCGGCGTGATCAGTCAGGGCGCGATTGCCACGATGCGCAAGGACTGGGATCCGGTGTTCGCCAGCCGCTCAGCGGTCGCGGCCTACGTCGCGCTGTTCGCGGTGCTGTGGGTGTTGCGACTCAGCGATGTCATCAACGGCTACGTCTTCTTCGGCGGTGCGGCGCTCGCCGCGCTGGCGGTGCAGGTGTACGTCGCCAACCGGAAGCCCAAGGTGGCCGCGGAACCGGAGATCCCCGTCGAGTTCTGGGGTATCAAGCGTGACTGGCAGCCCGAGGACGAGGAGGTGCTCGACCGTGCCGTCGCTACTCGAGGTTAATGACGTCAGTGTCGCGTTCGGTGGCCACCGTGCGCTCGACGGAGTTGCGTTATCCGCCGAACGGGGACAGATCACCGGCCTGATCGGCCCCAATGGTGCCGGGAAGAGCACGTTGTTCGACGTGATCTGCGGGCTGCGCAAGCCGCTCACCGGTCACGTCAACATGGACGGCAAGGACGTGACGCGCAGCGGGCCCGCACAGCGTGCCCGGATGGGGCTGGCCCGCACCTTCCAGCGGCTCGAGCTGTTCGGCCGTCTGACGGTGCGCGACAACCTGCTTGTCGCAGCCGAATTGGGGCCGGAGCGGCGCCGTGCGGGGACTTTCGTGGACGGCATCGTCGACCGACTCGGTCTCGCTGACGTCGCCGATGAATGCTCGGACAATCTGACTACCGGCATGGGCCGGCTGGTCGAGGTCGGGCGGGCGATGGCGGCCAAGCCGAGCCTGTTGCTCCTCGACGAACCGGCCGCCGGCCAGGACCCGGAGGAAACCGAGCGATTCGCGGTACTGCTTCGTGGACTGGCGGATGATGGAACTGCGGTGCTGCTCGTCGAGCACGACATGGAGTTGGTGATGAACGTCTGCGACCAGGTGTTCGTCCTCGATCTGGGCAAGATCATCTCGTCCGGCCCGCCTGCCGTCATCCGCCGCGACGAGCTGGTGCTCGCGGCCTACCTCGGGGAGCAGGCATGAGCCCGATACTCGAATTACGCGGTGTACGAGCCGCTTACGACGAGATCACCGTTCTGCACGGTATTGATCTCAGCGTCGCAGCGGGTCAAGTTGTCGCGCTGCTCGGGCCCAACGGCGCGGGCAAGACCACGCTGCTGAAGGTGGCCGCCGGTGCCCATCCGGTGTCCGCAGGTCACCTGATGCTCGGCGGCCGCGACATGACCGGCGTGCCGCTGCGGGACCTGGCTCGTGCCGGGGTCTGCCTGATCCCGGAGGGGCGGGGCGTTTTCCCGAACCTGACGGTCCGGGAAAACCTGCAAATGATGACCTACACCGGTCGTTCGCGCGCCGACATCGAGGAGATCGCGTTCGGCCGCTTCCCGATCCTGGGCAAGCGGGCGTCGCAGCAGGCCGGCACGTTGTCCGGAGGCGAGCAGCAGATGCTCGCACTGAGTAGGGGATTGGCCACGGACCCGGCAGTGTTGCTGCTCGACGAGCTGTCGATGGGTCTGGCGCCACTGATCGTGGGGGAGCTTTACGAGCAGGTCGCCGAGATCGCCCGACAGGGTGTCGCGGTCCTGGTCGTCGAGCAGTTCGCATCCGCAGTACTCGATATCGCCGATCACGCCGCCGTGATGGTCCGTGGCCGGATCCAACAGCAGGGCCACCCCGACGGTGGATTCCGCACCGAACTGGCAAACCTCTATCTTGGGAGCTCCGTATGACCTCGACCGAATCGCGAGCCGATCGCTTCACTCGCGAACTGTCCGAACTCAAGATCCCGGACCCGTCCAACGGACGGTCGAGCCTGTGGCTGCGGATCGGCGTCACGATGATGTTTGCCGGCCCGGTGCTCGGCATCATCGCCTGGTTCATGTCGCACAACACCTCTGACCCGCTGGTCCAGCGCGACGCCATCATCCTCGCCATCCTGGGCGTCTCGGTGAGCGTGGCGGGTGCGGCGGTGTTCCTGCGTTACTCGCTGACCGGCTTCCTGCGGTTCTGGATGGCGCGGCAGTCGTTCGAATTCGCCACTCTTACCGATCGAATCGAGAAGGGAGACCGCTCATGACCGCTCCGGCACTGAAAACCGGCAGTCAGCTCGCGAGCACCGTCTGCACCACGCGCGTGGTCATCGTCCGCCTGCCCGCGGACCGCACGCCGGAAATCGCCTGTGGCGGTGAGCCGATGATCGCGGCGCCTCCGGGGCGGCCGGACACCTCCGGGGTGACGAACCCGGCAACGCTCATCGGAAAGCGCTACGTCGACGCCGACGAGACGATCGAACTCCTGTGCACCGCACCGGGTGAGGGCGAGCTGAGCGTTGACGGCGTCGCACTGACGATCAAGGCCGCCAAGGCCCTGCCTGCCTCCGACTGATTCGGTCCGGATGAGCAGCGCAGTGAAATCAGGGAAAAAGGGAACCGCCGCGCGCGGCAAGACGAAAGTCCGGGGGCAGGCGTGACAGAGGGAATGAGCTTCGAGCTCACCGAGGACCAGCAGCTGATCCGGTCCTCGGTGGCCGAGCTGGCTCGTAAGTTCGACGACCAGTACTGGATGGAAAAGGATCTCGCGCACGAGTTTCCGCACGAGTTCTACAAGGCCATGGCCGACGGCGGCTGGCTGGGAATCACGATCCCCGAGGAGTACGGCGGACACGGTCTCGGCATTACCGAGGCTTCGATAATCCTCGAGGAAGTCTCGCGGTCCGGTGGTGGCATGAATGCCGCCACGGCCATCCATTTGTCCATCTTCGGTATGCACCCGGTTGTGGTGCACGGTTCCGACGAACTCAAGCAGCGAACGCTGCCGCGGATCGCCACCGGCGATTTGCATGTTTGCTTCGGTGTTACCGAACCGGGTGCGGGACTGGATACTTCGCGCATCACCACGTTCGCGCGCCGCGACGGCGACCACTATGTCGTGAACGGTCGCAAGGTGTGGATCTCGAAGGCGATGGAGTCGGAAAAGATTCTGCTGCTGACCCGCACGACGCGTTATGACGAGGTCGAAAAGAAGACCGACGGCATGACGCTTTTCCTCACCGATATCGATCGGGACCACATCGATGTCCGGCCGATCCGCAAGATGGGCCGCAACGCGGTGAGCTCGAACGAGTTGTTCATCGACGATCTGCGGATTCCCGTCGAGGACCGCGTCGGCGAGGAGGGCAAGGGTTTTCAGTACCTGCTCGACGGGCTGAATCCGGAGCGAATGTTGATTGCCGCCGAGGCGCTCGGCCTCGGCCGCGTCTCGCTCGACCGGGCTGTGCGTTACGCCAACGAACGTGTTGTCTTCGACCGCCCGATCGGGATGAACCAGGGCGTTCAGTTCCCGCTGGCGGATTCGCTTACGCACCTGGACGCCGCGGAACTGGTGCTGAGAAAGGCGACCTGGCTTTACGACAATGGAAAGCCTTGTGGCCGTGAGGCGAACACCGCGAAATATCTGTGCGCCGATGCCGGGTTCACCGCGGCGGACCGTGCGATCCAGACACACGGAGGCATGGGCTATTCCGAGGAATACAACGTCGCGCGGTACTTCCGCGAGGCGCGCGTTATGAAGATTGCGCCGATCAGCCAGGAAATGATTCTGAACTTCCTGGGATCGCATGTCATGGGAATGCCGAGGAGCTACTAGATGTCCGACAAGAAATCGCTGTTCGACCTGACCGGCCGTGTGGCGTTGGTGACCGGAGCCGCCGGTGGTATCGGTGCCGCGGTGGCTGAGGCGCTTGCCGACGCCGGCGCCACCGTGCTTGTCACGGATGTGAATCCGGCGGCGGCCGCCGCAGTCGCAGAGCGGATCTCGGTCAACGGCGGCAAGGCGGACAGCACCGGTCTCGACGTGACCGACAGGGAGTCGGCCGACGCGGCCGTAGCCCGCGCCGCCGGCCTCGGATCGGGCCAGCTCCACATCGTGGTAAACAACGCCGGTGTGACCGACCCGGCGATGTTCGGCGCCACGTCCGCCGACAGCATGCGCAAGTTGTACGAGGTCCACCTGTTGGGCGCCTTCAACTGCTCGCAGGCGGCGCTGCCGTTCCTGCCA
>NZ_LRRB01000178.1 GCF_001646865.1 Aldersonia kunmingensis | reverse complement strand
GAAAGCGGACAGGGCCTTCAACGACACGCGAACGGCTGTGGCCGACCCGAGCTTGGGGCGTCGATCGATCGATATCAGCCGCCTCTCCTCGGCAGTCATGGTCGACATCGCCATGTCCGCCATCGCGCGGATGCTGAACATTGCGGGCGTTTTGTAGTAGAACGGCATGTCACCGAAAACCGTTCCGCGAGGGTACGTCCCACGACTGAACGGTTCGAGGATGTCGCGCGCCTGCAGCCCGGCGTTGAACTTCACGCGAGCGTGGGCAAGAAAGTCGACGGACTCGCCGAATGTGTCAGGCATGTGGGCCGGGTCAACGCCCAGTAGCGCGGCCGGCACTTTCTGCTCGCGGACGAATTGGTCCCGCTTACTTCCGGAGAGCTCTCCATAGATCGCCTCATAGGTCGCGCGGAAGGAATCCACCAACATCACCTGCGTCAGCGTCAATTCGTACTCGGCGTGCGCTCGGTATGCCTGATCCGTCATCGGCTCGGTACCGGTGATCCGTGTGTGCGTGCGTCGCACCATCGCGCTGAACCGCTCGGCGTCCGCCGTGGTCCCGTAGGTCGCGCCGTACGTGTACATCGCGACGCGCCGGAACCGCATGATGGGATCGTCGCCGAAGCTGTCGTGATCGACCGCGGCGGCAGCGAAATCGGGGTGGAGAGTCAGGAGCATCGCTTCACGCAGCAGCCCGACGAGGAATACAGTGGGGTCTTCGAAAATGGTCCAGGAGACCGACCCCGGGCCGAGCGCCCACTCTGCCGCATCTGGTGCGCCGTCTTCCGTCGCCGGGATGGGCTTTGCGATTCGCCGGGGGTCTGCCTTTGCACTGGTCATGGTGCTCCAATCGTCGTGACGTGTTCGATGTTCTCGGTTGTTCGTGGATCTCAGTAGACGGTGGGCGCGCTACCGCCGCCGTCCACCGGAACCCTCGCGCCGGTGATGTATCCAGCTGCCGGACTGACCAAGAAGCTGATGACCGACGCAATATCCTCGGGCGTGCACACCCGACCGAAGGGACTCGAGGCGGCCGCGAGCGACATGGTCGAATCGTTATCGTGTGCGCCCACCAGTCGTCGACCCATGTCCGTGGCAACCAGACCGGGCGCCACGATGTTCACGTGCACGCCGTGTTCTCTTTCTTCGCGGGCAAGCACACGACAGGCGGATTCCATCGCAGCTTTCGCCATGGCGTAGGGCGCAGTCTGTGGAGGGTGGCTGTCTGTGATCGCGCTCGACACGACCACGATGTCGCTGCGATCCTTCGACCGCATCGCTGGAAGTAGCTGCTGGATCACCGCGATCGGCGCCCATGCGTGGACGGTCATCAGTCGATCGAATTCCTCTAGCGAGCTGTCGGCCAACGAGTCACCGCGACTGGCGATTCCGGCGTTGCTGACGAAGAGGTCGATTTCTCCGAGGTCGGCGACAACGCTCGCGACGAGAGCCGATGCACCTTCTTTGTCTCGCGCGTCGAATCGCACCGCGGTTGCCGCGACGCCCGCACTGCGGAGGGACTGGAGTACCTGATCGGCGTCTTCTGCTCGACGGTTATAAGTGATCGCCACATCGGCGCCTAGACGGGCCAGTTCGGTCGCAACTCCAGCACCCACTCCTCGAGAGCCGCCCGTGACTAGTGCGGTTCTGCCGCTCAGGGGTTGCTCGCCGGACCGTGTGGCCTTGGTCTCGAGGTGGCGTACGGTCACCGCCCGACCTCCCGCTGCAGTGTCTGCGCGTGTCGCTCACCCTCGGCTGCGAGTTGCGCGAGCAGCAGTCGGATGACAGTCGACATCCCTGCTTTGAGCACCCGTCCGGTCATTGGAACACGCGGTTCGAAATCGACCGACCACACGACCCGAGTACTTCCATCAGGTGCCGCGGTGAACTCAATTTTTCCTCGGTAGCGACTGAACATGCGGGGGGTGAGGACGGTATAGGTCTGGTGACTCGTCGGATCCCAATCCGTGACCAACTCGCGAATCCATACTGGCGCCAGTCCCACTCGTCTGATCGAACCGATACCGCTGGTGCTGTGCGCCCCCCACCTCTCGCAGCGTGACTGAGCGATGACGGGTCGGGTCCACCGACTCCACCTTTCGGAATCCGCGATCAATTCGGCGATTGCGTTCGGGGAAGCCGAGGTGATGGCGGAATGAGAGAAATCCTGAGTGGTACTCATCGCACGCCTCCTCTGCGCCACGAGAAGCGGCTGCGGGTCATCAACTTCAGGATCGGAATGGTCATCGGTGCACGTTCGAGAAGCATCCCGTTAAGCCCTGGGAGCTCGACCCGCTTCGTCGCGACCGACTTCGTGCGACTGAACTCCAAAAGTCCCTCTGCTCCATGGATTCGGCCAGATCCACTGGCGCCGACCCCGCCGAATGGGAGCGCCGGAATGCTCACGAAGGCAAGGACCGAGTTCACGGACACCATTCCGCACCGAAGGCGATCAGCGATGAGCTGTCCGTGCGACTGTGAGAACACCGCTGCACCGAGCCCGAACGGGGTGCCGTTCGCCCGGTCGACGGCCTCGTCGATGGACTCGACGACCTTCACGGTGAGTGTCGGGCCGAAGGTTTCCTCCTGGACGGCTGGTCCGTCCTCGTCAGCATCGATCAGCAGCACCGGGTCGATCATGCGACCGCGGATTCGATCGACGCCACCCAGTGGCGCCCGCGCTCCCGACGCCACTGCCTCAGAGACATGTCGCCGTACGATGTCGGCCTGATTCTCAAGTGTCATGGGCCCGTACGTGGAGTCGGAGCTCCCTGCGCGCGCGGTCGCGAGACGTCGGGTGAGCGTCTCGATGAACTTTCGGGAGATCGAGCGGTCGACGTACACCCGCTCCACGCCTACGCAGGTCTGCCCACCATTGCTGAATCCGCCCCATGCGGCCGCATCGGCTGCCTTCTCCACGTCGGCGTCTGCCGCCACGATGAGCGCATCCTTACCGCCGCACTCCATCACCACAGGTGTGAAGCTGCGCGCGCAGGCCTGACCGATGATGCGACCGGTCCGGGGTGACCCGGTGAACTCGAGCTTGTCGATCCCAGAATCGACGAGAGCCGCACCGGTGTCGCCCAGTCCGGTTAGCAGCGAGAGGACCCCCGGATCCAGGCCGGGATTGGCACGGTGGAACGCCGCGACCAACTCCTGTCCCACCGCCGTCGCATACTCGCTGGGCTTCAGGACTACCGCGTTGCCGGCCGCCAGGGCGGACGCGATCGGTGCGATCGGTGCGAACAGTGGGTAGTTCCATGGACTGATGACACCGACGACGCCGTAGGGTTCGTAACGCACCCGAGCTTGATAGTTGGCCATGAGCGGACCACTCGACACCCGACGCGTAGACAACACGCGGTGTGCGTTACGTGCGGCCCACCCGATGTGTTCGAGGGCGATAACCAACTCCATGTACGCATCGTCGCGTGGCTTGCCGTTTTCGCGGTGAATGAGATCGACGAGATTGTCAGAGGCCCTGGACAACTCGCCGGCCCATGCCAGCAGCGCTCGTCGTCGCACGGAGAAGCCGCCTGCCGCCCACAGCGCCGAGGCGTCGCGTGCTGTCGAAACCACCTCGGCAACGCTTTCAGCTCCCATATTCGTGAACTTCGCGACCTCGGTGCCCGTTGCGGGTTCGACAGAGGCGAATACCTCCGCGGGGCGAGCTCTGCCGTTGAGATCCGCCGTCATCGGACGGCCTTCGAAGGTGCGTACAGGTCCTCAATCACCGATGCGTACTTGTCCGCGATGGGGCGGCGGCGCAGCTTCATCGTCGGCGTCAGTTCGGTACCACCTGGCATCCAGATGTCTGCGATCACGCTGTGGCGCTTGACCTGCTCGATGCGGGCTAGCTGCGCGTTTGCGCGCGCGATCGCTGCATCGATCTCCGCGACGACGTCCGGGTGCTCTGCCACACCGCGCAGATCCACTGCTTCGACTCCGAGGATGGCCGCCTTGGCCGCGGCAACCTCCGGATCGAGCACAATAAGCGCGGTGATGAACGGTCGTGAGTCACCGATCGCCACGACGGAGCCAACGAGTGAACTCTCACCCTTGATCGTCGCCTCGACACGCTGAGGTGAGATGTTCTTTCCCGAAGCAGTGACGATCAGCTCCTTCTTCCGATCGACAATGCGCAAGTACCCGTCAGCGAGCTCGCCGATGTCTCCGGTGTGCAGCCAACCATCGCCGTCGATCGTCTCGGCGGTGCGCTGCGGGTCGCCGTGGTAACCGCGCATCAGGATCGGCCCTCTGACGAGTACCTCACCGTCCTCGGCGATAGCGATCTCGACCCCACGTAGCGGTTTGCCGACGCTGCCCGCCCGCTGCTCGCCGATCGGGTTGATTGTCGCAACCGCGCCAAGCTCGGTCATCCCCCACACCTCGACGATGTCGAGTCCCAAGGCCTCCATGAATAGCAGGACATGCGGCGGCGTCGGTGCGGCGCCGACCATCAGCCACCGGAGATTCGTAAGCCCGAGCGCAGCTAGAATTCCGTCGAGGACCGGCTTCGCCTTCGGGTAGGCCTCGGCCAACTCACTCGGGAGTTCGGCTGATTCACGCCGGGCGAGTACCACCTTCTGACCGATTTCCAAAGCCCACGAGATCGCCTGTTGTTTCTGCTCATCCGGCTCCGCAGCGAACTTCGCAGACAACGCTGCGACGATCTTTTCCAGCACACGTGGCACGGTTCCCCAGATGTGCGGCTGGATCGTCTGCAGCCCAGGCACGAGCTGCTGCACATCGGCAATACAGACGACGTCCAGCGCGAAAGCGATTCCGTTGTAGTGCGTACCCCAGCGCTGCGCGGCATGCGCCATCGGCATGGCCGAAGGCACTCGATCACCGGCTCGCATCTCGAGCAACTCGGCGGCGAGGTAGACCTCGGCGAGCATCGAGCGGTGAGTCAGCTCGACGCCTTTTGGCGTACCCGTCGTCCCGGAGGTGTAGATAAGCGTCAACACGTCGGTGGCATCGACTGCCTTCCACGTACTCTCGAAATCAAAGCTCTCGGGTCGGTCCAGGTCTGCGAGAGCGAGATGTCCCTCGCCGGCAACGCCGGTGGACACCAGCGGAATTCGTCCCGCCGTGGCCTCGGTCAGGGTCGGCAGGAACTTCGATTCACACACCGCGACCTTGGGTGCGCAGTTGCCGATAATGTGCTTGATGTCCCTGGCGGGCGCGGTGTTGTAGACCGAGCACGTCGCTGCGCCGAGATGGACAGCCGCCAGGTCGACGATGTGGAAGTCGGGTCGGTTCTCGAACATGAGGAGGACCGTGTCGCCGCGGCGAACTCCGAGCCCATATAGTGCCGCCGCAACATCGCGTACTGCTTTCTGGTACTCGGCGTAGGTGTAAGACTCTGACCCATCCGGCGTGCTCAGCGCACGTTGCTCCCCATGCTTCCGGACAGTCTGGTCGAAAACGCTGCAGATGGTGTCCGCGGCTGCGTTCTGGGCGTCGGGCATCGGTTGTGCACTCTCTTCCTCTGCTGGCGACTCTGCGCCGATGGGGGTCTCGACGGCCGCCTCAATCGGCTGTCGGTCGAACTCCGCGGGGGCGAATCGGGCAGTCGCGCGTGCATATGCAAGGTGAGACGCCGGCCACATAGCCGTGACCTTGCCGTTCTCGTTCGTGTACCAGCCAGGACATCCATCGGTGAAGACCGTTTGATGCATCTTCTCGTCCAGCCACTTCTGGAAAGCGCTATTGGTCGCGTGACTGACTGAAAGCCATTGCAGGCCCGTGTCTTCCCGATGCTCGAGCGCCTGACGGATATAGGCCGCCTGTCGCTCCAGGAGGAAGACAATCGTGTTCGTGATGCTGTTCGTGTTGGGTCCGAAGAGCATGAAGAAATTCGGGAAGTCGGGAACGGTCATCCCCAGATAGGCCGTCGCCCCACTCGACCATGCGCGATGCAAGTCCACCCCACCACGACCGGTGATCGAAATTGGTACGAGGAACTCACTTGCCTTAAATCCGGTGCACCAGATGATGACATCGGCGTCTATGTGGCGACCATCGGAGGTGATGACGCCGTCGGCGTCGACCTCAGTGACAGCGGACCCCACCAAGTGGACATCGTCTCGACCCAGCGTCGGATACCAATCGTTGGAGAGCAGCAGTCGATTGCACATAAGCTTGTATCTGGGGATGGCAGCTTCGACCTCGTCAGGAATGCTGAGGTTCTTTTTGATAGTGCGGATCAGCCACCACTGAGAAAGCAGCCGTACCGGATTGGCAAGACGCAGCACGAGCGGGTACCGCGACTCATACGCCAAGAAGAGAATGTTGTGGTGCAAGGTCCGGAGACGTTGCGAGCGGCGCATGAGCGCGGTCTGCAGTCGGCCAGGGCGGCGGCGACTCTTCCACATCACCCAGTTGGGCGAGCGCTGGACCACGGTGAGGTCGGCGACTTGGTCGGCGATCGCGGGAACTACCTGCACCGCGCTGGCCCCGCTGCCGACCACGACGACCTTCTTGCCGGCGATGTCCACGTCGTGCTGCCACAGCGCTGAGTGAAACGACTCGCCGGCGAACGTCTCCAGGCCCGTGACGGTCGGCATCTTGGGCCGACTGAGCTGACCTGTGGCCATAATGACGATGTCGAAGATCTCCGGGGGGCCACCGGCCACGCCTAATGTCCACCGACCGTCGTCGTCGTCGAACTCAGCGGACGTGATCTCCGTCCGGAACCTGATGTGCTTTGTAATGCCAAACTCGTCGGCGACAGAATCCAAGTACCTGCGGATCTCATCCTGCTTGCCGAACAGTGCGGACCAGTCGGGCTTAAGAGCGTACGAGAACGAATAGATCGCAGAGGGCACGTCACACTCGGCGCCCGGATACGTGTTGTCCCGCCACACTCCGCCGACCGCGTCCGCCCGCTCGAACAAGGTGATGTCGTCAAACCCCGCCCGCTTCAATTCGATCGCGGCCGCAAGGCCGCCGAATCCGGTGCCAACGATCGCGATGGTCGAAGACACCCCGAGTTGAGACATCACCGGTGGTCGTGCTCGGCGAGTTCGAATCAGAGACATCAGGCGTTCCGTTTCCTTCGGCTGGGGGGCAAGTTCCGCTCCGACAGCCAGAGAGCTGCGCCGAAGACGACTCGCACCCGACTTGGATGACGGGATCGGAGGTAATGAACCTCCTCCTGTTATCCACTATGGCGCCGATCACGCACAAATGTCAAGATTGCGTAGTCACTGATGATTTTTGCTGGGCATTGATGCGTTCAAGGCGCATAATAGTGACATCTGCACATCGCTGGGTGCTTGAAGCAACACGAGGACCTCGCAGTTGGTTATCGTGATCAGTCGTGACCTCAAAGGAGGCCCTGCAGTGACACAATCGGCCGCGGACCGCGCGCGAATAGTTCCCCCAGTGCTACCGGACCGGCTCCGAGACCGTACGACTCCAACCGTCGAGGCGGGCTACCCCAACAGCGTTCACGGACCATCTGCAATCGCCGACTCCGTCGACCGAATGCTTATCGGACAACTCTTGGAGAACTGCCGCGCCACGAACCGAGAACTGGCACACAGTGCCGGTATCAGTGAATCCGCCGTCAGCATCCGCCTGAAGAAGTTGATGTCCGTCGGGAGTCTGGTCTTCACCGCGCTGATCGACTGGGAGATGGCGGGTTTCGAATGGTTCGTGATCGCCCGCATACGGACACAGGGAGCTCCCACCCAGGTCGCTGAGCGCGTCGGTCAGCTGGAGAATTGCGAAGCTGCAGCAGTGGTACTCGGCTCTTATGACATCGTGGCCTATTTTCTAGTCCACGATCGCGAGGAACTGCACTCGCTCGTCAACGACGAGTTGCCGGCGATCGACGGTATCGGCGAGATCGCTCTCGACCTCTCCAGCGAGACTGCAATCACCGACCATGGCAGACAATTCTTTATGGCGCGAAACGTCCCACCGATTCGGCTGCCGGCACCGCGTATCGACGTCGACGAACTCGATGTTCAGATCATGCAGGCGCTCGTATCCGACAGTCGTCAGTCGTCTCGTGCTATCGGACGTGACCTCGGGGTTGCCGAGGGCACCATCCGAACACGGATGAACCGGCTCGACGCCACCGGCCTCTGCCGTGTGGTCGCCATGGCCGAACCGATCTCGCTGGGATTGGCAGGCATCGTCGCCACTATTGCCATGTCGGTGGACCGGACGAAATTAAAGTCCATCCAGGAGACGGCCACCGCCATACCGGAAACGGTATTCTTCGCGACAACAGTGGGGTCGGCAGATGTGGTGCTTACAGTAACGGCCAACGACAATCAGCACCTGGTTGAGCTTGTCGCCGACCGAATCCGCTCGATACCGGGCGTTCTGACCACCGATACACTCCCGATGGTCAATGTCGTCCGTTTCAGCCCCTATATGAAACGACTGCCGTGAATACCCTATTCGAAACCAATACGCCGGCGGTAGGTGCTGCGCGCGTCCTGATCCGCAAAGCTGGCATTCTCGCCGCCCATGCGTAAATTCAATGTCTCTGCAACGCGCAGCGGCAGAATTCGCTGAGCAGACATGAGCGCGCCGGCCAGGCGCGGAACGTAGACACGGGGTCGCGACCTACCACCCGCCACCGTTGCGACGACAGCCCTCGCAACGTCCTCCGACTCGACGTGCTTGACGATCGTGAGCCTCCTGGAAGTACCCGGGATCGCAAGCGATACCGAACCGTCCAGTCCCGCAACCAACTCCGTGTTTACGGCGCCCGGAAGAATCGAGGAAACCGCGACGCCACTGGCTCGGTGCTCCAACCGAGCCGCGTCGGTGAAAGTTAGCGCCGCCGCCTTACTTGCGTTGTACGTCGCCATTCCGGGAAGGGCGACCTGCCCCATCGTCGAACAGATGTTAACGATGTGCCCCGTGCGCCGCGGAATCATCTGCTGAAGAGCCAGCTTCGTACCGACGATGACGCCGAAAACGTCGACGTCGAGTGCACGCCGGCTGAGCGCATCGTCCTCGTCGACCAACGCTCCGACCGGCATGATGCCCGCATTGTTGACCAGTGCGTCCATCGGCCCAAGTTGCTCGGTCACAGTATCGATGAAGCGGCGAAAAGACTCCGGATTCGTCACGTCGAGCGTCGAATAGCAGGGTACGCCAAGTTCCGCGGCGGCGACTTTCAGCTGCTCGTCGTTTATTGCGCCGATCGCAACCTTCGCGCCATTCCGTATGAACTCTCGGGCGATTGCAAATCCAATCCCGCGCGATCCGCCGGTGATCGCGATGACTCGGCCTCTCAGAGTGTGTGCCATTACTGGTTCCTATCGAATTCGTCAGATCATCGGGTGGGCGAGGAGGCTTAACATTCGGTGGCGGCAGAACACAAGTCTGACAACTCAGCGAACGCCCGCTCGAAGTATTGCCGAATTCGACCGACGTCTGAGATGACGTCGCTGCACGTGGTCAATGCGACCTCGAGTCGGTCACCGTACGACAGCGACACGATGTTCAATGCCTGCCCGTCGTACAAGACGGTCATCGCGTGAAGATCTGTCAGTTCGGCACCGCGCAGATATAGCTGTTCGCGCGGACCGGGAACATTGGAAATCGGAACATTGAAGAATGGGCGCCTACGGCCACTCAGTCTCAGGATACGCTGCACCAGAATAGGACTCGTCACGAGAAGGGTGTAGACCGTCAGCGCGACGCCGCGGATCTCGCCGAGACGGGACTTCATCGATCGACTAGCGTCCGAGATCGCGAGGAGACGTTGCTTCGGATTTGCGATGTCCGTTCGAAGGTCCATCATTGCCCACGTGATTGCGTTTCCGGAGCTCCTCAGGCCACCGTTTCCTCGAACGGAAACAGGGATATTCGTGATCAACGATCTATCCGGGACGCGGCCCAGTTCCGTCAGGTATTCACGCAGCGCCGACGCGCACACAGTCAGCAGCACGTCGTTGATGGTGCTGTCGGAGGCCTGGGCGACAGCACGAAAGTCGTTCATACAGAACGATAGTGTGGCGATTTGACGGTTCGCGGTGATTTTATCGTTGAAAGCCGTCACAGGCGCCGACCAAGGCTTTGCTGACACACCGGTCGCGGCGAAACCGACCGCTCTGAACGCACGGCCCGCCGCTGCCGCACCACGGCGAATTTCGCGACCGTAGCTTCGGTGCGCGTCTGGGTACACCAGCCGCAGCTTGCGATCGAACTCCGTAGTCCGTGTGGCGAGCTTCCGCTGGCGCGCGGGATCAACAGCCCACGCGGGCCGCTTTCCCACATCTGCATGATCCGTGGAAAACCACTGCTGCAACAGCGCAACTCCACCTATCCCGTCGACGATGGAATGGTGCAGCTTCCCGAACAACGCAAACCGCCCGGGCTCGAACCCGTCGATTACGTACAGTGCCCACAACGGTTTCGATCGATCGAGTGGCACGCTATGCAGACGCGAAACATATTCGAGCAGTTCTTGCGAATTCTCCGAGCGGGGTATTGTGACGTGTTGAATGTGATATTCGGTATCAAGCGTCGTCACATGCTCCCACCGGGGCCACATACGCGCGAGAGTCGACGTGGCCAATCGACGATCGTAAGGATCAGTTGGAGTCTCGTACGTCCGCAGGTCCGCTACCAGGCGGTTCGTGAAAACGTTGTCATCATCGGTTGGGACGCGGAACATGCCTAAAACCGATGCGTGCATTAGATTTGTTTTCGACTCGAGCCAGAGCCACCCAGCATCGAGTGGATGAAGCAGATCGACGTCCCCATTTGCGCGTTCCATTAAAGCTCCTTCGAGTGAGTAATCATGATTGAAGTAATTTCACCAAGAAGACAGCTGGAACTTCGTTGTTTCACTGCCCGAGCAACGATGCCGCTCGATAAATTACACATGGATTCCCACACGTAATTTGCACTTAGTCAGTCTCTCGCTAGCACACCTGCACTTCCGAGATTGGCGTCAAGGGGCGTGCCCGGCGTCAACGCCTCCGTGGTCGTGAGCGCTCGAGATTTGACGGCGTTACTGAACCATCCCGCACCGCAACAGAGTTCACGTTCAGGCAGCGCGTTCCCAAGCATCGTTCACCACACTTAGCCACCAACCCTCCGGCCAACGAGTGCACAACGCGCCTGCCGGCGATCATGTGAGCCTCGGGACTCAGTGCTCGCGAAGCGAACGATCCACCGTGCCCAGCGCATCGACATCGCCCGACGAACTGACCTGACCGAACCCGTGATCGTACTTGGCCGAGTCGAACCGTCGAGTTTTCCGCGCGTACGTGAGGTGGGACATCGGCCACATCGCAGTGACCTTACCTTCGCTGTTCGTATACCAACCCGGGCACGAATCCGTGAATACGGTCTCGTTCAACTTTTCCTGCAACCACTCCTGAAACTGCTCGTGCTCAAGGGATTTCAGATCGAACCATCCTCCACCGGCACAAACGATCTGTTGGAGGCCCCTCCGCACGTACGCTGCCTGACGTTCGAGCAAGAACACAATCGAATTCGTGATGCTGTTGGTGTTCGGTCCGAACATCATGAACATGTTGGGAAATCCGGGGACCGTTATTCCGAGGTATGCCTCCGCACCGTGCCTCCAAACATCATTCAGCTCGATACCTCCACGTCCGGAGATGCGGATCGGCCCAAGGAATTCGCTCGCTTTGAAGCCAGTGCACCACACGATGACATCGCCTTCGATGAAGCGCCCGTCCGCGGTAATAAGTCCGTCCTCGACCACACGGTCGACCGCGGATCCGACCAAATGAACGTGCTGCTTCGCTAGCGTTGGATACCAGTCGTTCGACAGCAGCAGTCGGTTACACAGCATGGTGTAGTCGGGGGTCGCGGCACGCACTACCTTTGGATCCTTTAGGTGCGCTCGTATGACGCGCCGGTACCACCACTCCGAGGCGAGCCGGATCAACTTAGCTCTACGAGACACCAGCGGCCATCGGAATTCGTATCCGACAAACAGCAGGATGTGATGCGCCTTCCGCATCGCGCGTGACTTCTCGAGAACGAATCGCGCTATCGGGCCGTGGACACGCTTGCTCTTCCGGATTACCCAGTTCGGGGAGCGCTGCACGACAGTAAGTTCCGACACCTGGTCGGCAATTGCGGGAACGATCTGAATAGCGCTGGCACCGCTGCCCACGACGATCACCCGCTTGCCGGTCAAATCTACGGAATGATCCCATTCGGCAGAATGAAACGCCGGGCCTGCAAACCTGTCGATGCCCGTGACCGACGGGATCTTTGGTCGGCTGAGTTGGCCAGTCGCCATCACCAAGGCGTCGGCGTGAACAATCTCACCTGAATTTAGCTCGATCCGCCATATCGCGTCGACCTCGTCGAATTTCGCGGCAACAACCTCACAGTTGAAGCGAATGTGCTGCCGGAGGTCGAACTCGTCGGCGACCTGCTCGAGGTACCGCTGAATTTCACCTTGCCTGCCGAACAGCGAAGACCAGTCGGGCTTCAAAGCGTACGAGAACGAATAGATGGGTGACGGAACGTCACATGCCGCACCAGGGTATTGGTTGTCGCGCCAAACACCCCCGACAGACTCCGCACGCTCGAACATCTGAAGGTTCGTGAATCCATGTCGTCTCAGCTCGATAGCCGCCGCGAGTCCACCGAACCCCGTCCCGACGATCACAACCGATAGTCGCTGGTTACTACCGCTTCGTAGCGTTCCTCGCATCTAATCAACCTTCAATTCGCCACGTCCGGCAATTTTCGACCACAGCTCCCCGACCCATCACGGGGTCCCCTGGACGCACTCGCCCTGCGGCTGGCCTAATCGACGACAGCGCACTGTTCGACTCGATCATCGACGCCATCTAACAGCGACCTCCTTGGACCCGCACCTGAGCAAGACAATCAGTCATGTTCGACATTTTATACGCAGAGTATGTCATTTGTGCCTATATTGGTCAACTATGCGTAGTCATTCACTCTCACGTCCGCGCGTCTATCGCAGAGATTTCATCAATAGAAGGGGCGCATTCACCACGCGACGCCAGGGTCCGACTTCCAGGACCGCACCTACGGCGTCTGCGATACTCGCAATATGACGAGCGATGATGCGGGCAACCAGGACGCGTCGTCTCGCGCGGACGGTGTCGCCACACCCCCCCTTGCGCCCACAGGGCCTCTCGACGATCTCGACCGCACGCTTGTCGAGAGACTTCGCGTTGACGGCCGCGAAACGAATCGTGCGCTCGCCCAGGCATTGAACGTCAACGAGGTCACTGTCGCGGCGCGAATCCGACGCATGGAGCAGAACGCGATCATGCGAGTAGTCGCCGTAACTGACCTGCGAATATTTGGACACAGGGAGTTCGCCTTCGCGTTTCTCAACGTGAGCGAAAGGTCCGCCCTCGCGGTCGGGGCCGATGTCGCGAGCCTTCCTGAGGTCGTCGCGGTGACGATCTCGACTGGCCGGCACGATGTGATAGCACCCATTCTCGCGCGCGACAGAGCACACTTGGCACAGCTGTTCGGTGAAGCCCTGCCCAAGATTCCCGGAGTAGACGAGGTTCGGGGGCACAGCGCCCTGGACGTTTTGAAGTTCGACTCGAAGTGGACGCTCCTGTCGGTCGATCCGGGCTCGATGCCCGACGCTGTGCCGAGCGATACAGTCGATGAACTGGACATCGCAATCATCCATAAGCTGCAGGCCGACGCGCGACGAAGCAATCGCAGCATTGCGGGCGAGTTGGATGTATCCGAAGGAACAGTTCGCACACGAATCCGACGACTACTCAGTGACAATGTCATTCGTATTCAAGCGGTTTCGGATGTAGTTGCATTCGGCATGGGCGCGCACGCGTATGTCGGTATCAAGACGCAGGACGGACGCGCAGGTGAAGTCGCATCCGCTCTCGTCGCGCGCGAAGAGGTCGTGCAACTCAGCCGCACGCTTGGCGAATTCGACTTCATCGCGGTCGTCGTCGCGGACAGCCGCGAACGACTAATCACCAACCTGGTCAGGGATATTTCCCAGATCCCGGGACTTCGACGTACCGAAACGTTCGAAACCTATGCCACAACGAAACACACCTACGCGTGGTCGTGGCTCGTGTAGCCCATCTGTCCAGAACCCCGGCAAATCTGTCATCAATCCCGACGCGTGCGGTCGGTAGCACGTTTCGCGTCGATAATCGCTGACGGTTCGCCCCCATCATGGCTTGCCCTCGCTGTGCCACCTTCGAATCCGCTGCGACGTCGAGTGTCACCGCGATAGCCGCCTCGACGAAGGCAATTGGCGCCTCTGGCCCAATTGCCTTCGCGTCATCAGCAGCCGCTTCGCGTTGAGAGAAAGCCCAGATCTACTCGAGATCGTTCAGGCCGCCATCGACCGGCAGGAGAGCGCCGGTGACGTACCGGGCGTCGTCACTGCACAGAAAGGCGACCGCAGGAGCGATATCGCGCTCGGGGTCGCCGGCGTAGCCAAGAGCGTTGCGGCGCGTGCCGACCGCCGCGAAGGGGTCCGTATCCGGCGGCAGGGTGGCGAGTAGCCCGGCCCAGGCGTCCGACATACCCATCGGCATAACGCAGTTGGCGGTAATCCCGTACTTTCCCCACTCGTTCGCGGCAACGCGGACAAGCCCGACCAGCGCAGTCTTGGTCGCAGCGTAACCGCCGGCCCCCTTGACCCCTCGCCAGCCCCCAATCGAGCTCATCGCGACGATGCGCCCACCGTGGTCTTTCATGTACGGGAACGCAGCACGCATCATATGATAAGTCGCCGACACGCCCGCACTTAGAGCCTCGTCCCAGTGTGTGTCGCCGTAGTCTTCGAGCGGCACCGGGTGCGGTATCGCCGCCGCATTGCACACAAGGATGTCGATACGGCCGAAGAGCGCCGCGGCTTCCTCGGTGAAGGCTTGCACCTGTTCCTTGTCGCTGACATCGACCGCCCGTGCCAGCACCGTGGCACCCCGCGCGCGGAGTTCCTCGGCGGTCGTCTCCAACGCGTCGAGCCCACGCGCACAAATCGCCAGGGTTGCCCCATCGCTCGCGAATCGTTGGGCGATGCCCTTGCCCAGTCCTTTGCTTGCGCCGGTGATGATCGCGACCCGGCCGTCGAACTTGCCCATAGTCATTCCTTCTTGCTTGTGCGTCCGTGTAGGGAATCGAACCGATGATGCGATGTGCTAGTCACCCGCCTTCGTCTCATCAACTGGCGACGGTCCGGCGAAGCTAGTCGGCTGCGTCAGAGAAGTAAGAGAACTCCGCGGGCAAGATGACTCCGAGGCGGACACGTGAACCTTCGGCACCGCGAGGATGAGCGGGGTGCTTCGCAGCACGTTCCGATGAGGCTACGAACCCCCTACGTGGCGAACCATGTTCATGGAGGGCACGTTCTTGTCCGAAGCGGACACGTCTCGGGCCGACGCAAGTCGTAGACGCCGCCCTCCCCTTCCCGACAGTGTTAGAACCTCCGGCAGCCGACGTGAACCATCGCAACCCTCGGCGGGACGACTGAGTGCTT
>NZ_LRRB01000005.1 GCF_001646865.1 Aldersonia kunmingensis | reverse complement strand
GTACAGCACAGCGTCGAAGTCGGCCGGGTTGTAGTCCGCAACGGTGCGGGTATTGGCCAACTGGGCGGCGATCCGCGGGTCGCTGAGGAACTCGTTCTGGCCGGCGTCGTCGACGTCGCGGCCGTCCTGCGGCGGGACACCGCCCTTGACCGAAGCCAGGTCAACGTCGTAGCCGGCGTCGGTGAGAACCTTCCACGGGTGGGCCGCTTCGTTGACATAGAAACCGGTGCTGCGGACGCCGCCGAGGTCGGCGTGGCTGGTCAAGATGAACAGAACACGTCCATTGCTTTGGGTACAACACGACTCTGATTGCGTGCAACATCAGCACTATCGCGAGCACCGTGAGCGAAAGGACCGAGAGGGCCACCGCAGCGGGGCGAAGCGCATCCGACGTGATGAAAAGGACGAGCGCGAATCCCTGAATTCCCATCGCCGGCCCGAACAATGGCGCAGGAAGCACGGGCAGATCGATTCTGTTGATGGCCAACGCTCCCCCCAGTTCGGTTCGAGACCGCCTGCAATGCCGAGACTTTCGCGGCGGGCCCCCCGACCCGTGCGCAACCGTAGCCGAACGGCATTGGGCCAACGACCCGAGGAACTTCTGTACATCTCATATCGGCCATAAGGATTGTTATTTGCTGTTCCCGGCATAGTCCTGTAATGCGCGAAACGCTGTGTGCCGAATTCGACTGCACCGCATCATGTTCGACTCGAATAAGGAACTCCGCCGGAGGAGAGGCATTGGGCAGCAATGAAATTGAATTGGAAATCGATTAATAGCCCGCCGTTCGCTACGGGATCGATCGCTGCCGTTAACGCTTCAAGTCTTGATCAATATCGGAAATCCAGCCGAGGATTCTGCGAACCCCGGACGAAATGTCCGGTCCGCCAACCCGTCCCGAGCAACACCTTGGCCATCACCCAGCCCCAGAGGGCCAGCGGGCGGCGCTGCGGCATCGCGAAACTCGTCGCTGTGATCAAGATCACTAGGTAACTCCAGGTCACAGGTAGATAACAAGACACGCGTCTTGTTACTTTCCGGTAGCCGATTTGTGGCGCCCGCCATGATCGCGGACTCCGAGTCGGCCACGACACTCGTGCGACGGTGCCCGGGTGCTGCCAAAGGGGAGTCAACTTGCAGAACCGATTACAGCGCCGCCGCCGGACCTTGTTCGCCACCGCACTCGCATGCACCACTGCAATCGTGGCCGCCGCTGTTGGAGCGCCGCAGGCCGCTGCGAATCCGGTCAGCGCCTTCTATTACGCGCCGGCGCAGTTCGACACCGCGGTCGGCTCGATCATCAAGACCGAACCGATGCAGGTGATCGCCGCGCCGCCGATCGGGCCGTGGCCGGTGCCCGCGCAGAAGGTCCTGTACACCTCGCGTCTGCAGGACGACTCGCCGGTCGCCGTTTCCGGGGTATACGTCGAGGCGACCACGCCTTGGCAGGGTCCCGGTCCGCGTCCCACTGTCATCGTCGCCCCGGGCACGATGGGCCAGGGTGACCAGTGCGCCGCATCGGTCGCGCTGTCCCTGGGTCTGGCCCTCCAGCCGGAGAAGCTGTCGTTGTCGGCCAGCCAGGAATCGCTCTCCGTTGATACCTGGCACGCACTGGGCGCCCGCGTGTTCGTCACCGACTATGTCGGCCTCGGCACGCCCGGCATCCACACCTACACGAACCGCCGCGAACAGGCACACGCCGTGCTCGACGGCGCGCGTGCGGCGCAGAAGCTCGGCAAGTACGGACCGGAGACCCCGCTGCTGTTCTGGGGCTACTCGCAGGGCGGCGGCGCGACCGCCGCAGCGGCCGAGCTGGCGCCGGAGTACGCGCCGGAACTGAACGTCAAGGGTGTCTGGGCCGGCGGCCCGACTGCCGACCTGCGCGCAGTGATCGACCGGATCGACGGCGCGCTCATCGGTGCCGCTATTGGGTACGCGATCAACGGCTTCGTCGCCCGCTACCCGGAGCTGCAGCGCGCGCTCGACGAGACGGTCTCGCCCCAGGGCCGCGCCGTGCTGAACAAGGCCAGTGAGGGCTGCATCGGCGACATCGTGCTCCAGCAGCCGTTCGTGAAGACAACGACCCTCACCAAGGACGGGCGCTCGCTCGCAGCTCACCTCAAAGAGATCCCCGAGTCCGCAAAGGTCTTCGCCGACCAGCGGATCGGCAACCTGCGTCCCAAGGCCCCGGTGCTCATCACCAGCGGCCGCAATGACGACACCGTTCCGTACGGCCAGGCACGCCAACTCGCCAACGACTGGTGCGACAAGAACGCCACGGTGACCTTCCGGACCAACGAACTGCCGCCGATCCTGCCCGGCACCACGATTCCGGGTCACTTCGGTCCCGAACTGATCGACGGCTACGCCGGCCCGGTCATCCCGTACCTCATGGATCGTCTGGCCGACAAGCCGATCTCGGGCTGCTCGATCGACTGATCGAGTACTGAGTCACCCAACGTGAAGGGCCCTGCCGACCTTGGTCGGCAGGGCCCTTTCTGCGAGCGAGTGACGGGATTCGAACCCGTGTAAACGCCCACGCAGCGCGTTCTCTCGGTGGATGCTGTCGGCCTTAATGGTCGACAGACCAGGATTCTTCGGACATACTGCGCCTCGAATTCACCTCCCCTGGGTGAAGTTCGCAGATATGGAGAACGTATGCGCAAGACCCTGGCCACCGTTGTGCTTGGTGCCGCCCTCATCGCAGCGGCCGGACCTGCCGCAGCGACCACCCTGCCCCAAGAACACATGGCCTATGGCACCGTCCCTTCGACGGGGTCGGTTGATCCGTCGACACCATTAGGGGGTTGGCTTAACGGCACCATCCCTTCGACGGGGTCGGTTGATCCGTCGACACCATTAGGGATTTGGCTTAACGCTTCGGCGATTGCGGGAAACATCATCGCGAACCTCTGGAACAACGGCTCGAGCATACTTTCGTGACTGGATCCCTGCGGACCTTTGTCCATGGGTGGTGATCCCGCTTGCTGGGACTGACCAATGGGTTGACGTAGGGGCCACTGAATTGGCGTAGGGCCTATTCGACGATCTGTTCTAGGGCTCGGCGGCGTACGTCCGCTGTACCTCCGCCGGAGGTATTCAAGGGTTGATCGGTTGGTGCCCGGCGGTGCGCAAAGATGGGGTGTTGCGCGCACCGCCAGGCCTCTGACTGCTGAAACGAACCAGCAAAAGGGCCCCCAAGCTGGGGGCCCACTGCGAGCGAGTGACGGGATTCGAACCCGTGTAAACGGCTTTGCAGGCCGGTTGAGCCGTTAGCTGGCGGTAACTAGAGAGGCTTATCTGCACTGGTAACAGCGTTTTCGTGGGGTTGCCCTCGGTTCGCTGGCTCGACCCGTACCTCCGCCGTACCTCCATGCGCGGCGGCGACCAGCATCCCGAGCCGGGGCTACGGGTTCGATGCAAGTTGTCGGCTGCACTATCACCAGAGGTAGATGCGACCCTTTCGGGGCCACCACCGCCACTCCGATGACTCCACACCCCCGGCACCAGCGCGGCGCGCGTGAATCTCCACATCCACAACCAGGACGTTGCGTAGCCTCACGATATGCTTGCGATCACATCCTGGGACGGCCCACTGCCGCCGGTCATGAATGCATGGTCCGTAGTTGGTCGGCTGCGACATCAGCAAGAACTCCAACGCAAACGCCTTAAAGCGGCGCGCCACCGAGAACAAATTCGCTTTGCGAAGCGACGCGACCGCGAGCCGCTCTCAGAGTTCCTAATAGCCACCGAAAGCACCGACCGTCAGATGATCGATTACCGGGCGGTCGCGACACCGCGCGTTGTAGCACTTGTATTCGCCCAGCCGCGGACTGCACCGATTGAAACACTTCGACATTCGCGGGACTACTTCGATATTCGAACTGGAGACACGTGGGATCTCTTCTTCCCCGGATATTACAACTCCAAGCGAGCGATAAACGCCGACTCACGTATGCAGCTTGTAAGTGCCGTCGAAAGGCTTCGAATGGAAGACATTACAGGTCAGGCCAGTAATGAGCTGAACTGGTATTTTGATTCATTTGCGTTTAACCAAATGCGGAAAGAGTTGGAGGATTACACCGAGGGAAAATGGGCCTACAGTGGCCGACCAGAACTCGTCCTTCTCAACTCGATGGTTCCGACGTCTGGCCCGCCGCTAATTGATTGGCCTTCCGTTCAATCGGGCCCAATAATTGGCGATCTCACCTTGACAATCGAGGAAATAGTGGAAGCAGTCTCCGGCGACCTGGAACGACAAGAGGAAGATCCCCACTATGGCGTAGAAAAAGTCATTCTTGGCGACTCACCGGAAAACGACAGCTTCGCTTCAAAGGTATTGATCGGAGCACTCGGCGGAATGATAGCCGCACTCGGCAAGGGCGCTCTAGGGCTCTAGCCTCGCAACCGCACTACGTTCTCCGCTGCCGGAGCGTTTATCGCGCCCAGCGCAGCCATTGCCTCGGAGTGGTCGTCGTGTAACAGGCGCGCGTACACACCCAACGTGACGTTGGTGTTGGCGTGCCCCATGAACTTGCTGAGCATGAACGGCTGAATACCCGCCGCGATGCATAGGCTGGCGTAGGTGTGCCGCAAGCTGTGGAAGGTGCACCCAGGCGCAATCCCGGCACCAGCCAGGTTGGCCCGCAACAGCGCAGGCCGGTACACCCCGCCGTAGAAGTTGCGTTGCAACACAGGCGTTTTCCAATCGAGGATCAGCCGGGCCTGCGCGCCTTCAACCGGCTGCCGCGCGGCTTGCTCGGCAGCCGTCATCCTGTGCCCCACGCGGGGTCCGCTGGTATGCACCGGCGACTTGCGGCCTGTTGGCTTGATGGGCCGTAATCGGCTCGCCGGAAACAACGGTGCGCTCGGATCGTGGTCCGGGGTTCAACTTGCCGTTGCGGCGCGGTCCAAATGGATGCGCTGCCAGGTAGTCGCTTAGCACCGCCACCGTAGGCGGCGGTAGCGGTACCCGCCGCCGACTGCCCCTGGTCTTGGGCGTGTCGTAGACGACCTCGGGCTTGGTTTCGCCTGCCCGACGACCCGGCGTCTTGGCTTCCGGTGTTGCCAGCGGCCCGTACTTCACCAACACCGTGCGCTGCACGTCAACAGAGCCGGGGCGGGTTGTCAGCCTTGGCGACGGCAGGTGCACGTCGCCAACTTGCAACCCGGCCAGCTCGGCAGCCCGCAACCCCGACCACGCAGCCAGGTGCACCAGCACGTCGTACGGCCACGGCGTTGCCTCTACGAGGGCAGCGACTTGCTCCGCTGTGAGGAACTGCGCCAGGTCCACCACCCCATCCGGTGTCCGGCGCGCGGCCTTGGCGAGAGCGGAGCCGCCGGCCGACACCGCAGCCGTGGCGGTGCGGTCTGTCGGGAGCTTGACATGGGCGCACGGGTTCGACGGAATGCGGCCATCGGCTACCGCCTGGTCAAGCACCTGCTTCAGCACGAAGTACCCGTGCCGGATAGTGCTGGGGCGCTTACCGGCCTGTACCCGCTGGTCCGCCCACGCGGCGATGCCCTCGCGGGTGATCTTGTTTAGCGCGTACCCGCCGAATGTGGCATCGAGACTCGCTGTGGGGCTGAGGATGTACTCGTACGACTGCCGCGTACGGGGCTTCAGGTCTACGCGGCTTTCCAGCCACGTCCGCGCCGCCTCTCGGAAAGGCAACTTGCCCGCGCTCGGGTCGTACGCGGTGCCTCGGTTCTGTTTGTGGTCCAGGTCGTTCGCATAAGCCTCCGCTTGCTTCTTCGTCCGGAATCCGGACTTGCTGCGCCCCTTACCGTCTGGCGTGCGCCACTTCACCACGTAGACGGTGCTGCCGTCGCCGTTGGTGCGCTTCTGCACGTGCGCCATCAGGCCGCCGCCTGCGCCGCTGCCGTCAGGCCGAGCCGCCTCAGCGCACTGCGGACGGTGGAGTAATGCCAGGTGTCGCCCCCGGTGGCGGTTGGTACGCCCTCTACCGTCAACTGATTGGCGATGGCCTTGGCCCCGAGCCCTGCCGCATGCAGCACCTGGATGCGGCGCTGGGTCGCGGGGGCTATCAGCCTGCCTCGTCCCTGTTGCCGCTGCGCTTCAAGTCCTTCGCGGGTGCGCTCGGCAATCTTGCGGCGCTCCTCGGCTGCTACGGCCAGTCGCACGTCCGCGACCAAACGCTGGCTCGGGTCGCCGCTGTCGGCACCGTTGCAGTCCATCAGCCGCCACCCGTAGCGCTCTGCCCGCTTGAAAAGCTGTGCCGCGTCCAGCTGGTCGCGGGTGGCGCGGTCCAGTGCCCGCACCAGCAGCACGTCGGCAACGCCGTTCTCAATCGCGGCGATGGCCACAGACCTGCCGTGCATCTGGTCCGCCTTGGCCCCGCTGACCGCATCCATCGTCACGGTCAACAGCTCGTGCCCGTTGGTATCGCACCAGCGCCCCAACGCTTCTCGCTGAGCCGCGAGGCCCCACCCGTCGTCACCTTGCGCCTTGGTACTGACCCGCACGTACCCGATTATCCGCATACCTGTTCTCTCCCTGGAAGTTTGACCTTGGGGCAGTTGCCCCGTGGGGGTGTAGCAACACGAGGCTGGTGACGCCCCTTACACCCCCAAGCTTACCCTCGTCAACGGTTCCTTGACACCGAGTATTCTTGTCTCCCTTGACTGTTCGTGGTGCTGCCGTGACGCGCCGCTGCGCCGTGCCGGTACCGGGGGTACCCGTGGGCACCGCTGGGGCAAGCCCATGCCGCTACGGGGCAATCCAGGGCCGTTTACGGCTGCCGTGGCGTTGCCACGCGGCTACTGCTGCGGCGCGTTGTGGAGAATGCTGAGCGCCTGCTCCAGCGGCATCAAGCCCTCGGGCTCCGGTGAGGCCGGGGTCTCGCGATGGCGTGGTGCCGCCTCGACGCCTCCGACGTCTCGGGCGTCCACCTCGGCGTCGATGATGTCCAGTTCCGTTGCGCCCCAAAGGTTGCTGTTGTCGGCTCCGGTGTCGCCGGCTCCGATGTCGCCCTCGTCGGGGTAGCCCCGGCGCGAGCGGCTGTCGGCACGGCTACCGCCCGTTACCGCCGCCGCCAGGATCTGCTCGTACGCCTTGGTCGGGCCGACTTCCACTTCCACCGCCGTCTTCGCGCCGAGGCCCGCGCGGTCCAGCGCGTCGCGGGTAGCGGCCAGCTTCACGCCGTCGGCCACATCGTCGTCCACCGCGATCTTGAGAAGGTTCTTCGCCATGCGGTCAGCCGCCATTTCCAGCCGGACACGGGCGGCTTGCTTCACCTGCGGGGCTGCGCCGCCGTGCTGCCCGCACTGCCTCGGCCGGACGGAAGCTCAAACCGTAAGCCTCGGGGGATCGGCCTGCCCCGAGTCCGCGCCCGGTGCGATCGGAGACACCGGGCGCGGTGCTGTGCGCTGCCAGCGCGCTACGCAGATTTCGGCTCAAGCGAAAGGAAATAACCCGCGTCGATCGCTACGTCTACCTCCAACCTTTTCGTGGTTGTGACTCCAATCTGGTTGTCCTTTAGGAGATCGCACAGCCGGGCGCCGTCAATCAGGTCGATCGGCGGTGCACCGTCGCGGGTCGCCTCGGCCTGAGCATCACTGGTGAACGTGCCCGTCGTGATTAGCAACCCTTTATCCCCGCGACCGGCCATCGCACCGCGGAAGTCACGCACGGCACCAGACCCCACACTTCCTACGTATCGCTTGCATTGGAAGAAGACCTGAAATGACAGCAACGACAACCGATAGACGCCCTGACCGTCTATGCCTCCATCACCAGAACGCCCCGTAACGTGGGTGTTGACGAAGCCTTCCTCCCGCAATAGACGCTGCGCCAACCTCTCAAACGCAGCCGGGGACATCTTCAGCAAGGTATCGAGGAGGGCCTCTTTCCATTCGGATTCCGCGTTCGCGTCCGCTCCCTGTTCAGGGACTTGCGCGCCAGCCGCGACAGCTGGCTTCTGTTTCTTGGCTCGCTTCTTACGTGACTCGTTGACGAATGCGGTGTGCAGAGGCCGCATTTCATTCTCGGTTGCCGCCCGACCCTGCTCGGTGACGCTCCACACGGCGCGCTGACTATTGGTGAGCAGTCCCATTCCCTTGAGATATGTGCGTGCCCAGGCGAGTCGGTACTGCACTTCTGTCGATGGCCCGCCCGAATGCAGGACTGCCTGAACCTCCGGCGACAGGCCCTCGCGTTCGATGACGGCGGCATCGAGTTCTTCGATCGAAGCCGAACCGCCTAGCTCGATAACAGTTTGGAGTGCTGGCCAGAGCAGGTCGTAGTACGACGGCACCTGTGCGGACATGGTTAGCAGCATGTCAGATGCGCTTTCAGCACATCGCCTTGTCACATAGTTCGGGCTAGTCGGCCCTGCGCGGCGCGAGGCGGATACTCGCCGGCCCACCGAGGCGTAAAAACCTTTCGCACAGGCGTTCGAGCAGTACCCCGCGTACCTCCGCTGTACCTCCGCCGCAGGTATTCAAGGGGTGATCGGTTAGTGCCTGGCGGTGCGCAAAAGGTGGTGCGTTGCGCGCACCGCCAGGCCTCTGACCTGCTGAAACGAACCAGCAAAAGGACCCCCACGCTGGGGGTCCACTGCGAGCGAGTGACGGGATTCGAACCCGTGTAAACGGCTTTGCAGGCCGGTGCCTAGCCACTCAGCCACACCCGCAGTGCAGACGACACTGCCAGCCGATTCGTTCGCTGCCCATACTTTCGATCGGCAGGAGCGAAAGCACGGCGTTTGCCGGTTTCTCCTACGGGTATCCGCGCATCACAACCTGCAAAGGAGCCCACCAATGGACGCGGTACTCATAGCCGTCATTGTCGTCGCCGTGATCGTCGTTCTCGCAGTGATCGCTATAGCAGCGCGCCGCAGCAGCCACCGACGTCGCGTGGCGAAGGCGGAAGACCTGCGCCAGCAGGCGATGCTTCGCGAAGCCGAGGCCAAGCAGCGTGAGGCTGGGGCCGCAACGGCCGCGGCGGACGCCAAACAGGCCGAAGCCGATGCGGCCGCCAAGTCCCTGCAGGCCGATCGTCTGCAAGCCGACGCTGCCGCAGCACGTAAGGACGTCGATGAGCAGTTCGAGCGCGCCGCGAAGATCGACCCGCGCGTGGACCACAAGGACTCACGCACCTCAACAGATGAGCGGCAAGCCGGTGCGCATCGGCGCGACACCGAGAAGGTCGATCGGCAATAGCCGGAAGCACTATCGCGGGCAGCGTGACCACGAAAAATCGCCTGCGTGCGATTATTGAGGCATGCCAAGCCAACCGCTACCACTCGACCCGATCGAGGAGGCCCACCGTCAGTGGACCGCCCACGGCTGGGGCGACGTCGCGGATGGAATGGCCGCGGTGACCTCGGTCATGCGCGCACAGCAGATCATGATGGCCCGGGTCGACGAAGTGCTCAAGCCCACCGGACTTACGTTCGCGCGCTACGAGCTTTTGATGCTGCTCAACTTCTCGAAGGTTGGCGCTCTGCCGATGGCGAAAGCCAGTGCGCGGCTACAGGTTCACCCCACCAGCGTCACCAATGCGGTCGACCGCCTCGAGGCGGCGCACCTTGTCAAGCGGGTGCCGCACCCGAGTGACCGGCGCGCGACACTGATCGAAATCACCGAGGCGGGACGGGAACTCGCGCTGAAAGCGACGAAGGAACTGAACGAGCGGGTCTTCGCGGTCCCCGGCCTCGCCGAGGAGCGCATCGACATACTCGTTCGGTCGTTGGCCGAGTTGCGCCGCGCCGCAGGCGACTTCGACAGCGGCGAGCAGTCGACGAAGTGGACCTAGCACCCTTTCAGAACGCCCCGCAGACAAGAAAAATGCGCGCCCTCGGGTGATTTCACCCAAGGGCGCGCATTCGTTCCACAGTCGAATCAGCGGTGCTTGAAGTCCGGCTCCCGCTTGTCGACGAAGGCCGCCATGCCTTCCTTCTGATCCTCGAGCGCGAACAGTGAGTGGAAGACGCGACGCTCGAAGCGCACGCCCTCGGCCAGCGTCGTCTCCAGCGCGCGGTTGACCGCTTCCTTCGCGATCATCGCGACCGGCAACGACTTTGCCGCGATGGTCTCGGCAGCCTTCATCGCCTCGTCGAGGAGCTGATCTGCCGGGACGATCCGGGACACCAGCCCGGCCCGCTCGGCCTCCTCGGCACCCATGTTGCGCCCGGTCAGGACGAGGTCCATGGCCTTCGCCTTGCCGACGGCACGGGTGAGCCGCTGCGAGCCGCCGATGCCCGGGATGACACCGAGGTTGATCTCCGGCTGGCCGAACTTGGCGTTGTCCGCCGCGATCAGAATGTCGCACAGCATCGCCAGTTCACAGCCACCGCCGAGCGCGTAGCCGGCGACCGCCGCGATGGTGGGCTTGCGCGCCGCGGCGAGCCGGTCCCAGCGGGCGAAGAAGTCCCCCATGAACATGTCGATGTAGGACTGCGGCTGCATCTCCTTGATGTCCGCGCCGGCCGCGAAGGCTCGCTCGGAACCGGTGATGACGATCGCGCCGATACCCGGATCCGCCTCGAGATCGTCGAGCGCGACGACGATCTCGTCGAGCACCTGGCTGTTCAGCGCGTTGAGCGCCTTCGGCCGGTTCAGCGTGATGAGCCCGACTCGGCCCTTCTTCTCGAGCAGGATGGTTTCGAACTCGCTCACTATGCAGACTCTCCCGATCGGTTACGAATTTCCGTCACGATAGCGGAGAAGTCCTTGCCGCCGTTCTCCTGCTTGAAGCGGTTGTAGATCTCGGCGGCGTGCAGCCCGAGCTGGCCATCGACCCCATTGGCACGCAGCGCATTCGCGGCCAGACCGAGGTCCTTGTCCATCAGGGCTGTGGCGAAACCGGGCTCGTAGTCGTTGTTGGCAGGGCTGGTCGGCACGGGCCCCGGCACCGGGCAGTAGCTGGTCAGCGACCAGCACTGGCCCGACGCATTGGACGCGACATCGAAGAACGCCTGGTTGCTAAGGCCGAGCTTCTCACCGAGCACGAACGCCTCGCTGATCGCGATCATCGAGATACCGAGCACCATGTTGTTGCAGATCTTCGCGGCCTGGCCGACGCCGTTGTCGCCGCAATGAACGACCTTCGCGCCCATCACGTCCAGCAGCGGCTTGGCCGATTCGAAGTCTTCCGCCGAGCCACCCACCATGAACGCAAGAGTTCCGGCCGCCGCACCCGCGACACCACCGGACACCGGCGCGTCCACGGCGCGGTGACCAGCCTTGTGCGCCAGGTCGGCCGCCGTCTTGGCGTCCGCGACGTCGATTGTCGAGCTGTCGATGAACAGCGTGCCGGGCTTGGCAGCCGCGAGCAGACCGCCGTTGTAGAGGTCGATCACGTGCTTGCCGCTGGGCAGCATGGTGATCACGATGTCGGCGTCGGCGACCGCGGCGTCGGAGCTATCCGCCACCGAGGCGCCGTCCTTCACGGCCTGCTCGAGCGCTGCGGGCGCGAGGTCGAAACCGACGACGCGATAACCGGCCTTGACCAGGTTGGCGGCCATCGGGCCGCCCATGTGACCGAGACCAACAAAGCCGACGGTGGTGTCGGCCGGAGCTGCAGATGTCATTGCCGTCCCTTCTCACCGGCGACTGCGGGCGGCCGCAGGCCGAGTTCACGATCACCAAGGTCGGCGAAGTACGCGTCGACGTCGCTCTTTGCGACGCTCGCCAGGTCCGCCGGCACCCACTGCGGATTGCGATCCTTGTCTACCACCTGGGCCCGAATTCCCTCGACGAAGTCGTGAGATCCGAAGCAGGACAGCGATACTCGGTACTCGTCGTTGAGCACCTCCTCGATCGTCGTCAGGGCCGCCGCGCGACGCAGAGACTTCAACGCGACCTTGACCGCGATCGGCGATTTACCCAGGATCTGCTCGGCGGCCTTGCCGGCCGCTTCACCACCATGCGCCTGCAGGCGGCGCACGATTTCCTCAACGTCGTCTCCGGCGTAGCACTCGTCGATCCAGCCGCGCTGCGACTGCAGCGTTGCCTCCGGCGGCGTCGCGGCGAAACGCCCGAGCGCTGCGTCGACGGCATCGGTGCGCAGTGCATCGAGGAAGTCCGGGACGTCGGCGACCGGAATGAAGTGGTCGGCGAAGCCCATTGCGATCGCGTCACCCGGACCCATCGTGGAGGTGGTGAGCGCGACATGCGTACCGGTCTGGCCCGGCGAGCGCGGCAACAGGTAGGTGCCGCCGACATCCGGCACCAACCCGATGCCGACCTCGGGCATGCCGATCTTCGAGCGCTCGGTGACGATCCGGACGCTGCCGTGCGCCGAAACGCCGACGCCGCCACCCATCACGATGCCGTCCATCACCACGACGTACGGCTTCGGGTAGCGCGCGATAAGGGCATTGAGGATGTACTCGTCGCGCCAGAAGTCGGGCGTTTCGGTACCGCCTGCCTTGGCGTCGTGGTAGATCGAGACGATGTCGCCGCCGGCGCACAGTCCGCGGTCACCCGCGCCTGTGACGACCACCGCGCGAACCTCGTCGTCCTCTGCCCACGCCTGGAGCGCAGGGGTGATCTCCTTGACCATCGCGTGGTTGAGCGCGTTGATGGCCTTCGGACGGTTCAGCGTGATGGCGCCAATGCCGTCCCGCTTTTCGATGATGACTTCGGGCTCGGGGGTCTGCGCCTCCGTCATGCCGCGCCCACCACCGCTCGCGCGATAACCACTCGCATGATCTCGTTGGTTCCTTCCAGAATTTGGTGCACCCGCAGGTCACGCACGATCTTTTCGATTCCGTACTCGCTGAGGTAGCCGTAGCCACCGTGCAGCTGCAGCGCCTCGTTCGCGACCTCGAAGCCGGCGTCCGTGGCGAATCGCTTTGCCATGGCACACAATTCGACCTTGTCGGCCGCGTCGCGGTCGAGCGCCTCGGCCGCACGCCACAGCAGTGAGCGACCAGCCTCGAGCTCGGTGCGCATGTCCGCGAGGCGGAACTGCAGCGCCTGCTGGTCGACCAGCCGCTTGCCGAAGGCCTTCCGCTCGCGGAGATAGGTGACGGTGCGGTCGAGAGCCGACTGCGCCCCACCCATCGACGCGGCGGCGATGTTGAGCCGACCACCGTTGAGCCCGGCCATCGCGATCCGGAAGCCGTTGCCCTCGGCGCCGATCAGGTTCTCGGCTGGAACGCGCACGTCCTCCATGATGACCTGCCGGGTGGGCTGGGCATTCCAGCCCATCTTCTTCTCGTTCGCGCCGAAAGACAGCCCAGGCGTGTCCTTTTCGATGATGAACGTCGAAATGCCCTTGGCGCCGGTGTCACCCGTGCGTGCCATCACGACGTAGATGTCCGACGTACCCGCACCCGAGATGAACTGCTTCACGCCGTTGAGCACGTAGTCGTCCCCGTCGCGCACCGCTTTCGTGCTCAGCGCTGCGGCGTCGGACCCGGCATTGGGCTCGGTGAGGCAGTAGCTCGACAGCAGCTCCATCGAGCAGAGCCGGGGCACGAAGCGCCGGCGCTGCTCGTCGGAACCGAACTCGTCGATCATCCACGTGGCCATGTTGTGGATCGAGATGTACGCCGAGATCGCCGGGCAGCCGGTGGCCAGCTGCTCGAAGATCCGTACCGCGTCCAGGCGGCGCAGGCCGGACCCACCGACGTCCTCCCGGATGTAGATGCCGCCCATCCCGAGTCCCGCGGCCTTGCGCAGGACGTCGACCGGGAAGTGCTTGGTCTCGTCCCACTCCACCGCGTTCGGTGCGAGGTACTCGTCGGCGAAGTCGCGCGCGGTCTCGACGATCGCGCGCTCGTCGTCGCTCAGTTGGAACATGGGCCTAGTCCATGGTCGGGATCACGAAGTGGTCGGCGTTCTCCTTGAGTCCGGAGGGCCAGCGCTGCGTGACCGTCTTGGTCTTGGTGTAGAACTTGATCGAATCCGGGCCGTGCTGGTTCAGGTCGCCGAATCCGGACGCCTTCCAGCCACCGAACGTGTGGTACGCGATCGGCACCGGGATCGGGACGTTGACGCCGACCATGCCGACCTGGACGCGGGTCGCGAAGTCACGCGCGGTGTCACCGTCGCGGGTGAAGATCGCAACGCCGTTGCCGAACTCGTGCTCGGACGGCAACCGCAGCGCCTCCTCGTAGTCGTGCGCGCGCACAACCATGAGGGCGGGGCCGAAGATCTCTTCCTTGTAGATCCGCATTTCCGGCGTGACCTTGTCGAACAGCGTTGCGCCGGTGAAGAACCCGTCTTCCGCGCCCTCGACCTTGAAGCCGCGGCCATCGACCACAAGGTCCGCGCCCTCGTCGACGCCTATCTGCACGTAGTTGGTGACGCGCTCGACGGCTTCCCTGGTGATGAGGGGGCCGAAGTCGACACCCTTCTCATCGCTGCGGCCGATGTTGAGCTTGCGGACCCGCTCGGTCAGCTTCTGGACCAGCTTGTCCGCGGTCTCCTCGCCGACGGGCACAGCGACGGAGATCGCCATGCAGCGCTCACCGGCCGAGCCGTAGCCGGCGCCGATCAGCTGATCCGCGACATCGTCGAGGTCGGCGTCCGGCATGACGATCGCGTGGTTCTTCGCGCCGCCGAAGCATTGCGCGCGCTTACCGTTCGCGGTCGCCGTCTCGTAGATGTACTGC
The DNA here is from genome assembly GCF_001646865.1 of Aldersonia kunmingensis. Taxonomy (GTDB): domain Bacteria; phylum Actinomycetota; class Actinomycetes; order Mycobacteriales; family Mycobacteriaceae; genus Aldersonia; species Aldersonia kunmingensis. The sequence continues at coordinate 1,251 of NZ_LRRB01000005.1, read as the reverse complement.
GCGATCGGGGTGGAGCCGACGAAGCCGACGGCCTTGATCCGCTCGTCGTGCAGCAGCGCGTCGACCGCTTCCTTATCGCCATTGACGACGTTGAAGACGCCGGCGGGCAGGCCTGCCTCGATGAACAGCTCCGCCAGGCGCAGCGGCACCGAAGGGTCACGCTCGGACGGCTTGAGCACGAAGGCGTTGCCGCACGCCAGCGCCGGGCCGGCCTTCCAGAGCGGGATCATCGCCGGGAAGTTGAACGGGGTGATGCCCGCGACGACACCGAGCGGCTGGCGCATCGAGTAGACGTCGATGCCGGTGCCGGCGCTCTCGGTGTACTCGCCCTTGAGCAGGTGCGGGATACCGGTAGCGAACTCGATGACCTCGAGGCCGCGCTGGATGTCGCCCTTCGCGTCGGGCACGGTCTTGCCGTGCTCGGAGGACAGCAGCTCCGCAAGCGAGTCCATCTCGTCCTGAACGAGGGCGAGGAAGCGCATCAGCACGCGTGCGCGACGCTGCGGGTTGAACGCCGCCCACTCTTTCTGCGCCTCGGCGGCGTTGGCGATGACGGCCTGCACCTCTGCGGTGGTCGCCAACGGCACGCGGGCCTGGACCTCGCCCGTATTCGGGGCGAAGACGTCAGCGAAGCGGCCCGAGGTTCCTTCGATGTGCTTGCCACCGACAAAGTGCGTCAGTTGTCGAACCATTGGTCCATCCATTCTTTGATTCGCGTCATGGGCTGGGCTGCCAAACGAGGCCGCCTGCGAGTTAAGGATGTCTACCATCCTATAGTTGGACGTCCATCAATGTCCACATCGGATTGATCCCGCTACCGGTCGAGTGAGAGAGTCCATAGCCATGGTTGCCACAACTGCTGCCCGCCAAAAGTTCGACGAATTGCGCGCCCAGGAGTCCGGGGTGTCGCCCGCCGAACTCGACGATCTGTGGGCCCGGCTCGCCCCCGCCCGCGCCGAGGACATCCTCGGCGAGTGGAAGGGTGACGACTTCGCCACCGGTCATCGCCTGCACGATCAGCTGATCGCGAGCCAGTGGTTCGGCAAGACGTTCGTCAGCGCCTTCGACGCGAAGCCGCTGATCTGCCGCGACGCCGGCGGCAACCTGTACTCGGACAAGAAGACGGGCAATGGCGAAGCAACGCTGTGGAACATCGAGTTCCGCGGCGAGGTCACGGCAACCATGGTCTACAACGGCGCGCCGATCTTCGACCACTTCAAGAGGGTCGACGCCAACACCCTTATGGGCATC
>NZ_LRRB01000108.1 GCF_001646865.1 Aldersonia kunmingensis | reverse complement strand
GCTCAATCGAGCAGACTTCCACTTTGCGCTGAATAATCGCTCCACTACAACGCATATAGCGTATCCTTGGTTGCGTGGACCACAGTTTCCTCCTGTCGCGATCCTTATCGGCATCCAGCGACGCGCGGTGCACGCGCAATTCATGCCGAGGTGCACACACAGAGGGCGGCACGATTCGATGACCGTCCCGACAATGCTGAGGGCAACACGTCTGGATCAGATCGAACGGCGCAGGTCCCGCACTGACCTGTGGTGCAACTTCCCACGCGGTTCGGCTACAACCCGCGGGCTCGTGACAGTAGGGCTGCAACACGGTCTGAGCGAATCAGCCGTCCTGGCTGCGACAGCGCTAACGCCGGGCGATCTCCAGCTTCCTGGATTCGAGGTCGATGGTTGCGACGAATTGCAGGCAGCTCGAAACCTGGTGACTCTGTTGGGGCAGGTGCCCGGACTTGGTGTCGCGTCCGCACGCCACTTATCGTTCTCGTGCCTGGGAACACTCGGTCTGGCCCTCATGTCTGCGTCATCGGTGCGTGAAGCGGTGCGGCTCGGCATCGACATGAAGGGAATGACTTTCGCCCTCGTCGAACCCATCTACATCGAGAACAACTCGCATGAGCAGGTGCTGCTCCATGACGCCCACATCCCGGCTGACATTCGGCATCTGATCGTCGAGCGAGACCTGACGACCTTCTGCCGCGCCTGGCCGCTAGTCACGGGCCGGACTAATGGGGTGCAGATCCAGGCAGCCCTCGGCGACGTAGCGATCAATCACCTACGCGCCGCGTTGCCCGGATTTCATATCAAGCGCGGCGAGCGGACGATGCTCCACATCGATCGACGCGTGCTCGATTCTCCTACCGCTCAGGCCGATCCGGAAACCTTCCGCGATCTGTTGTGCGCCCTCGAGTCACAGATCCAACGCCGCCGCGGCGGCCGGGGGTTGTCCGAACGCATTCGGGCCCGGATCGTGGCTACACCGGACAGCCCGCCGACTATGGAGGACCTCGCCCACGCCCTCCATATAGATGTCCGAACACTGCGCCGACGATTGACTTCGGAAGGCACGTCGTACCGCAACCTCATCAACGAGATACGTAGATCTCAGGCTGCGACATTGCTCGCCGACTCTGCGCTCACTGTCGAAGCGGTCGCCGACAAACTCGGCTATCACGACGCTGCAGGTCTTTCGAAGGCGTTCCGCCGCTGGTATGGCGAGACACCGAGCAGTTTCCGAGCCCGCCAGGACCGTCAATGACGGTACATCACACCCCATTTGGCGTGTGACTGTTACTTGGCGGCAAAAACCGCAAGCTGCGGGCGAGTTGGTCGAGGCAAGGCACCGCTCGCGTCTTCGCCAGCACCATCTGCCGACGAAACCGGTCATGTGACCCCGATGCTCATCGCGCTTCAACCACGAGGGCGGCGGTCCAGCGGACGGCCACACCGGCTCCCGTTTCCGCGACTGGCGGTCGACAGCAGAAGAGTTTTAACCCTTGAATGCAACACGAAGCAAAGTTATTCGCACCGGCACCAAGGCCTGTCATCATATTAACCGGTGTGAAACCGGCTTCGAAAAGTCAACGCCGCATTCGGCCGGCCGTCGGAAACACTCCCATCGGCACGCTCAGCAAGAACCGAACCCTGCGTCTGAGGGATTGGTAACGCTTGGCCAAATTTTCGGCGCGGTCAGCGCCACCCGACTGGTGTTGCGTCGAGCAGGTGGCAGCTGGCGACCGCTAGTCTGCGCCGGCTCAGTAGGTTTGCGGTGCTTCGAGCAGTAATCCGACAGTACGAGCGGCAGTTTCTCCCCGGCCGTATCCAGCAGGCCGACGCGGGTGTCCAACAACCGCGAGGTCGGACGGCTTCCTCCCGTTCAACATCCCCGTGGGCACGACCACCCTTCCATGCCGGTCTTTCCACCCCATCTCATAGCCCTTCGCGCGGGGTCAACGTCACACAGCCTTAAGGCGCTTTTACCATGTAATATGCACGTCGAGGCGCCGCTGAACAGTCATTTGCGTGCAATACAGGTATAATCACTGCGAGTATTGCCACCCGCGACGTCAAGGCTACGTCGACGACGGAAAGCCGGCTGGGGCAGAACCTCCTGGTGCAGGCTCGCCAAACCTGGCCGGTGGTTCGTCGCCGGCGACGAGTTTGCACCTTTCGCAGAGAGAAGATCCATGATCATCGGTGTCGTTAATGAAGCCCCACTTCGGGAGACACGGGTCGCAGCGACCCCCACCACGGTGGCCGCGCTGCTGAAGCTGGGGTACGACGTAGTGGTCGAACCCCACGCGGGTGCTGCCGCCAGTTTTGCCGACGACGCGTTCGCGGATGCAGGCGCAACCGTCGGCTCGATCGGGGACGCAGACATCGTTCTGAGCGTGAACCCCCTCACGCGCGCGCAACTCGACCACGTGAAGCGCGGCGCGACGGTCATAGCGATCCTTTCGCCGGCGTTGCGACCGGATCTGGTCGAGGATCTAGCGCGACGTCCCATTACGGCTTTGGCGATGGATGCCGTGCCGCGCATCTCGCGGGCACAGTCATTGGATGTGCTGTCGTCGATGGCGAATATCGCAGGCTACCGCGCGGTCATCGAGGCCGCCCATGAGTTCGGCCGCTTCTTCACCGGCCAAGTGACGGCCGCGGGCAAGGTGCCTCCGGCAAAGGTGCTCGTCGTCGGGGCCGGGGTAGCCGGTTTGGCCGCGATCGGTGCTGCCGGCTCCCTAGGCGCCATTGTTCGGGCCACTGACCCACGTCCCGAGGTGGCTGACCAGGTGCGGTCACTGGGCGGGGACTACCTCCCGATCGTCACCGCCGACGTGGAGATCTCGGCGACGGGCTACGCCAAGGAAATGGGCGACGACTATAAGGCGCTCGAGGCCAAGCTGTACGCCGACCAGGCGCGCGACGTCGATATCATCATCACCACCGCGCTCATTCCCGGACGGCCGGCGCCGTGCATCATTACCGCCGAGATGGTCGCGTCGATGAACCCCGGTTCGGTCATCGTCGACATGGCCGCGCAGAACGGCGGAAACGTCGAGGGCACCGTCAAGGACGAGACAATTGTGACCTCGAACGGCGTGAAGATAATCGGCTATACCAATCTAGCCAGTCGCCTGCCTGCGCAAGCATCGCAGCTCTACGCCACCAACCTGGTCAACCTGATCAAGCTGATGACCCCTGAAAAGGACGGTCAGCTCGTTCTCGACTTGGACGAGGTCGTACAGCGCTCCATCACCGTCGTGCATCAGGGCGAACTCACCTGGCCACCACCGCCGGTGAATGTTTCCGCCGCTCCGATCGTCGCTGCCACGAAGACCGCCACGCCGAGCACGGAGAAGAAGACCACCGCCCCGGCGGTCAGATGGGGTTCGATCATCGGTGGCCTCGCTGCGTTCTTCGTCGTTCTGGCCACCGCGCCTGCGCCCATTCCCGGCCACTTCGCGACGCTGATGCTGTCAATCGTCATCGGCTACTACGTGATCGGGCATGTGGCGCACGCGCTGCACACGCCGCTGATGTCGGTGACCAACGCGATCTCCGGGATCATCGTAATTGGCGCGCTTATGCAGATCGGGTCCACCGAGACGACTGTGACCATTGTGTCTGCCATCGCGGTCCTGCTCGCCAGCGTCAATATTTTCGGCGGCTTCGCGGTCACGCGTCGCATGCTCGCTATGTTCAACAAAGGAAACTGACGTGTCCGCTCTCTCCGTCGCGAACGCCGCGAACATTCTCGCCGGTCTGCTATTCATCCTGGCGCTAGCCGGCCTCTCCAGGCACGAGACGTCACGAAATGGACTCAAGTTCGGCATCGCCGGGATGGCGCTCGCGCTGGTCTCCACGGCCTGGTTGGTCGTAAAGGGTGCCGATGAGGCTATGGTGCTCGTCCTGCTTCTCGTCTCGATACTCGTCGGTGCCGCGATCGGTTTGTGGCGCGCCAAAGTCGTCGAGATGACTGGTATGCCCGAGCTCATCGCACTACTGCACTCGTTCGTCGGTCTAGCGGCAGTCCTGGTGGGCTGGAACGGCTATTTAGACCACAGCACCTACGGTCTGGAGTCACTGGACCGCATCCATTCCGCCGAGGTTGCCGTCGGCATCTTCATCGGTGCGGTGACTTTCACTGGGTCGATCGTGGCATACCTCAAGCTCTCTGCGCGCATCACCTCGAACCCCCTTATGCTGCCGGGCAAGAACGTGATCAACGCAGTATCGCTGGTGGTTTTCGCGATCCTGACCGTCGTCTACGTCCGTGACCCCAACGTTGTCGTGCTGGCGGCGTTGACGGCGCTGGCGCTGGGCCTGGGCTGGCATCTCGTCGCGTCTATTGGCGGCGGTGACATGCCTGTCGTGGTGTCGATGCTCAACTCGTACTCCGGCTGGGCGGCGGCCGCGTCTGGGTTCTTGCTCGGCAACGACCTACTGATCGTCACCGGCGCCCTCGTCGGCTCCTCGGGTGCCTACCTGTCCTACATCATGTGCCAGGCAATGAACCGTTCGTTCATATCCGTGATCGCCGGTGGCTTCGGCGTCGAAGGTAGTCCCGCCGAGGACAGGGACTATGGCGACCATCGCAAAATCACCGCGGACGGCGTCGCTGAACTGCTCCAAAATACGCGGTCGGTGATTATCACGCCCGGTTACGGCATGGCCGTCGCCCAGGCGCAGTACGGCGTAGCCGAGCTCACCCGAAAGCTGCGTGACAAAGGAATTCAGGTTCGCTTCGGCATCCACCCTGTGGCGGGGCGGCTGCCGGGCCACATGAACGTTCTACTTGCCGAAGCCAAAGTGCCCTACGACATCGTGCTCGAGATGGACGAGATCAACGACGACTTCGACGACACCGGAGTCGTTCTGGTCATCGGCGCCAACGACACGGTCAACCCCGCCGCCACCGAAGATCCCAGCTCGCCCATCGCGGGTATGCCCGTCCTGACTGTGTGGAACGCGGAGAACGTAATCGTCTTCAAACGCTCGATGGCCTCCGGCTACGCCGGCGTCCAGAATCCACTCTTCTTTCGCGAGAACTCCGCGATGTTGTTCGGTGATGCCAAGGACCGCGTACAGGACATTCTTCGCGCACTGTGATTTGAGCGGATGCCATTCCCTTCGAGAGTCCGTCTCTGAGATAACGGCGCCGTGTAGTTGCCGTTCTTTCGCGACCTGGTCGCCCGCGGGCTTCCGGAGTCAGCCCCGGTCAACAGCGACCCTCATGCCCTGCGGTTGGCCGCGATCGGCGCAAACTATGCCCGGTACGTACTGGCAGTAGTGCCGAACCAATAACTCCGATGGCAGGATTGCCCTACCTGGGTAGTTCGTCCTGGTGGCGGCAGTTTTCGTGATGTCTATATCGGCGTTATCTGGGTCGTTACGATGGGCGTAATGACCGATCCGGCGGTTTGCCAGCTGGGTTGTACAGCGCATCCAACTCCGTGTATGGCCGATCCGCGGATCACATCGTAAATCTTGCTCCGCCGCAGATCGAGCGGTAAGTGGTGGCCCGTCGCCCTCCGGGCCATAGCCGCACTCGATCGGTGAGATCGTTAGCACCGTTGCTGATCCGTCCTCGGGCGGCTGATGTCGTATCGAGGCGCGAACCGCGCAGGATTGAATGCGAACCTAATTGTTCGGCGAGCGGGTTAATGGCTGCTGCGTAGGTCCGCGGTTATGTCGGCCACGTCGAGCCTTCGCCGAACTGCATTGCTGATGGCAGCTGGCGGAGTTGAATGCCAGCGACGCGGGCGATGTCGCCAGTTACATTCGGACACCGACACCTGTTCAGGCACCCCAAGCCACGCAGGCGCCAGTGCGATGCGGGAATTGGTGCGGTACGAGCACGTCGACGTGTTGATCCGGGCGTCGCCCGACAATGCCGCGCCGAAAGTCGCGGGTCGCGATCCGGGGTTGCCCAAAGCGCTGAAGCCAGCTGAGGTGATGGCCCCGCTGAGGGCGGTCGGGTGAATCAGGCGCGACTTCGCAAAGCCGGGTTTGTTGCCGCGGTGTGGTTCGTGCCAGGGGAGGTCGCAAACATGGGCGTGGACGATTGATTGGCAGCGAGGAAAATCGCGAGCGACGGCAAGGGTGAGCGCTGCGCTCGTCCTCCGCTGCCGTTCGCGGCCGGCGAGGCGGTCGTGGCTAAAGTGCGGCACGACCAACGACCGGATATCTCAATCCGCTGCGTCTACCTTCGGCGTCGGGCACCAAACCAGGGAATGGCCAGTGCGGGAGTCACTTCCAAGTGGTCGCCGAGGTCTCAATGCACGCCGGGTTGGGAGTCGTGCATGCGAATCGGCTGCGAAGCAGAGGAAGGTTTTGCGCACGGGCGTGGCCGTGACGGACGTCGGGGTGTCATGACCGAGTTGCGCGCCGCCTGACCGACTATCTGGAGTTACGCCGGTCGTTAGTTTCACTCTGCGACGGGACGCCAAGCTGTTGGCCCAGTCCTTCGGCTAGCTCGATCGAGGACCAGAACAACCACCCAATCCAGCCACAGGCGGTCAACAGCTCTGCCACAGCCGCCTTCGTCAACACGATGTCAATGCTCCGTTCCGAAAAGACGAAAGCCCCGCTCGAACCTCGAGTCGGGGCATCGTCTGAGCAGATTAGGCGCCTGGCATCGCGAAAAGCGGAGCGACGTTGACCGGTTTCACGTCGCGAACGGTGCCATCTTCGTCGACAGTGCCTAGAAGCCCTTCGCTCGAACAGATATTGGGCGCGACGACAATCGGCTTCGTTCCGCATTGGAAGGTGGCGGAACTAGCCAGTGGGAGCGGTGCTGGCTCGGGCATCGCGGCGAGCCGGGCATTCACAGTGCTGCGGTTCAGCTCGCCTTCGAGGCCAGACAACGCGCGAGCCAGCGAGACAATGGCGATATAGGCGCCCTCACCGATTCTGGCACCTTCGGGATAGTCCGCATACTTGTCGACGAGCGCATCGAAGACCTTTGACTCATCGTCCCCGGCGGAAATAGCAGACACCTTCACATTGCGGTAACCGCCTGGAATCTGCGATGCAAGAGAGGTGTTGACACAGGCATCGATTGCGACAATCGGTTGCTCGACGTTGAGGGTTTGAATGGCCTTCATGACATTGGTGCAAAACGAGGTGTCGCCGACGATCTGGAACATGTCGGGATCGTTGTCCAGCGCAGTCTGAACCTGCGGCGTCATGTCGGCGGTACCGGGCGGGACGGCAACGAGATCCATAGCGGCGCCGGCGTTACCGTAGGCCAGCGCTCCGAGTTGTTTGATCGGCTCAGTCGCGGTTGGGATGTCAACTGTCAATACGGCAACTTTCTTTAAGCCCTCCTGTTTCGCGAAGTAGGCCGGTGTACCTGCGATCGTGGCCAGCGCATTGAGCGGTAGGTAGGTATTCGGAGAAGTCAACGTCTTCGGTCCCGGAGTCGCGCTCAGAAATGGCATTCCAGCGGGCGACGTGACATCAACGAAGGCATCCGGGTTGGCTTCCGCCCCGCTTACGATTGCCACCGCATCGGACGCGACCGCCCTATTCGCGCAGTCTCGCGCCAGACTCACCTGCAGTTCGGTTTCACACACCACGCTCAGTTCGATCGGGCGCCCATTGACCCCGCCGAGATGGTTATTGATGTATGAAACGGTGGCTTTTGCAGCCGGCAAATCGTCGAAACCAGCACCGGCGGTCGCGCCCGCAGACGCATACGCGATCTTGATCGGTTCCCCAGTCGCATTGTTTTCTGGCCCCAGTACGGATGAATCCGACTCGGTACTCTCGCTTGACTTATCATCGCTGCTACAGCCGGTGGCGACCAGCATCGCCGCAAGAAGGGCGCACGGCAGAATGGTCCACCGGTTGTGCGTCGAAATGTTCATTTTCATCTCCTGGTTAGATATGTGCGGGTGTCCCAAGGTGCACGCTGAGAACTGCATTGGGTATCTGTCACGAAGTGGTCGCTGCGACGTCACCTCCGAGGTAAGCGGCCTCGAGCCGAGCTGGATCAGATCTGATCTCGTCAGCACCGCCGCGCAACGTCACCTCGCCGTGAACCAACACGATTGCCTGGTCCGCGACCTCCAGTGCGAGTTGGACGTGCTGTTCCACCAAAATGACAGTCGCTCCGGTGGTGTCGGCTATGTGCCGAACAACCGGCAACAGCTTCTCCACGATGACCGGCGCTAATCCCATGCTCATTTCATCGATGAGCAGGACTTTCGGCTTTTGCACCAGCGCGCGGGCGACCGCGAGCATTTGCTGCTCCCCGCCTGACAGCGAACCTGCCGCCACCTTCCACCGTGGCTGCAGCGAGGGGAAAAGCTCGCGAATGTCCTTGTCCGACATACCCCCCCGTCGTCGCGCAATGGCGAGGTTGTCGGCGACGGTGAGTGAACCGAACAGCGCTCGATTGTCGGGAACCAGCACCAGTCCGGCGCGGTTGGCCTTTTCCGCGTTACCGTCGGCCAACCGTTGGCCGCCCACGCTGACTGTTCCACCCTGAGAAGGCAAAAGTCCGGCCAGAGTCATCATCAGCGTTGTCTTCCCTGCACCGTTGGGCCCTAATAGAGCTACGACCGAACCGCTCGGTGCATCGAGATCAATGCCACGGACTATGGCGACCTTGCCGTGCCCCGCGACGAGATGGCGTACTTGCAGACTCATTTCACTGCCTCACTACTGCATGGGTGCTTCCGAGATACGCCTCGGCTACCTGACGATTGCTGCGGATTTCGGCAGGAGTGCCGCTCGCCAATGTGCGCCCGAAATTCAGGACCTGGATGCGATCGCAGACGCTCAGGACGAGGCTCATGTCGTGCTCGACCATCAGGATTGTCACGCCGCTGTCGCGAATCGCTCGCAAACGCTCTGCTAGCCACAGACTTTCGGTTGGATCGAGACCGCCGGCCGGTTCATCGAGCAACAAGACGGTCGGGCTACCCGCTATGGCACGTGCAATCGATACGAGCTGTCGCTGACCCTGCGAGAGCTCGCCTGCCGCGACGGCGTGAACCTCGCCGAGCCCTAGCAACTCGAGTACCGCGTCAACCTCATTGGTCCCCCGCCGACCGCCGCGTTGCGGCAATCCAACCAACACGTTTTCGCGGACGCTCAAGTCTTCGTACAGCTCGATCGCCTGGAAGGTTCGCCCCAAGCCAGCTCGGATTCGTCGGTAAGGCGACTTGCCGTCGAGTTGCGTTCCGTCCAAGCTAATGTCTCCGGCGGCAGGAGAGAATCCACTGATCGCGTCGATCAAAGTGGTCTTTCCCGCCCCGTTCGGACCGATGAGTCCAACGATTGCACCGCGCGGCACCTCAAAGCTCACATCGTCTACTGCAGCAACTCCCCCGTACCGGACCGAGACCCCTTTCAGCGACAGGACCGGCTCACCGAATTCCACGACATTGCGATCTGCAGGCGAAACCGGTTCCGCAACAATAGAACCGACCCGACTCCGAACCGGCGGCTTTCGGAAGCGTCGCGCGGCACGGTGCGCCGGCGCAACTATGCCCTCTGGGTTCAGCAAGACAGTCAGAATGAGGCCGATACCGACAATCACCTGATACCACTGTCCAGAATCGAGGACGCGGTCTAGGAGGACAATGAGCAACCCACCACCGGCGAGCAGGCCACTCACCAAGCCACCGGAAATCGAGGTGATCCCGGCCAAATACACGGTGGCGAACAACGTCACACCCGTGAGTGCCATGAACGGCTGGAACGACACGTTGGTCTGTTGATAGGCCATCAGGCATCCGCCAAGGCCCGCAATGAACGCACCGATTGCGAACGCGATCAGCTTGGTCCGAACAACGTCGATACCCGAGGCTGCCGCAGATCGCTCATTAGCTCTCACAGCGAGCATCCGGGTGCCGAGACGACTGCGTCGCAACGCCGCGACACTCAACGCAACCAAAGTCAGTACGGCTAGGCATAACAACCCAAAGCTCAGGCGAGGGTATTCGGCTCCGGTCCCGATGCCGAGGTCGTAACCAAAAATCGTGGGACTCGGGACGTCGATACCGCCGGAGCCGACGATGTCGGCATTGCGGAAGACCAACGCCTCGATTGCATAGGCAAATGCCAGTGTGACCACTGCAACGGTCAGTCCTCGTATACGAAGCGCCGGGATTCCGACAATGACGCCAAGCACAGTAGCGATCGAGGCCGCCACCACCGGAGCGATCGGGAACGGCACACCCCAGTCTTCGGTAATCGGACCGACCGCGAACGCGGCCGCACCGGCAATTGCTAACTGAGCCAGCGAAACTTGTCCCGCATAGCCGGTAACCACCACCTGCGACAAGCCGATCACGCCCAGAATGAGACTCGTAATTAGACCCGTTCGCCAGTCCCCGCTCAAGACTGTCAACGCGGCCACAGCCATTACAACCGCCACGACCGTCGTCAGGAGCACACGTCGGGGATACGGGGCACTACCGAGATCGGCGGATAAGATCGCCCCCCTCGATGGCAATGGCCGGGCTTGCACCACGAGGACCAAAAGGATCACGATCAGCGGCACCAACTCCACCAACCCCGTGGAGGGCAACCAGTCGAATTCGCGGGATAGGAATGTCGCTTCCGCCTGCAACATCCCGATACCCAAGCCGGCCGCGACTGCACCAATAACCGACGCGAACCTTCCGATGATGGCCGCAGCCAGCGCCGGAACGATGAACAACGTGTACGCCGCTGGCGTGAGCGGAACGAGGGGTGAAATCAACACGCCCGCTAAGCCGGCGACGGCGCTGCCGATCGTCCAGTTGTAAGCCGCGATTCGGTCCGGTGACAGGCCGCTAACTAACGCTCCCTCTTCGCTTTCCGCGGTGGCACGCGTCGCCAAACCGAAACGCGTGAAACGGAACAAGCACGCTAGCAGCGCGGCAATAAGCACTACCGTCACCGCGAAATAGACGCGGTCTTGAGGCAGTCGCACACCAGCAAATTCCCAGACATCGGTCGGGAAAATCGGATCCACACCGATCGCGGCAGATCCCACTCGAAGTCCAGCGAGTGCAACAAACAGCACCATCAAACCGATTGATGCGACCGCTCGTGCCAACGGAGGTGCCGTCCGCAAGGGCCGGAAAACTACGACATACAGAACCAGCCCTAACACCCCAGAAAACATGACCGCCACGACAGCTGCTACGAAGAACCCTGGATCCCCGCCGACATCAACCGTTTTCGGAAAACCAGGAACGAGAATGAGCAGTTCGCCCTTCCGCATGAACGCGTACACGTAGGCACCGAATAGTGCCATCGATCCCGTCGCAAAGTTGATCACGCCAGAACTGCGATACACCACCACTAATGCCATCGCGAGCGCCGCGAAAACCGCACCTCCGCCCAAACCCAGCAACAGAAACTGGACATGCATTGACACCGGACTCTCCTTCAAACTTTCGTACTGGATCTCATCGGAGGGCGCGTTTGACAGTTCCCTTGACGCAATCGGAAGCACGGCAACGGTCTCGACGTGATTGGTGACCAACGCTCACGATGAGCAAGATGCTTGCCGGAAATACGCGCGGCAAATGGGGCGGTCGCACCAGACGGATGCACCGGACCGCGGACGGAAAGTAGGACGCACAGTGACCGTCGGTATCCCTGACTGATGTGAGATCCACGTCCCGGCGATAACGTTCGGCTCGCACGGCCATTTCCAGGCGGCATACTCGCGCGCAGAATTCGGCGCCAGTTGACAGCAGGCCGACCACTATCGCGACGAAAAACATCCGTGACCGCCATAGAACGTACACCTCCTTCGCGGCGTAAAACTGGCTCGCGCGCCGACGCTTGTGCTGGCGCTCACGTGTTGCCAATGATGTGACGACGATCGCTAACACTGCCACAAATTGACCCGGAGCACAACAAATTGCGTATCTGTAGGCCGTGATTCATACGCAGATACATACCGGCGCCGCCAATCGATGAGTGTTTGCCCAGCTGATGCGCCATGTTGTTGCGCGACCGGCGATTCGTTAGGACGGGTAAGCGTTCTCTCCAACGAACTACTGGTAGGACCCCCAGTGCTCGGTGAGCATGCGACTCCCTGCCCTTCCACGGCCTCGCTGAAGATGAACTTTTCTGCTCGACGGACCGTTCGAACGGATTCCCAGTACCCGCCTGCTCCGTCGGCGCAACTTCAGCGCAATCGCTGGGGTGTCAGGGCGGGCGATGTCTATCGGAGCTTGAGATTGACCGTGGGGGTGCGTTCGCGTCTTCACTCTCAGCGGCGCCGAGGAATTGGCTTGTCGAGCCGAGGTCATCGCCGCGCTTTGTGAATCAACCTTGCCGACTACCGGTCCGACATTCTGAACTGGCGTCGGGCCACCACAAAGGCCAACCCTTGTGCTACCGAAAAGTCCCAACGCGGCTGTGGCGGCAAAAGGATGTCTGATTGCCCGTCCGACAGCGACTGACGGCCGCCGTCGGTCGGCTGCATGTGTCGAAGGGCGCCGAGAGTCTCGGTGCAAAGGCGATCGTGTGGAAAGTGCTTATGCGGTGAGGCGCCGCGTGCGATCGATATGTTGCCGTCGGAACTATTGAGCACATCTCTCCGATCCTGGACGGCTGGCGTGCAGGACTGGTCCCGGTGTTGGGCGGCGAAAAGTGCTGCGCCGCCTTCGGCGTCGTGAGCATCATGGTCAGGATTGGTAGTCGTCAGAGTCGCCCGATGACACCATGCCGTGGGCCCGACCCGTCAACCCACGCTCCAGGCGCTGTCGCGTGTTCTCCTTCGTCGCCCGCGCGCTCCAACAACTTTCACCTAGCTCGAATCGTCGTGTCCGGCTGTACGGTCACCGGTGAAAGTCGTTTTCGACGGCCCTGCGCTCTTCGGGGTTGACCCGCCACCCCGACATGGTCCCAGTGCGCGAATCATTCGCCACATAGATGGGAACCTCCCATGTCGAAAAAGACTATGCCCCAGAATATTCCATCCGACCTGACTGGAATCGTCACCCGGATCGTGTACGTCCTCTCCGGAGGGCAGTACGCCAACCTGGACACCCACAACGCTGGCACCGACGGCGCCCGGGTCGTGCTGCGGTGGGGGAAGCTCCACATGACCTTCACCGGCGCTGAGCAGGTTCAGCACCTGCTCGGCTACTTCGCCGACGCGCGACGCAGCATGACCGGCAGCGTCAACCTCGCGACCCTGCCCCTCCGCGAACCGGACCCCACCGAGGCCGCCACAATCGTCGCAGTGACCTGGGCCAAAACACCACGCGCCACGATCATCCCGCAGCAGATGCATCATCAGAGGCTGCGCCGCACGATCAGCTACGTCGACCTCGAACTCGGCACCGTCGTCTTTCGCATCCTCGACAAGACAGCGCTCGACAGCGCGCTCGAGATCCTGGCCCGCGCGCACGCCCTCGCCGTGATGGCGTGGCCCGATGGCCCGCAGTACCGGGCCGACCCGACCCGCGTGAGCTGGCGTCCCCACGCCGGACTGCTCACCCATCGCGGCAAGACTGTCATCCCCCGCCGCTGAGCCAGAAGGTGCCGGGGCTCATCCACAGCCCCGGCACCATCCACAACTCGTTACATCCGTGCAGGTCATCGCGTCCGACCAATGGCGGAGTACCGCGACACTGCAAGACACCTCCCTACTCGCTACGAAAGGACACGAACCATGACAACCACTTGGTCCCTCCGAATCGACACCTACAACGGCGACATCCTCGACTTTTACGAGACCACCGCCGCCACCCGCGCCGACGCGCTCCATGACCTCCACACCGCTGCCATCGCCGCCGTATCGAACGTCGCCGCCGACCAGCTCCCCCTCAAACCCCGCTACATCCTCGAGCTCGACCGGCAGTTCCACGCCGAGGTCGTCACCGGAGGAACCACCAGTGGCACCCCCGACCACGACGGCGCGCGCATCGCCCTTGAACACCTCCACGACCGGTACTGCAACACCAAATAGCCCACACACATCACCCCTCAGCTACCGCGTCCGACGTGGTTGCGGTTCTGTATCCACGCCGGCACGTGCTACGCCGACGGGCGGGTCGCTCCCGCTCCCCCATTCGGAGCGTCCTGCGGCCGCCGCTATCGAAAGGCGTTGCGGCCCGGCGATTTTGCGGGCGCCTTCTCCCGCGTCAAGGGCGCTGACGCGTCGCTGCGCGATGGCCTGCGGCCACCCTCTGACCCGCGAGCCTCCGGGCGCCCTGGCCAGGCGTTAAGGGCAGGCCGCGGGCCTGCCCCGGCGGAACCGCCGAGCCGCAACCCACGCCCCGGAGCGCTCCCATGAACACCATCACCTGGCATCTACGCCCAACCCACATCGACAACCCCGTAATCCACGAATACGTCACCCACGCTCTCGACGTCGCACTGCGAACCGCCAGCGACCTCACCGACTTGCACGCCCGGATCCGCCACGAAGCCGACGCCGCAGACAAGGTCGCGAAACTGTTCGCCAATCCGCGCCGCGCCCGCACCATCAACGCCCAGGTACGCCGCCACGAACTCGTATGCGCCGCCCGCATGACATGCGTCGCCGCCGCACTGCGCCGCATCGCCGCCACCCTGCTCACCGACAACGCCCACACCTGGTGACCACCCACGGCACCCGGGCACGCGCACCACCAAACGACCCGGAACCAGCTGCCAAAAAACACAACACGCGGCACAACCCCGGAGATTCGAAGCCCGAACCCAGCTCAGGAGAGAAGCACCATGAACGACACCAACGACACCGGCGCGATCGATTCGGAGTACGTCGAGGTCGACCCACACACCCTGACCCTTGCCGACAACGTGCGCGACGAAGTCGACCTCACCCCCGCCCCAGAATTCGTCGCCAGCATCGGCGAGCACGGCGTCATCCTCCCGGTCACCGCCACCCGCGCCACCGACGGCGCCATCACGGTTGAGGACGGGCAACGCCGCGTCCTCGCCGCCCGCGAAGTCGGCCTCGCCACCGTTCCCGTACTCATCCGTGTCCCCACCGGGACCGGCAAGGCGCAACAGATCGAGCGGATCGCGCGCCAACTCGTCGCCAACGACCAGCGCGAAGACATCACCACCGGGCAGCGTGCCGCCGCCGTCGCGACCATGCTCGACCTCGGGGGCGTCGGTCACCAAGATCAGCAAGGCTACCCAAATCGACCGCGACACCATCAAATTCGCCGCCAAGGCCGGGAACAGCGCGAGCGCCCGCACCGCCCTCGACGCCGGGCAACTCGACCTAGAACAAGCCGCGATCATCGGCGCGTTCGAAGCCGAAGGCGACACCGACGCCGTGGCGCGCCTGCTCAACGCCAGCCCGTACCAATTCCGGCACATCGCCCAGGCGATCAGCAACGAACGCACCGAAGCACGCGCCCGTGCCGACGCCGCCGCACCGTGGGTCGAACACGGCCACCCAATCCTCGACACCCAGCCCGAAACCTGGCGACACGACTGCGACTGGTACGCCGTCGAAGAACTCGAAACCCTCGACGGCAGCGAGGTCACCGAAACCTGTACAGCCACGAACCCATCCCTATGGCCGGTATGGGTCACCCGCGCCGACGAATGCCAGATCCTCGACCGCGACACCGGAGCCGACGTCGACCCCGACACCATGGATTGGGACACCGAGGACAACCCCGACACCGAACCCGCTGCCGGGTTGCGCCACTTCAACACTGTCGAGGTGCGCGAGCAGTGGGTCGCCGACTACTACATCCGCGCAGACGATTTCGACGCGGCTCGTGTGCGGCTCACCAAGCTCGCCGCCGCCGTCCGCCACCCTGCACCCGCCGACGCCACCGTCGAGGGCGACCAGCCGGCTGTCGCCGAGGCCGAACTCGCCGAAGCGCAGCGCCGGGAGGCGGAGAAGGCCGAACGCCGCCAGGTAATTGCGTGCAACAAGCTCGGCGCGGCCGCGCAAGATGTGCGCCGCGACTGGCTGCGCACCCAACTGGTCGCCCGCAAAACCGCACCCAAGCAGGCAGCAGCGTTCGTGGCCGAGATGCTCACCCGCGACCCGTATTTGATCGGAGAAAACAA
>NZ_LRRB01000313.1 GCF_001646865.1 Aldersonia kunmingensis | reverse complement strand
ATCGCGCCGGTGAGCTTCACTGTTAGCGCAGGATGCACAACGAGGGGCCCGGAAATGGGGTCCTGAGCGTCCGCTGCCGGAGCGAGGGCGGCCCACACGAGCACGCCAAGAGGGTCCGCGTCCCACGAGGTGATGCGCCCGGTACTCGTCACGACACCGTGCACCGCGTCGGACGCGAGGGGTAGATCGAGTAGTGAGGCGAGGTCGTCCGCGCGCGCGATGCTGCCGACGACAAGCCGGTCCGGCGTGATCGCCGTCGCGAGCCACGGCCGGTCGAGAACGAGTGCCTCATCGTGCTCGATCAGGTCACCGGAGACCACGCGTACCCGCTGCGGCAGCGGGATATCGGCGGGGTCGACGACGCCGCGGGCGACCGCCTCGGCCAGCCGGCGATAGGTGTCGGCGATGACGGCCGGACTCGGTTGCCGGTCCGGGTCGGCCAGGCGCTCCACGAGTACCTCGACGAGATCGCCGTCGAGATGATCTGCATCAGCGAGCGCGGCTGTGAATGCCGCCGCGTGCGGATGTACGAGCGGATCGAGCAGTCCGGTGAACGCCGCGGCACCGGGAGCGCGCAGCTGGCCGAGCTGCTGAGCGTGCATGCGCCCGTGCCGGCGCAGCCACCAGGCGGTATAACCGGCTCGATCGACGAGCAGTTGCCGTGTCCGGGGATCGGTGGCGAGCAATTCGAGTGCAGACGGCCAGGCGCCCTCGTCGACAAGATCGAGATCGCGGACCGCCGCCAGCTCCGATGGATCATCGGAAAGCCAATCCCACCAATCGGATTCGTCGTCGAGGTCGTGATCGGGTCCGGTCGGGTCGGCCTCTCGGAGGACGCCGAAACTCCAGACGGCGCCGATCGCGCGGAGCACGTCGATGCCGTATCGCTCGACAACCGCGTCGTCGATCGTGCCGAACGGAGCGTCGTCGATCAGTATCCCGGCCAGCGGGGCACCGGGCAGCAGCAATTCGTCGATCGGTCGCAGCTCGCCCTCGGCGTCGGGCAGCGGCAGCAGACCGAGCCAGCCCGGCAACTGATCCGGGTCGGCAACGGCCGCGGCAAGCGCGAGTACGGCGTCCGCAAGATCGGCGTTCCGGTCGTCGGCGAGGTCCGGATGGGGCGCGTCGGGATCGGCGCCGGCTTCCAGTTCGGCTCGCAACGCCGGGTCGGTCAGTAGGTCGAGCGCGTTCGCCGTTTGCGCGCCGAGTCGGCCGAGTAGTGGATGCGCGGCGTCGGGATGCACAAGCCGTGCCCAATGCAGTGGCAACGGCCGAGCGAAACCGGTGAACTCGCCGATCAGCGTTGTGCGCGGGCCGGTCACTACCCGGCCGTCGGCGAGCGGCACCGGCAGTCCGCCGAGTTCATCGGCGGCCAGCCGATCCACTAGCAGCGGTTCGAGCGCTGAATACAGCCGCTGCCACCAGTGTGGGTCGCGGTTGACGTTGCGCAGTGCCTCCGTGGCGTCGGCCAAACCGAGGCGCCGTACGCCGAGTTCGGCGAGCATTGCGGCGTGCCGCTGGTCGGAAAGTTCGGGAATGACCAACGCTGGGACGGCCTCGGCGAGAAGTTCGGCCAACTCGGGAGTGAGGCCAGGCAGCACGGACCCAGCGGGCGGACGTACGCCGCCGGCGTTGCCGACCACCGGGAGCCAGGTTCGACCGCGCAGCTCGCTGACCAGGGCGTCCCGCAGCAGGCGGTCGGCCTCGCTGCGGGCGAAACGCGCCTGCGGCATCAGCAGCAGGCGCAATTCGGGCGGCAGGGCGCGCGCGAACTTCGCATAGCCCTTCGCCAGCCCGGCGACATCGGCGCCCGGGAGCAGGCGGCGACGGTCCGGCTGCATCGCAATATCGGCGATGAGCACGGTCGGGAGTGATAGCTCCTCGTCCGAACGGGTTGGCGCCCTGAGCACGTCGTTCCCCGCTGCGACGGGATGTCCGTCCTCGACGGGCAGCAGCCAGCGCGCATATTCGGTGCCGAACTGCCACCAGGTGTGGACGCCGATCGATACTTCGGTGATGCCGTGCGGCATCCGTTTCTGGGTGCGGCGCAGCTCGGTGTCGCCGACCCGGATCACCTCGAGCGCCGGTAGTTCCAGCAGGAGGTCCGGAGCCTCGGCGAAGATTCCCGTCAGAAGCGCGTCGGCGTCGAGGCCGTCGCGCAGCTGCAGCACGATCTCGGTGTCAGCGCCGGTCTTGGGTGGTGTGGGGCTGGCGAACGGTAGCCGCAGCGTCGGCGGATCGACCTGCGCAGTGATACCGCGCCCTTGCACTTCGGCGCGGCTGCGTTCGGCGGAGAACACGACGGATCCCGACGTGGACCGGATCTCGATCTCGTCGCTGATGGTGAGCACCGAGGTGAATCCGACGCCGAACCGGCCGACGGTGTCACCGGCGCCATCGGCGCTGTGTGGCGCCTCCTTGTCGGATGCGCGCAAAGCGGCAAGCGCCTGCAGCCCGAGCACGTCGAGCGGCGCGCCGGTGTTCGCGGCGTGCAGTTCTCGATCGACAAGCCAGACCGACACGGTGCCCAACGCGGCCGCCTTGGCCGCGGCGTCGGCCGCATTCTGGGCGAGCTCGGTGAAGGCGCGGTCACGATAGCCGGCGCGGACCAGGTCCGCTTCGGCTGCCGCGTCCTCACGCAGGCGGGTGGGGGAGGACTCCCAGGCGATGAGGACGGACTCGCGCAGCTCCGCGGTGCCGAACGGGTCCGCTATGTCGCTGATGCCGGGTCCTGGTCGGCGGGCGAAGCGGTGTCGTCCGAGGCAACTTCGGCGGGAGCTTCGGCAGTGTCCGCAGTGTCCGCGGCGTGGATGTCCGCAGAGTCGGCGGTGACATCTTCGGCGGCCTCGTCGTCAACCGAAGCCGTGTCCGCACGGGCGGCCTCGGGCGCGGTGGCTTCCACGGCGGGCTCGGCCTCATGAGCCGACTCGGCCGGCGCGGCTTCCTCGACCGTCTCGACCGCGGCGCTCTCCGGCTCCGCCGGAGCCTTCGCCTCGGCCTGCTCCGTGGGTGCGGGCAGGGTCACCACCTCGACCGCCGCATCGTCAAAAGCGTCGTAGCGCGGCGAGCCGGCGCCGGTCGGAAGAACCGTGTCCGAGTGTGCACCACAACCGAATTCGGTGTGCACAACGCGGCCATCCATGGCCAGGGCGTTCCCGCAGACACCGAAGGCATTGTGCAGCGAACCCGCAAGAGGGAGATAGAAGCCGCACAATCCGCACACCGAAGGCGCGGCCTTGGCCATCTCTGCGTCGGGCCCGAATTCGCCTTCGCGCCAACGTTGTGCGGCGTCGACACGGCCCTCGAGGCTCATCACCCGCTTGCGGCCGAGGCCGACTTCGTATGCGAGATCATCGATTTCGGGATCACCGTTGGCGACATAGCCCGGCACCAGGCGTACATCGTCCTCGAGCGGGGCGAGTAGATCGCCCGGCGCGAGGTCTCCGGGGCGGATGCGCTGATCCCACGGCACCCACTCCGGCGCGATCAGGGCCTCGGGCCCGGGCAGCAGCGCGGACTCGCTGATCGTGACGTGATCGGAGTCGGGCTCGGCGGCGACCACGACGGCCCATTGCCAGCCGCGGTATCCGGGCATCGTCGCGGCGAACCTGTGCGTCGCTGCGGTGTCGTCTTCGGCGGTGACGCCGAGATAGTCGCCGACCGCCGCCTCACCCAATTCGAGCAGCGCCTGGCGAGCGAGGTCCACCGCGGCGGCCAGAATCCGGCGCGGTTGGGACGAGGTGTGGGTGATACCGGCAGTCACCCGTCCTATTTTGCCGTACTGGGCTGACAACGCACCGGAGTGGCTGCAATGCTTGCGCGCATGCGGGTTCTGCGGGCGTTCTTGGTAACGATTATCGGCGCGACTCTGGCTTGGGGGTGCTCAGGCCCGACGGCCTCAACAGCACCTACGCCGGTCGGGGCACCGCTGCGGATGGAAATCGTTTCGACCAGACCGCACGACCCGGCGGCATTCACACAGGGCTTTGAAGTGGTGGGCCGGACGCTCGTGGAAGGCACCGGCTTGGTCGGCAAGACGTGGGTGAGCGCGACAGACCTCGTCACCGGGCAGGAGCTGCGCCGCGTGCCCTTGTCCGGCATGTTCGGCGAGGGAATCACCAGTACGGGTAACAGCCTGTGGCAGATCACTTGGCAGAATCGGACCGCGATCGAGCGGGATCCGGTCACGTTGGAGGAGCGCCGCCGCGTCGCGTACGTGGGCGAGGGCTGGGGGCTCTGCATGCATGAGGCCAGCGGCCGGCTGATCATGAGCAACGGTTCCAACACGCTCCAATTCCGCGACCCGGTGACCTTCGACCCGGTAGGCACGGTCAACGTGGTCGGGTTCGGGAACATGCCGCTGAACGAACTCGAATGCGCTGAGGACGGCACTGTCTACGCGAATATCTGGCAGCGGGACACCATTCTGCGTATCGATCCCAACACTGGCGGGGTCCTCTCGATCATCGACGCGAGCGCGCTGCGCCGACAGATCCCCGGAAAACTGAGCCGCGACAGCGTGCTGAACGGCATCGCGCAGATCCCGGGCACGGACCGCTTCCTGTTGACCGGAAAGAACTGGCCGACAACCTTCGAGGTCCGTTTCGTCGGGTGACGTGCCGTGTGCGCTGGCGTTGTGGTCGATTGTCGGCGAAGTGCGACAGAATTGATGCGTGATGGACTCGCGCGAGCCGAACGCACCACGTGGTGCGGGGGAGACCGGTGCCTCCGGTCGCCCCACCGCACCGCGCGGTGACGGTTCGGGCAACCGAGACTCGCCTCGGCACCCAGGGTTCGATAACTACCCGACTTCGGAACCGCGGCGCGCACAGCGCCGGACGCCGCTACCGCCGTTGCACCCGATCCAGCCGCCCGCCGATCAGTCGGACCAGGACCGGACGCAGCAGGACGGGCCTACAGATGCCGACGCACGACCGACCGGTGCCCGCACCCCACGCAAGCTGACAGTCACCCGAGTAGCCGCCATGCGTGGCCGCGACTTGACCGGCCGTGGGATTGCCACGTTCCAGCGTGCGGCCAAGGCCGACGGCGCGGACAAATCCGGCCTGACCGCCCTCACCTACGCGACGATGGCCAACTTCGCGACCGACGCGGCGGTGGCTGTTGCGCTCGCGAATACGCTGTTCTTCTCTGCGGCCACGGCCGAGAGCAAGATGAATGTGGCGCTCTACCTGCTCATTACGATCGCGCCGTTCGCGGTAATCGCGCCGCTCGTCGGTCCGCTGCTCGATCGGCTTCAGCGTGGCCGCCGGCTCGCGCTGGCATCGTCGTTCGCCGCGCGCGGCATCCTTGCGGTCCTGCTGATCTTCAATTTCGATACGTGGGCGCTGTATCCGCTCGCGTTGGTGATGCTTGTTCTCAGTAAGTCCTTCGCGGTGCTCAAGAGCGCGGTGACGCCGCGCGTGTTGCCGCCCGATATCGACCTCGTGCGCACCAACGCGCGCCTTACGGTGTTCGGCCTGATCGGCGGAACCATCGGTGCGGGTGCGATCGCCGCGGGCGTCGCCTGGGCCGCCGGTTCGATCGGCGCTTTGTGGTTTGCCGCGGTGCTCGCCGCGGGCGGCGCGTACCTGAGCCTGCGGATTCCGTCCTGGGTGGAAGTTACCGAGGGCGAGGTGCCGGCGACGCTGAGTTACCACGGTGACGACACGGCGACCGAGGTGATCAGCCGAGATCGCGCGGCCACGGTGAAACCGAGCAAGCGGCGTCAGCCTCTCGGTCGGACCGTGGTGACCGGACTATGGGGCAACGGCACGATCCGCGTGCTGACCGGATTCATCACCCTCTACATCGCGTTCGTCGCCAAGTCGCGCACCGAACACGAACCATTGCAGCAGGCCCTCATGCTCGGCCTGGTCGGAGCGGCCGCCGCGATCGGCAATTTCTCCGGGAACGCCACCGGTGCCCGACTGCAACTGGGCCGGCCCACGTTGATCGTGCTGCGCTGCACGATCGCGGTCACGGTGGTGTCGATCGCCGCAGCGTTCGCGGACAGTCTGTGGATGGCGGCGCTGGCCACGCTGGTTGCAGCGGCGGCAAGTGCGCTGGCGAAGGTATCGCTGGACGCGACAATTCAGCAGGACCTGCCCGAGGAGTCGGTCGCGTCCGCGTTCGGTCGTTCGGAAACTGTGCTGCAACTCAGTTGGGTGATCGGCGGTGCCTTCGGCGTGATGCTGCCGACCGAGTTCTGGATAGGTTTCACAGTGATCTCGGCGATCCTGGCACTCGGTCTGGCGCAAACCGTGATGAGCTACCGCGGGCACTCGCTGCTGCCCGGCTTGGGCGGTAACCGCCCCGTGCACGCCGACCAGGAAGTGCCAGGGGCGACCGGCAGCATGCGCATCCACCAACCGACAGGAAAGAACACTCCGTGAGACTCGCCCGAACCCGTACTGCGCGAATCGTTGTCGGCGTCGCGTTCATCGCCCTCGTCGTGGTCATCGCGGCCGCCGCGATCGTGGTGATCGCGATTGCGGATTCCGACGAGCGGCTGCCGCAGATAACGGCGTACGCCTACGGCGAGACGATCACCGTGGAACCGGCCGAGTACTGCAGCCTCGATTTGCAGGAGTGCACGCACGGCGAACTCGCGAATCTCAACGTGCCGGTCGGGCAGCCGCTGCAGCTCTCTTTGCCAAAGGAGATCGCGGACGCCCCATGGCGACTGGTGATGGTGTACCAGAGCCCGGACGGCGATCTCGCCCCGCAGGAGCGCTACTTCACCAGCGGCGAGGCGGACGCGGTCACTGTCATCTCGGACAAGTCACCCGCCTGGCAGCTCAACGGCGTGGAGATCCAGCTGCCCTCGGCAGTTGTGGACGAGAACGGTCTGCCGCACGCACGCGCGGTGTGGGCGATCAAGACGGCGTGAGCCGGTCACCGCAGCGGCGGTAACCGGCTGTGCCTCAGGCGTCGAGTTCGCGGGCGACCGCGCGCAGCACCTCGGAGATGCGCGCGGAGGTCTTGCGCTCGGGGTACTTGCCCTTCTGCAGCACGGGCTGAACCTGGTCCTCGAGCAGCGTGAACATGTCCTGAATCATGCCGTGCAGCTCATCGGGGGAGTGTTTGCGCTGCGGGGCCTCTCTGCGGGCACCGCGGGTCTCACGCACCGACGGCAACGGATCGAGCACCTTCAGTGAAAGGGCCTGCGGACCACGGCGGCCCGCGGCCATGCCGAACTCGACGCGCTGACCGGGCTTGAGTGCCTCGACACCTTGTGGGAGCGCAGACGAGCGCACGTAGACGTCTTCGCCTTCGTCCTGAGAAAGGAAGCCGAAGCCCTTCTCGACGTCGTACCATTTCACCTTGCCGGTTGGCACAGCGCTCACCCGTCCAATCGTCGTTGCACATAAGCAACGCGCCCCGCTCTGACCGGGACGCGTACTACGGCGAATTCTACCCCGCCGCACTGCCCAGCGGGGCAGTGGTTCTACGGTGGCAATCGTGCCCGACGAGACCGACAAGCCCAGCAATGCGCTGCTCTACATCGCCGTCGCGCTCTTCATCGTCGGACTGTTGGCGATCGCCTCGATCTTCGTAATTCCCGCCGTGAGTGACCGTGAGCCCGGACTGCCGCTGTACCTCGTCGCGCTCGCCGCGCCGCTCGGCTTCCTGGTGTCACTGGTCTTCACGCTGCGGTCCGGCCGGCGCGCCCGCTGAGCTGTTCGAACGGCCCGCAGCCGATTGGGCCTGGCGTGTATCGCCGAGGAGGCGCAATCCGCGACATGCGGGTGCTGTGACCTTCGACACATAACGGGGGTATCACGGCCTGGCGTCGGAACGTTATCCACTTACCCCCATGCCCGCTAGCTGCGGATTGTGGAAAAGCCTGAAATCGCCGGGGATTTCGCGTGTTTGGCGCGCAGTTACCGAATGGTGACTTTTGACCCCGATCGTCGTACCGTCGGGACGGCCGAAAACTCGGCCACCGCTCGGCCCGCAAACGCCCAGCCTCGCTCCGCGGGTCGCCGAGAAGTACGAGACACCACAGGAGCGAGGGCGGGGGACCCAAAGTCCCCACGAAGGGGCAATGGGAGAGCTCGCCCGAGCACTTCCTAGGGGTGAAGTTGCAGACGCTCGCAAGGGCGAAAGCGACCGGACGCCTTCCAGTCCGAACCCGACAGCTGACCTCGCAGGCGTATGGAGGGATGACCGAATGAGTGGACGTCACCGCAAACCCAGCAGCACTGGGCGGACCGTCGCGAAGGTCGCCGTAACCGGCGCCATCGTCGGCACCGCCGGCGTCGCCTTCGCGGGCACCGCCAACGCCGCACCTGATTCCGACTGGGACCGCCTCGCGCAGTGCGAGTCCGGCGGAAACTGGGGCATCAACACCGGAAACGGCTACCAGGGCGGGCTGCAGTTCTCGAACAGCACGTGGCACGCGCACGGTGGCGGCAACTACGCCTCGACCGCCAACCAGGCCAGCCGCGAGCAGCAGATCGCCGTCGCTGAGAAGGTTCTCGCCAGCCAGGGCTGGGGCGCATGGCCCTCCTGCTCGTCGAACCTCGGCCTGACCAGCGGCTCGACCCCGCGTGAGGTGCAGTCCTCGCCGAAGGTCGCGGTGCCGGAAATCCCGCAGCTCGCGCCCGTCGTCACCGACGGCACCCAGCAGGTGTTCGACGTGGTTGAGACCACGCTCACCAACGTGCAGAAGTCCGGCATCGCCGCGGTTCCGCAGCAGGCATTCGACGTGCTCGACCTGGTGCAGAAGACCGGCATCAAGCTCGATCCCTCCATCGTGAACTTCGTCCAGGCGAACAAGGCCCTGCTGCCGCAGGCGCCGCAGCAGTAGCCGTCAGACGCGAAAAGACCCCGCACCTGCTGGTGCGGGGTCTTTTTTGACTTTGGGCGGGCTTATCGATTGATCACCGTGTGCGGGTGCATGTAGGGGAGTTCGTGGACGGGACGCGGGAACTCGAGGTCCTCGCCGAACGGGGACAGACCACCCGAGCGGGTCGAGGAAAGTTCGGTAACGGCGTGCTCGCCGTCGGCCAGCTTCGGCCACCCGTTGTCTACATACGGCTTCTTCGATTTGTTGACCACGTCGATATTTTTACATCCACACGCCTCGTGGTACAGCGCGGGATCGCCAACAGCGCCGAATGGTCGCTTCGCTGGCTACGCTCCTGTGCTGGAGAGGTCGCTTCGCTGGCTCCGCTCCTGTGCTGGAGAGGTCGCTTCGCTGGCTCCGCTCCTGTGCTGGACAGGTCGCTCCGCTGGCTACGCTCCTGTCTAGTCTTGAGTGCGATGACAGCGATCCGCGGCGCCGAGAATTCCGACACCCTAGCCCTGGCCGAATGGCTGAATGCGTGCTCGGATGCGGAGCTCGTCGGGCTGCTCGCACTGCGCCCGGACCTCACTGTTCCGATCCCGCAATCGATGCTCGTGCTGGCGGGTCGCGCCGAGCAGCGCGCGTCGGTGCTGCGCAGTGCGGACGAACTCGGTACGCCGGTCTTCGCGGTGATCGAGGCATTGGTCCTCGCGGATGCGCACGAGGTCCCAGCTCCGATCGAGCAGGTCCGCGAGATCATCGGTGTCCGCGCGAAGAACAAGGTCGTCGACGGCGCGCTCGACCAGTTGCGTGCCCGCGCGATGGTGTGGGGTCCGCCGGACGCGCTGCGCCTGGTGCCGGCTGCGGCTGGTGCGGTGCCCTGGCCGATCGGCCGGACGGTGGAACGTCCAGAGGCGATGGCAGAGGCTGATGTTCGGGCGGCGCTCGCCGCGCTCCCCGAGACCGAACGCGGGCTGCTGGAACGTCTGGCGAACACGGCGCCGGTCGGCCGCACGCGGGATGCCGCGCCCGGTACGCCGAGCGATCGGCCCGTTCAACGGCTGCTGTCGACCGGCCTGCTGCACTGGGTGGACGAGCAGACCGTGGAACTGCCGCATGAGGTCGGTCAGATCCTGCGCGGCGAACCGGTTACCGACCCGGGCTCGCTCGAACCGCCCGATTGCAAGCCCGTCGGTCATAAGGCGAGCGAAGTCAACGGAGCCGCGGGTGGCGAGGTGCTCGAGCTGCTGCGGCACAGTTCGGCGGTGCTCGAAGCGCTCGGCGATACCCCGGCACCCGCACTGCGAGCGGGCGGCATGGGCGTGCGGGAGCTGCGCCGGATCGGCAAGGTCACCGGCATCGACGAGCAGCGGCTGTCTCTCGTCGTGGAGGTGTTGGCCGCCGCCGGGCTCATCACGAGCGGCATGCCCGACCCGGAACCGCTGATCGACGGTGCCGAAGAATTCTGGGCGCCGACCGTCACCGTCGACGCCTGGCGCGAGTTCGCGCCCGCCCGCCGCTGGGCGGTGCTCGCCGAGGCCTGGCTGACGCTGCCGCGCCGGCCATGGTTGATCGGTATGCGCGATGCCAACGACAAGCCGATCGGCGCGCTGTCCGACGAGGTCCGCAGCGCCACCGCGGGACGCGACCGGCGGCTCGTTCTCAGCGTGCTCACCGATCTCGGAACCGGTGATGCACTCGACGCGACCGACGTGGGCCGATTGCTCGCGTGGCGCCGGCCGCGCTGGGCGCAGCGGTTCGGCAATGCGATGGTCGCGGGCACGCTGCGCGAGGCGGCAGCGCTCGGCATCACCGGGCGCGGGGCGTTGAGTTCGCCGGGGCGGGCATTGCTGCACGGCGGTGACGAGGAGGCGGAGATGCGCGCCGCGTTGCCGGCGCCCGTCGACTACGTCCTCGTGCAGGCCGACCTCACCGTCGTCGCGCCGGGTCCGCTCGTGCCGGACCTGCAGCACTCGATCTCGCTCGTGGCGGACCTGGAATCGGCTGGCGGTGCCGCGGTGTACCGGATGAGCGACGCCAGCGTGCGCCGCGCACTCGACGCCGGCATGACCTCGGCCGAACTGCACGCCCTGTTCGCCACGCATTCGCGAACCCCGGTGCCGCAGTCACTGACGTACCTGATCGACGACGTCGCGCGTCGGCACGGGCAGTTGCGCGCGGGGGTGGCCACATCCTTCGTGCGCTGCGACGACCCGGCGCTGCTCGCCGAGGTGCTGGCCTCGCCGGTTGCCGACGACCTCGTACTGCGGGCGCTCGCACCGACCGTCGCCATTTCACAGGCGCCACTGGCCGATGTGCTGGCCCGGCTGCGCGAAGCGGGTTTCGCGCCGGCGGGGGAGAACGCGTCCGGCGCGATCGTCGACATCCGTCCGCGGGGTGCGCGCATCTCGGTGCGGCGTCCGCGCGCGCAATTGCGCACGCCGCAACCGCCTTCGGAGGAGCAGCTGACGGGGTTGGTGCGCGAACTGCGCGCCGGTGACCGTGCAGAGCGGACGCCGCGCGGCGGCGGAGTGCGGACCGACGGCTCGCGCGCCGGCGGGGCTGCGACAGTTGCGCTGCTGCAGTTGGCAGTACGTGCCCGGCGCAGCGTGCGGATCGAGTACATCGACGCGCAGGGCACCGCGACAAAGCGGATCGTCGAGCCTGCCCGGGTGGGCGGCGGGACACTGGACGCCCTCGACCCGGCCACCGGCGCGATCCGGCACTTCACGCTGCACCGCATCGCCTCGGTCTCCCTCATCGACTGACCCAGGCCTCGCGGTGAGGCGCTGCTAAACGAGTGCAAATTGTGCTCGCGGGGCCGAAGTTTTGCACCCACCAAAAAGGTTTGCACTCGGGAAGCCGAACGCAGCGACTTGTGCCACATGGCGGCAGGTTGCGGGCGTCTGGACAATGGGAAGGTCAGCCACCCGAGCAGGCGGAAGGTAGCGCTGTGACAGACGGACCATTGATCGTCCAATCCGATAAGACCTTGTTGCTGGAGGTCGACCACGAGCGGGCGAACGAGGCGCGCCAGGCCATCGCGCCTTTCGCGGAACTCGAGCGGGCCCCTGAGCACGTGCACACCTACCGCGTCACGCCGCTCGCGCTGTGGAACGCGCGTGCCGCTGGACACGACGCCGAGCAGGTGGTGGACGCGCTCGTGCGATTCTCGCGCTACGCGGTGCCGCAACCCCTGCTCGTCGACATCGTCGAGACGATGGCGCGCTACGGGCGACTGCAGCTGGTCAAGAGCCCCGCGCACGGCCTCACCCTCGTCAGCCTGGACCGGGCGGTGCTCGAGGAGATCCTGCGCCACAAGAAGATCACGCCGATGCTCGGTGCCCGTATCGACGACGACACCGTGATCGTGCACCCGAGCGAGCGCGGCCGGCTCAAGCAGATGCTGCTCAAGGTGGGCTGGCCCGCCGAGGATCTGGCCGGTTACGTCGACGGCGAGGCGCACGAGATCGAGCTTGACTTCGCCACGAAGGATTGGCACCTGCGCGACTACCAGGAGATGGCGGCCGACTCGTTCTGGGCGGGCGGCTCCGGCGTGGTGGTGCTGCCGTGTGGCGCGGGCAAGACGATGGTCGGTGCCGCGGCGATGGCCAAGGCAAAGGCGACCACGCTGATTCTGGTGACCAACACGGTCGCGGGACGGCAGTGGAAACGGGAACTGCTCGCGCGCACCTCGCTCACCGAGGAGGAGATCGGCGAGTACTCGGGCGAGAAGAAGGAGATCCGCCCGGTCACGATCGCCACCTATCAGGTGATCACCCGCCGCACCAAGGGCGAATACAAGCACCTCGAGCTGTTCGACTCGCGGGACTGGGGCCTGGTCATCTACGACGAGGTGCACCTGCTGCCTGCGCCGGTCTTCCGGATGACCGCCGACCTGCAGTCCCGTCGCCGCCTCGGGCTCACCGCCACGCTGGTGCGTGAAGACGGCCGCGAGGGTGATGTGTTCTCGCTGATCGGGCCGAAGCGCTACGACGCGCCCTGGAAGGACATCGAGTCACAGGGCTGGATCGCACCGGCCGAGTGCATCGAGGTTCGCGTGACCCTCACCGACAACGAGCGGATGCGCTACGCGACCGCCGAACCGGAGGAGCGCTACAAGCTCTGCTCAACCGTTCACACCAAGGTCGCGGTGGTGAAGTCGATCCTCGCCAAGCATGCGGATGCACCGACGCTGGTGATCGGCGCCTACCTGGACCAGCTCGACGAACTGGGGGAGGCGCTGAGCGCGCCGGTCATCCAGGGCTCGACCAAGACCAAGGAGCGCGAGGCGCTGTTCGAAGCGTTCCGTCAAGGCGAGATCCCGGTGCTCGTGGTTAGCAAGGTGGCCAACTTCTCCATCGATCTGCCAGAGGCCTCGGTCGCGGTGCAGGTGTCGGGCACCTTCGGCTCGAGGCAGGAGGAGGCGCAGCGCCTCGGCCGCCTGCTGCGGCCCAAACACGATGGCGGACAGGCGCATTTCTACTCCGTCGTCGCCCGCGACACGCTCGATGCGGAGTACGCCGCCCACCGGCAGCGCTTCCTCGCCGAACAGGGCTACGCGTACAGGATCACCGACGCCGACGACCTGCTCGGTCCTGCGATCGGCGGCCCCGACACCTAGCCCGACAGGTCGTCGACCTTGTCCTGAGCCTTCTCCGCCCAGCGCGTGACGCGTTCGAGTTCGCGCTCGGATTTGTGCGCCGTCTCGTTCGCGGCGCGCTCGGCGTTGCGGGCGAACTGCCGCTGGTGCTCGGCCCGGTCGAGTTCGTCGCGGAGGTCGGAGATGTGCTGATCGAGGTCGTCCACCTCGTCGCGGGCCCGGTCCGCGGCGGTGCGGGCCGAGGCCAGGTCCTTCTGAGCGTCCGCAAGCGCCTCGCGCGCCTCGGCGAG
Organism: Aldersonia kunmingensis; assembly: GCF_001646865.1. Taxonomy (GTDB): domain Bacteria; phylum Actinomycetota; class Actinomycetes; order Mycobacteriales; family Mycobacteriaceae; genus Aldersonia; species Aldersonia kunmingensis. Next base: position 2,395 of record NZ_LRRB01000313.1, on the reverse strand, counting down.
ATCGCGCTCGGCGGCGTCGCGTTGCTCGGCCTTGTCGGCCTTGGGGCGGCGTGGCGCGCGTTTGGGCGTCGTCGTGGCGGCGGTGGGCTGCTCGCTCGGTTCCTCGCCCGCATCGGCCACGGCGCTGAGCCCGGCCGGGCCGAAACCGGAGTAGCTCACAGCCGATTCGAGCGTGCCCGCGCGGACCAGATCGGCAATCGCGGGATCGGCCAGCGCGGCATGCAGGGTCTGCCCGACCTCGCGCAGCCCGCCCTCGCCGAGATCGCGGTCGCGTTCGGCGGCCAGCTCACCCGCGCGGCGGGCGATTGCGCGAACCACCTGCTGCCGCTGGCTGGTCAGCTTGCGCAGTTCGCTCCCGGACAGGTGGCGTTGCGCGTCGCGCAGCGCCTCACCGAGCTGCAGCAGTCCCGCCACGTCGTCGGGCTGCTCGCGGGCCAGCAGGTTTACCGCCCACGCGACGACCGTCGGCTTGCGTAGCTTGCCAATCTCGGCGGCGAGGGCCTTGTCCCCGTCCGCCTTGGCCTCCTTGGCCCGGGCGGTGCGTACAGCGACGAACTCGCTGGGGTCCAGCGAGTACAGCTCGTCGGTGACTTCGGCGAGGTCCACGTCTCGATCCTGGCACCACTGCGTGCCTAGGTACGGCCGGACGCGCTCAGATGCCTTCGGGCCAATCGCCCACAGGCCCGGGCGGATCGTCGTGCAACAGTCCCGCGATCCAGCAGTCGCGCAGGGTGCCGCGCTGCATCGCGCCCGCCCGGATTGTGCCCTCGAACTGGAAGCCGGCGCGCCGGATGACCGCCGCCGAGGCATGGTTGCCGACGAACGCGCGCCACTCGAGTCGCACGAGGCCCATGGCGACCGGACCGGCCGGACCTGGTTCGTCCGGCCGGAACGCGTAGTCACAGACCAGCGCGACTGCCGCTGTCATCAGTCCGCGGGCGCGGAAAGCAGACCCCAGCCAGAAACCGATCTCCGCGGAGAGATCGCCGTTGTCCGTGAGCCCGATCATCCCAACCAGATCGCCGTCGGGCCTGGTTCGGACTGCCCACGTCGGGCTGCGCAGGGCCCAACCCGACGGGATCATCTCCCCGATGAATTCGACGGCGTCGGAGCGCTGATACGGCACTGGCATGCTCGTCCACTCGCCGATCGACGGTTCCTGGCACAGCTTGGTGACCACGTCGATATCGGCCGCGGTCGGAACATCCAGCCAAACCGACCCATCGGTGAGCGTCTCGGGCCGCATCGGGCCATGCTAGCCAGGACGTGTCATCGCAGCGCTGGAATGACCTCGCGTTCGAACAACTCGATCCCGGATCGGTCGTAGGCGGCCTCGGGGAAGTAGGTGATCGCGTAGGACAGGCCCTGATCGCGCAGCTTGGAGAGGTTCTCGACGATCTGCTCGGGGGTGCCGACACCAGGCATACCGCGGAACGCACCGAGTGATGCCTCGGCAGCCGACTCGGGCATGAATCGGGCCAGCCGGTCCTTCAGCTGCGCAAGCCGGTCCTGCACCTCGGCCTCGGTAGTGCCGATTGCGATGTTGTAGTTCGCGGAGCGGGTGATCGCGTCGAAATCGGTGCCCACGTTCGCACAGTGCTTACGCAGGACATCGGACTTGTGCGCGAAGCCCTCCGGTGTGCCGTCGAAGTTGGTGTAGGCGGCATACTTCGCCGCGGTCTTCAGCGTCACCTGCTCGCCGCCACCCGCAATCCACAGCGGAATCCCGCCCTGCTGCAAGGGTTTCGGTGCGACGATCGCGTCGTCCACCTGGTAGTGCTTGCCGTCGAAGCTCACTCGGCCCTCGGTCCAGGCCTGCCGGAAGATCTGCACGCCCTCATCGAGCCGCTTCAGCCGGTCGCCGGCCGACGGGAATCCGTAGCCGTAGGCACGCCACTCATGCTCGTACCAGCCGCCGCCGATGCCCATCTCGACGCGGCCGCCGGAGATGAGATCCGCGGTCGCGGCGACTTTCGCCAGGTAAACCGGGTTGCGGTAGCTCATCGCGGTACACATCTGGCCGAGCCGGATGCGTTCGGTGACCGCGCCGAACGCGGAGACCAGCGACCAGGCCTCGTGGGTGGCTTCATCGGTGGGCACCGGCACGGTGTGGAAGTGGTCGTACACCCAGACCGAGTCCCAGGCGTCGCCCTGGTCCGCGCGCTGTACGAGATCGCGCATCACCGTCCACTGCTCGGCGGGGTTGATATCCACCAGATCCAGCCGCCAACCCTGCGGCACGAAAGTCCCAAATCGCATGAAATCGAGCCTAACCACGCCGCGGCCTGGGTGAAATGGATCTGCTCGAGCGAAAGTTAACCCGAACTAACCGATTTCGCGCACACCGGCGATCGGTGCGCCGTGGCTGGTGTCTAGATCGGACCTGCGCGGTGCC
>NZ_LRRB01000069.1 GCF_001646865.1 Aldersonia kunmingensis | reverse complement strand
ACGTCGTCGGCGGGAATCGTCGGCACACTTGGGCAGGTGAACTACTCGGCGGCCAAGGCCGGCATCATCGGTCTCACCAAGTCGCTGGCCCGCGAGCTCGCGCGTAAGCATTTGTGTGAACGCGCTGGCTCCGCTCGCCGCAACGCCGATGACCGACACGATCCGCACCGACGAGAAGTTCGCGGCGACGATGCTCAACCGAATTCTGCTGCGGCGCTGGGCCGAGCCCTCGGAGGTCGCGGGCGCGTTCGTGTTCCTTGCTTCCGACGCGGCGTCCTTCGTCACCGGGCAGGTGCTGCCGGTGGATGGCGGCATGGTGATGTGATGCCGGATAGCTCGGCACTGGCCGGCCCCTCAGCTACGGCTGGAGGGGCCTTAGCCGGTTCCACCGGCGGGGGGCCGCTCGCCGGTATCACGGTGGTCACCCTGGAGCAGGCGGTGGCCGCCCCGATGTGTACCCGCGTGCTCGCCGATTTCGGTGCGCGGGTGATCAAGGTGGAAAATCCCAAGGGCGGCGACTTCGCCCGCGATTACGACACCGTGGTGAATGGTCTTGCGGCCCACTTTGTTTGGGCCAACCGCGGCAAAGAGTCGCTGACGCTGAACTTGAAGTCGCCGGAGGGCCTCGACGTCCTGCACCGGCTGCTCGATGGTGCCGATGCGCTCGTCTCGAATCTGGCCCCGGGCGCGATGGCGCGGCTCGGTCTTGCCGGGCAGGACCTCGCGCAGCGCTACCCCGACCTGATCTCTGTTGAGATCGACGGTTACGGCCAGGGTGGGCCGCTGTCGCACAAGCGCGCCTACGACCTGCTGATCCAGGCCGAATCCGGAGCCTGCTCGGTCACCGGTACCGCCGAGCAGCCGGCCAAACCCGGTCCGCCCGTTGCCGATATCTCGACCGGTCTGTACTCCGCGATTTCGATCTTGGCCACGTTGTGCGGCAAGCAACGCAGTGGCGGGCAGGCGGCGGCCGGCCCCATCACGGTGAGCCTGTTCGACACCATGATGGATCTGATGGGCTATCCGCTCACCTACACGCAGCATTCCGGGATCGAGCAGCAGCCGCTTGGCATGAGCTCACCCGCGGTCGCGCCCTACGGGGCCTATCGCACCGCGGACGGTCAGACCGTGATCCTCGGGACCACCAACGATCGGGAATGGCAGCGGCTCGCCCGAGACATCATCGGCCGCAACGATCTTGCGGATGACGCGACCTTCGCCACGAACACCGACCGGGTCGCGAATCGCGCGGTGCTCGACGAGGCGATCCAAGGATGGTGCGCGCAGCACGATCTCGACCACATCCAGAAGACGGCCGACGACGCGGGCATCGGGAACTCGCGATACAACACGACGACCGATGTTCTCGCGCATCCGCAGTTGACCGAGCGCGACCGTTGGCGGCAGGTGCAGACGTCGGCTGGTCCGATTCCCGCGCTGCTACCGCCGGCCATCATCTCGGGCTTCGAGTACGAGATGGGTGCCGTGCCCGGACTTGGTGAGCACACCGACGCGATCCTGGCCGAACTCGGCTTCGAAGCCGCGGCCATTTCCGGCCTGCGCCAGCGCGGAGCCGTCGGTCCCGCCTACGGCACTGCCGATACGAACGACGAAACGCAGACTGGGAGTTAGATCTTGCGCCGACATCTGTTTACCGAAGACCACGAGGCATTCCGGGAGTTGGCCCGGACCTTCGTGGAAAAGGAAGTAGCTCCGAACTATCCGGCCTGGGAGAAGGTCGGACATTTCCCGCGGGAAGTGTTCAAGCAACTCGGCGCTCTCGGGCTGCTCGGTATGGCGATCCCCGAAGAGTACGGCGGTGCCGGACTGCCGGACTTCCGCTACAACTGCGTTCTCCAGGAGGAGGCCGCGCGTGCGCTGGTCACCCTCAGCACGGTCCGGACTCAGCTCGACGTGATCCTGCCGTACTTCCTCGAGTACGCGAACGAGGAGCAGCGGCACCGTTGGTTCCCAGGTCTGGCGACGGGCGAGTTGCTCACCGCGGTCGCGATGACCGAGCCGGGCACGGGCTCGGACCTGGCCGGTATCCGGAGCACCGCGGTGCGTGACGGCGACGAGTACGTGCTGAACGGCGCGAAGACTTTCATCACCGGCGGCCTGCTCGCCGACCTGGTGATCGTCGTGGCCCGAACGTCGACGGATCCGGACAACCGCCGCGCGGGGCTGAGCCTGCTCGTCGTCGAGGACGGAATGCCCGGCTTCGAGCGCGGCCGAGTGCTCGACAAGATGGGCTGCCGCGTGCAGGACACCGTCGAGCTGTCGTTCAACGATGTCCGGGTTCCGATCGCGAACCTGCTGGGGGAGGAGGGCGCGGCGTTCGGCTACCTCGGGCACAACCTCCCGCAGGAGCGGATGACCGTCGCGGTCGGGTCGGTGGCCCAGGCCAAGGCTGCGGTCGCCACCACCATCGAGTACGTGAAGGAGCGCAAGGCGTTCGGTCAGCCCGTGGCCTCGTTCCAGAACACCAAATTCGAGCTCGCGGGAATGACCGCCGAGCTCGAGGCCGCCCAGATGATGGTCGACGCCGCTGTCACCGAACTGGTCAACGGGGAACTGTCCGGCGCGGATGCGGCGAAGGTGAAGCTGTTCTGCACCGAGTTGCAGGGGCGGGTCGTGGACCGTTGTCTGCAGTTGTTCGGCGGCTACGGCTACATGATGGAGTACCCCATCGCCCGGATGTACACGGATGCTCGCGTGGCCCGAATCTATGCCGGGACCAGCGAAGTCATGCGGACGATCATCGCCAAGTCGATCGGTCTGTGATCATAAATAAGGCAAATTCATTATCATGAATCCGGTGACCTGAGTCACCACCATTCCTGAAAGAGAGCCTTGTCACATCCGGCAAACCGACCTACTGTGTGTTCGGTAGGTCCGTCGAATAGAGGTATTCGGTGTCCGAACAACGGCCTTACGCCACGCTGCTGGCCAAGGGTGAGGATCGTAAACAGCGCATCCTCATCGTCGCGCAACGACTGCTTGCGCGTAATGGTTGGCGTGGCACGACGCTTGCACAGATAGCGTCGGAGGCCGGCGTCAGCCCCGCGGGGCTGCTGCATCATTTCGAGTCGAAAGACCAATTGCTGCACGCAGTCCTCGACGCTCGCGACATCGACGACGATATTCATGCAAACCGATCGGGTGATCTTCTCGAAGAGATCGATCGGGTGGTGGACCGGTTCGAAAGGTCTCCCGACCTGGTGGGGATGTACATCGTCCTGCTGGTCGAGAACCTGGAATCGGACGCTCCATTGCATGACCGCCTACAGGCGCGATACCGCGCTTCGGTTGAGATCGTCGCGGACATTCTGCGACGCGGTCAGCAGGAGGGCAGGTATCGGGCGGACCTGGATGCGGCCACAAAGGCCGTGGAGATTGTCGCCTTCATCAACGGGATGGAAACCTCATGGCTACTCGATCCTTCGATTCCACTGACGAACGTGTTCAAGGAGTACATTCGCTCGCTAGCGTCCGAGCTCTCGCCCGCCAGCACCCACTGAGGTATCGCCTCGCGATCGTCGGCCCATCGACCGCCGATGTGGTGCAGTTTGCCGGCGGCTGGCTCTACGACCGGATGATGGCCGGCTGGGATGTCTCCGTCCACGTCCGTGAGCTTGGCGATGTGCGTCCGCTGCAGATCCTCGGTGCTACCCCGCTCGAACTCGAAGAGTCCTTGGTATCGCCCAACAGCTTTGGTTTGGTGCCGCAGGCGATCGCCGTCGCGGCAAGCATGTTCGAATCCGATCAGCGAGTGCGCGAAGGCATGCTCGAAGCGCTCGACTCCGCAGACACCGAGATCCGCCTCTGGGGCGACCGCCTCCCGGCCGAGCTTGGCCGCAAGTGTGCCCCGGCGCAGCACCGGCTCAGTGTCGCGGCTCGGGCGTTCAAGAAGCGGGCGGTCGCGATGGTCGATTCTGCGTCGCCGATCGATGCGTTCGAATCCTTCTGTGGCGCAGCCCATGCCAAGTTCCCGAGCAACGCGGATCTCGTCACCGCGATGTGATCGGTTGAACCGAACAACGGTGGCCCGGTCCGAATGGACCGGGCCACCGTCGCTTCCGCCGGACCGCACGTCCTACGTGCAGCCGTCCCCGCTGATGAGCCCGCCGATGGCGGCGAGAGTGCCGCCCGTGCACTGCGGCAGGTTGTTCATCCCGAACGCCGGCGTCGATGGCGTGTACGAAGGTGTCGATGCGCTGGGGGCTGGGGTATCCGGTCGCGGGGAACAGTAGTAGCTGCCCTGCAGGGCGCCGCCGTTGCAGGAATCAGCGGCTGCGGTTCCCGCACCGGTGAACAACAGGGCGGGTGCCATCGCGGCGGCTGCTGCCACTCCCAATGCCGCGATCCGCCGCCTTGTCGTTTTGTGGGTGGTGTTCATGATCGTGTCCTTACCTCTGGCGATCGTGGCGATACCGTCGGTGATTCGGCGTCCCCGACGGGACCCTGTCTTCGGAAAGAATGCGCCGGGTCTGCGTCGAGGTCGATGGGGACAAGTGCCCGTTAACGATCGCGTCCGTGGGTGGGATGGCGGCTCCTCAGCGCAGGATCGTGCCGCCGTCGACGTTGATGACCTGGCCATTGACCCAGGCGCCGTCGTCGGACATCAGGAAGGCGACCATCGCGGCGACATCACCGCTCTCGCCTACGCGCGGGCTCCGCATGCGTTTCAGCGCTCCCGCCTCGAGATCCGGCCACTGTGGCGCGGAACGGATCGCCTCAGTTGCCGTGAAGCCCGGTGCGACTGCGTTGCACCGGATTCCGTTCTTGCCCCAACCGGACGCGACGTGACGGGTGAGCGCGCCGAGGGCGGCCTTCGTGGCGGCATAGGCGGGTCGGCGTGGTTCGCCCTGGAAGGCCGCCGCAGAGGACGTGTTGACGATGGCACCGCCACCGCGAGCCAGCATGTGCGGGATCGCGGCGCGCATGGTGAGCAGGTATCCCCGCAAGTTGACCGTCATTATGCGATCCCACGTGTCGAGCTCTATGTCGAGAATGTCGGAGTCGCCGCGCAAGGCCCGCATGTCCGCGCCCACGTTGAACAACAGGTCGACGGCGCCGAAGCGCTCGATTGCGCTCTCGAACAATTGGCCCACCGACTCGGGATCGGCCAGATCGAATCCGAATGCGGCGGCGATACCTCCCGCCTCGACAATGCTGTCCGCTGTCTGCTTGGCGCCGGTCGAGTCGAGATCGCCGACGACGACGCAGCATCCTTCGGTGCCGAGTCGGCGCGCAGTCGCTGCGCCAATTCCAGTGGCACCGCCCGCGACAACGGCGCTCTTACCGGTCAAGCCGGATAGTCCCATTACCGCTAGCCCCTTTAGTGAGTACCGAACTCGATCAGGACCTTGCCGATTGCCTTGCCATCGGCCACGAGGCGCAGGGCCTGCGCCGCGTCATCGAGTGCGAATGTTGCCCCGATATGCGGCACGGCGCGACCTGTGCGCAGCAGCTCGATGAGCTCATCCTCGTTGCGGCGCAATTCCTTCGGGTCGATGTCCTGGAACTGGAAGCCCATCACGTGGACGCCCTTGACCAGGACGAGATTCAATGGGATGCGGGGGATGGTGCCCGACGCGAAACCCACAGTGACGAACCGGCCGCCGCGCCGCAGCGCACGCAGCGCCGGCTCGGACAGGTCTCCGCCGACAGGGTCCACCACCGCGTCCGCGCCATCCGGGAGGGCCTCCCGCAGCGCCGACCGCAGATCGCCGTCGCGATAGTTGACCAGCGACTCGGCGCCGTACGAGGCTGCGGCATCGAGCTTTTCCTGCGACGAGGCCACCGCGGTGACCGAGGCGCCGAGTGCCGCCCCGAGTTGCACCGCGGCGAGCCCCACGCCGCCGCCCGCGCCGAGAACCAGCAGTCGCTGCCCCGGTTCGAGCCGGGCTACCGAGCGCAGCGTGTGATAGGCCGTCCGGTGGGCGACGCCGAAGGCTGCCGCGACGCGCTCGTCGACGCCGTCCGGAACTCTATTGACTTTCGTGGCCGCGGCAACGATCTCCTCGGCGAACGCGCCGACAATCCCGGTCCCACTGACTCGATCACCAACCGCGAGTTCGCTCACCTCGGGACCGATTTCGGTCACTTCACCCGCGTATTCGCTGCCGGGTACGAACGGCGGTGGCACGCTGATCTGGTACTTGTCGGCAACGACCAGTACGTCGGGAAAGTTGACCGCGGCCGCGCCCACCCGTACCCGCACCTGACCGGGTTGCAGCTCGGGCGACGGCAGGTCCTCGATGCGGACAACCTCGGGCGGCCCGTACGACGGGCAGACAGCGGCACGCATGTCAGCTCACCGGCCTCGCCAGGCCGGTGGCCGCTTCTCCATGAATGCCACCGCGCCTTCCGTGGCGTCCGCACTCGTGAACACGACCTTCTGCCAATGGCTTTCCCGCTCTCGTGCTGCACCGAGGTCGGTGACGGCGAGCCGGCCGAGCTCCTTGCACGCCGCGACTCCGAGCGGAGCGTTGGCCGCAATGCGCTCGGCGTAGCCGATTGCTGTGTCGAGAACCTCCGCGGCGGGTACCACGGCATTGACCAAACCGACCTCGTAGCCGCGGGCTGCGCTGATCGGATCGCCGGTCATGGTCATCTCCAGCGCCACGCTCAACGGAATCCGGGTGCCGATGAACGTGCCGCCACCTCCGGGGAACAGTCCGCGCTTCACCTCGGGCAGGGCGAATTTCGCGTCGGCCGCGGCGACGATGAGGTCGCATCCGAGGAGCAGTTCGAGCCCGCCTCCAACGGCCGAGCCGTTCGCCGCGCCGATCACCGGAACAGCGACCTCACCGCGGGTGAGCCGGAGGAAGTCCTCGTTCCCGGACATGTCCTGGCCCTCGGCGAACGCCCGCAGATCCATTCCGGCGCAGAACGCACGATCGCCCGTTCCGGTCACCACAACAGCGTGAATGCCGGCGTCGGATTCGGCCTCGACGATCGCGCTGCCGATTCCCCGCATGACATTCGCGGTCAGGGCGTTTCGTGCATCGGGCCGGTTGATTCGCGCGACGAGGACCGCGCCGCGCCTTTCGGTGAGAAGCTCGTCCGTGTCGCTCATGACCGGTAGTCGGTCGACTCGGCCAGATCGGCAGCGGAACGCATCAGTGTTGGCACGATGGTGCCAAACGACTGCAGCTTGTAGTCGTCGCCGGCACGCTGGAAGCCTTGCTCGAGGACGATGGCGAGCTTCCATTTGGCCAAGACAAGGTAGTAGTCGAGATCGTCCACCTGGCGCCCGGACACGTCGGCGTAATGCGCGACCATCTCCTCGCGCGACGGCATCCCACGCATATCGACGTAACCGGAGGTCTCCGCCTCGGGCGACTCGGTGTCTTCCGGCCAGCCCTGGATCATCCACGCGAGGTCCAGCTTCGGATCGCCGACCGTCCCCATCTCCCAGTCCACGATGGCCGCCAGTTGGGCCGGCGCGCCCTCACGGAACATGACGTTGGCGAACTGGTAATCGCCGTGCATTAGCCCGGGGATGAAGTCGAGCGGCTTGTGGTTCTGCAGCCACTCGGTCGCCTCGGCCATACCGTCAATCTCGCGACCCTTGATGCGGTCGAAGAAGCGAGTCCACCGCTCGACCTGCCGCTCGTGGAAGCCGTCCGGACGACCCAGATCATGCAAGCCCTTGGCCCGCCAGTCGACTTTGGACAGCAGCGCGATGCCCTCGGAGAGTTGGAATGCCAGGCCGCGCCGCGCTTCCGGATCCGAGATGAACGGCTCCTTCCACTTCTTGAACTCCATGGGCGACCAGCCATCGACGAAGCCCATCAGATAGAACGAGCGGCCGAGCACCGACTTGTCCGAGCACGCGGCGACCGCGCGGGTGTGCGGCACGTCGGTGCCGTCGAGGGCCTCGATGATGCGCCACTCGCGCATGATGCCCTCGTCCCGGTTGGCGGGTGCCGCCGCAGGTGGGATGCGGATGACGCAGCGCTCGTCGCCGCGCACGATCTCGTAGATCTCGTTCTGGGTGCCGCCGGAAAGGAAGTTCGCTTCGAGCGGCTCGCCCTTACCGGGCAGGCCCTGCTCGTCCATCCAGTCGGCAAGTCTTTGCGTGTCGATCACAGGTTCCCTACTTCGTGTTCGAGGTACTCGGCGAACTTCTCGCGCGCTGCTTCCTGCTTGCGAGGAATCCATTCGGTGGGCCACATGTCGTCGGTGGCCTTGTATTCGCGCAGCACCTGCTTGGCGACTGTTGTCTTGTGCACCTCGGTCGGTCCATCGGCGAGGCCCATCACGCCGGCGCCGTGGATCATGCCGAAGAACGGCATCTCGTTCGTGGTGCCGAGCGCACCGTGCACCTGCATCGCGCGCCAGGCGATGTCGTGCAGCACGGTGGGCATGACGATCTTGGCGGTGGAGATGTCCTTGCGGACCTTTTTGTAGTCGTTGTACTTGTCGATCTCCCACGCCGTGTAGAGCACGAAGAGCCGGAACTGGACGAGCTGTGCGTAGGAATCGGCGATATAGCCCTGCACGAACTGCTTGTCCGCCAGCCTGCTTCCCGCGGTCTCGCGGCTCAGGGCCCGCTCGCACATCATGTCGATGGCCTTCTGCGCGAGACCGATGGTGCGCATGGCGTGGTGAATACGGCCACCGCCGAGGCGCGTCTGCGCAATGGCGAAGGCCTTTCCTTCGCCGCCGAGCAGTGCCTCGGCCGGCACCCGAACGTTGTTGTAGTGGATGAGGGCGTGCGAGCCCTCGTTCATCTGCTCGCCGTAGAGGCCGACGTTCCGCACGATCTCCACGCCCGGCGTATCGGACGGAACCAGGAACATCGACATGCCCTCGTACGCGCTGACGTCCGGGTCGGTTACGACCATCACGATCAGGAATGAGGCCGTCTTGGCGTTGGAAGAGAAGAACTTCCAGCCGTCGATGATCCAATCGTCGCCGTCACGCCGGGCGCGGGTGGTGAATTGGGTCGGGTCCGCCCCGGCTTGGGGTTCGGTCATCGAGTAGCAGGAGAACATCTCGCCCTCGAGTAGCGGCCGCAAATACCGCTCCTTCTGCGCATCGGTGCCGAAGTGGGCGATGATCTCGGCGTTCCCGGTGTCCGGTGCCTGGCAGCCGAAGATGATCGGCGCCCACGACGAGCGGCCGAGGATCTCGTTCAGCAGCGCGAGTTTGAGCTGGCCGAAACCCTGGCCGCCGAGGTCGGGGCCGAGGTGAGTGGCCCACAGGCCCTGTTCACGTACCTGGTTCTTGAGCGGATCGATCACCTTGCGTCGTGTCTCATCGAGCGGCACGAATTGCTGGTGCGGGAAGGCCAGATCGAGTGGCTCGACCTCCTCGCGGACGAACTCATTGGCCCAATCCAGTTTCTTCTGAAATTCCGGGTCCGTTTCGAAGTCCCACGCCATTTGCGTCTCCCTTCCGTTAGTGAGAATATGCTTCTCGTGATCCAGAATGCAATTCTGAGTTTGACGAAGATGGTTTCGGAGGCCCGGTGATGAAGGCTGCGGACCTGTTCCATCTCGGGATCGTCCCCAGTGACATGGTGGCCACTCGGGAGCAGTTGAGTGAGCTATTCGGCTACGAATGGGGACCCGAGATCGGCGGACAGATCGATGTCACGCTGCCCAGCGGTCCCGCCGCGCTCGACCTGAGATGCGCGTACTCGGTCACGGAACCGCGGCTCGAACTCGTTCGCGAGATTCCCGGCACGATGTGGACGGCGGGGAATGGCATCCATCACGCCGGGTACTGGTCCGATGATGTCGCCGCGGACGCGACCGAATTGGAACGGCAGGGGTTTGTGTGCGAAGCCTCGCGGCTTGGTCCGGATGGTCAGCTGTTCTTCACCTTTCATCGCAGTACATGGGGGCTGCTGATCGAACTGGTGACGCGCGCTGCCGAACCGGGTATCCAGCGTTGCTGGGCTGCGCCTGCCGATGGCGACACATGAGCACCGAACCGGGCGACACCCTCGCCAGCCGAATCGCGGCACGGTCGCTTGCAAAGCGAGAGGCGAACTACGCCAACGAGGTTCGCCGACTCCTCGACGCCGGCCGAGTAGTGATGGGCCGAAGCGGAACCACCGCGCGGCCGCGGGTCGCCGATATCGTCGCGGAGGCCGGGCTGTCCAACGAGGCGTTCTATCGACACTTCCCCTCGAAGGACGCGCTTGTCGCCGCCATCCTCGAAGACGGAACCGAGCGACTGCACAGCTACGTCGCGCATCAGATGAGCAAGGCATCGACCGCCGAGGCACGGTTGCGCCGCTGGGTCGAGGGAGTCCTGTCCCAGGCGGATGACGAGAGCGCCGAGACCACCCGGGCGGTCATGTGGAACGCCGGGAGCATGGGAGAGGAGATCATGTCGAGCCCGCCGTCCGTGGCCGGTCGGCTCGCCGCGCTCGTGCGCGACACCTATGCCGAACTCGGAAGTGCCGACCCGGAATTCGATGCCTCACTTGCGGCGCACGCCACCATCGGCAAGCTCTCCGATTACCTCTGGAGGCAGATGCGGCCGACGAAGTCCGATGTCGACCGGATCACGGCATTCTGCCTACGTATCCGCACGCCCTAGACGCGGCGGCTAGACAACCCCGAGCCCGTCCACCCGCAACAGGGACCCGGTGGTGTAGGAGGACGCGTCGCTGGCGAAGTACAGAGCGGCGGTGACGATCTCGTGCGGGTAGCCATACCGCCGCAACAGGAGTGCGGGGACGTCCTCGCCGGGGATCGCCCAATCCTTGGAGATATCGGTGTAGAAGCCGCCCGGCGCGATCACATTGAAGCGGACCTTGGGCGCGAACTCCTGTGCGAAGGCAATGTTGATCGCGTTGAGGGCCGCCTTGGACCCGGCGTACGGGCCGAAATTGGGGGAGGGGCGCAGCGACCCCGTGCTGGAAATGCTGATCACCGACCCGCCGTCGCCGGTCACCATTCGTTCGGCCACCAGCGACGAAAGCCGGAACGGGCCTTTGAAATTGACGCCGACGACCTTGTCGAACAACTCCTCGCTCGTCTCCGCCGATGACGGTGCGAGTGGTGACATTCCGGCGTTGTTGACCAGGACGTCGACCTTGCCGAATTCGCCGTACGAGCGGTCCACGAGGGTGTCCAAGTCGTCCCAGTGCCCGACATGGCAGGCGAGCGGAAGCGCGCGCCGACCGAGGCTTTCGACTTCCCGGGCAAGTTCCTCGCATGCCGCGAGCTTGCGACTGGCGATCACGACATCGGCTCCGGCCGCGGCGTAGCCGAGCACGATCGCGCGGCCGATGCCGCGGCTGCCGCCCGTTACGAGGGCGACCTTGCCGGACAGGTCGAACAATTCGGCCGGGGTGCGGGTGGGGGAGGGCTCGGTCATGAATACTCCCGTCGACGCTGACGAAGAAGACAGTTCGTGAAAAAGGTTCGCCTCCCGGTATCGCAAATGCAATACCGGGAGGCGAACATCGAAGTCCGAGCTAGGCCGTTGCGAACTGCTTGTCGTCGTACAACTTCGCCCATTCCTTGCGCGGGCGGATCGAGACGTCGACATCGGTCGCCGTGGCGCGCAGCGCGCCGACGGTTGCGTCCTCGCGCTTGGTGTTGGCAAACGGATCCCAGTCGAAGAACCGGCAGGAGTTCTGCCAGGCGATCTTCTCGATATCTGTGTCGTCCGCGCCCGCAGCGTTCAATTCGCCCAGCATCTGCTCGGGAGCATCCGGCCAGAAGCAGTCCGAGTGCGGGTAGTCGCACTCCCAGGCGATGATGTCGATGCCGATCTCGTGACGCAGCTTGAGCGACGTCTTGTCGGTGACGTAGCACGCCAGCGAGTGCTCGCGGAAGACGTCGCTGGGCAGCTTGCCGCCGAAGTCGCGACGCAGCCACTTCTGGTTGGTGTAGTGCCGGTCGCAGCGGTCGAGGTAGAACGGGATCCAGCCGATGCCGCCCTCGGAGAAGGCGAACTTCAGGTTCGGGTAGGTGCGCATCGCCGGTCCCCACAGCAGGTCCTGGGCACAGAGGCTGGAGATCTGCGAGGCGAGCACGATCAGGTTGTCGATCGGGCCGTCCGGAGCCAACTGCAGTGCGCCGAAACCGGTTCCGATGTGCAGGCACATGACGACGTTTTCGTCGCTGAGGGTCTGGAACACCGGGCCCCAGTAGTCCATGTCGTGGTAGCTCGGCAGGCCCTCGAGGTGCGGCAGCTCCGGCATGGTCACGGCACGGCAGCCCTTGGCGGCGACACGCTTGATCTCGGCGACCATCGCCTCGGGGTTCCACGTCGGCATCAGCGCGATCGGAATGAAGCGACCCGGGTAGGAGCCCGCCCATTCGTCGATGTGCCAGTCGTTGTAGGCCGACACCATGATGCAGGTGACCGGGTCACGATGCAGATTGAGGTGGCGGGCCGAAAAGCCGGTGAAGGTCGGGAAGCACATCGAGGCGAGGATGCCGTTGCGGCTCATGTCCTTCACCCGCTGATGCACGTCGTAGACGCCCGGGCGCATTTCGGCGAAGCCCGCAGGGTCGCGACCCCACTCCTCGGCCGGCCACGAAACCACCGCGTTCAGGCCACTCACACCCTGCGGGCGGCCCTGGTACATCCACTGGTCGACACCCTTTTCGTCGGTTACGACGATCGGCGCCTCGTCCTTGTACTTGGCGGGGACGTGCCGCAGGAACATGTCCGGCGGTTCCACGACGTGGTCGTCGATGCTGACCAGGATCAAGTCGTCGACGTTCACAGGGGCTGCTCCCAATTCACTCGACCGAGCTGTTTCGTTCGGTATGGCGGGGCGGCGAGAATGCCGCCTTCTTTTTACGAGAATGACGTTCTAGGGTGATCCTACGGCGTGCCGGTGACGTACGCCACCCTGCATGTATCGGTGAGGGAGTTGCTTGTGACGGCTGCGCAGATGACACCGGGTTGGCACGCGGAACACACACCGGACAAGCCGGCGATCGTTCTCGCATCGAGTGGCGAGGTCGTGACATACGCCGAGCTCGAGGACCGCTCGGTCCGATTCGCTCGCGCGCTGCGGGCCCGCGGACTGGACGTGGGCGACCACATCGCCATAGTGCTGGAGAACCATCGCGCTTTCCTGGAGGTGACCTGGGCCGCGCAGCGTTCGGGCCTGCACTACACCGCGGTCAACCGGCATCTGCGGCCCAGCGAGGTGCAGTACGTCCTCGACGACTGCGGCGCGGTGGCGATCGTATCGAGCGAGGAACTGGCCGAGGTTGTGTCGGGACTCGATACCTCCCGCCTGCGCGCGCGGATCTCGGTTGGCGGCGAGCTTCCCGGGTTCGAGCGCTACGACGACGTGATGGCGGCCGAGTCGTCCGAGCCCCTGGCGGACGAGTGCGAGGGCCGCGAAATGCTGTACTCGTCGGGCACGACAGGACGCCCGAAGGGCGTGCGCAAGCCACTCCCGGCGACGCCGTTGGGCGATCCGTCCGCGCCGCCGGTGATGATCGCGCAGGGCCTGCTCGCGACCGGGGCTGCCGAGGGTGCGGTGTACCTCTCGCCTGCTCCGCTGTATCACGCTGCGCCACTGGTGTTTTCGATGTCGTGGCAGCGACTCGGCGCGACCGTCGTGGTGATGGAGAACTTCGATCCCGCCGCCTGCCTGCAGGCGATCCAGAGGTATCGCGTGACGCACGGGCAGTTCGTGCCGACCATGTTCGTGCGCATGCTTCGTCTGCCGAAGGAGCAGCGCGAGGGCTACGACGTCTCGAGCCTGCGCACGGTCGTGCATGCCGCCGCGCCCTGTCCGATCGCGGTCAAGCGTCAGATGATCGACTGGTGGGGGCCGATCATCCACGAGTACTACTCCGGCACCGAAGACATTGGCACCAGCTTCATCACGCCACAGGAGTGGCTCGAACACCCCGGCTCGGTGGGGCGGCCGATGAACGAGTGTCACATCGTCGGCGCCGATGGCGAGGAGGCACCGGTCGGGGAGGAAGGCATCATCTACTTTGCCGGTGGGCGGCCTTTCGAGTACCACAACGATCCCGCCAAGACCGCGTCCATCAGCAACGAGAAGGGATGGCGGACCCTCGGCGACGTCGGCAGACTCGACGCGGACGGCTATCTCTACCTGACGGATCGAGCCGCCCACATGATCATCTCGGGCGGGGTCAACATCTATCCGCAGGAGGCCGAGAACGTGCTGGCCGGGCATCCGGATGTCGCCGATGTGGCCGTCATCGGCGTGCCGGACGAGGAGATGGGGGAGGCCGTGAAAGCGGTTGTCCAACTATCCGATCCGGCGATGGCGAGCGATGAGGTCGCGGCGGCATTGATCGCCTGGTGCCGCGGTGAACTCGCGAGCTACAAGTGCCCGCGCACCGTCGACTTCGTCGACGAGTTGCCGCGTGACCCGAGCGGAAAGCTGTACAAGCGGTTGCTGCGGGAGAAGTACTGGGAAGGCCACGATTCACGCATCTGACCCTCGTCCCGCGTGGATGGGCTCAGATGCGCGGCGGGCCGAGCGCGATTCGGGACCGAACTTCGGCGAGTGACGAGCCGGCGGGCGGCGCGTACTCGATCCACCAGGTCGCCCCGGCCGCGGCGCATGCGCCGACAACCGACGTGTCGCTGGGATTCTCGGTCCGTCCGAACCGCAGGATGTCCACCGGTTCGTCCGGCCGTTCGCGCCGAACGTGCGCGGCGATTTCGGCGATAGCCGCCGGTTCCACCTCGAGCCCGTAGGCACCGGATGCGACGATTCCGTCCCAGCGCGCAGCGCGAACGAGCGGACGCTTCGCCGGCCACGTCGCCGCAACCCAGATCGGCACGCGCGGGCGCTGAATGCCGCTTGCGAACGCACCGGTCTCCACCCGGTAGTGAGCTCCGTTGTGCTGCACGGGCTTACCGCTGCACAGCTCATCGAGCAGGCCGAGGGCTTCGTCGAACCGCGCGGCGCGGTCACGCTGATCCCCGCTGTCGCCGAACGACACATAGTCCGGCAGGTGCGGGTATCCCGCACCGACACCGAGCGTGAGGCGCCCATTCGAGAGGCGGTCGAGGGTGAGCACCTCCCGAGCGAGCTTGCCGATGTGACGCCGCGGCACCGGAGTGACCAGCGGGCCCAACCGAATACTCTTGGTACGCAACGCCATCGCAGTGAGGGCGATCCACGGGTCCGCGACCGGTTCGATGAACTGCAGGTGATCCCAGATGAAGAACCCGTCCCACCCCGCAACCTCGGCCTCGGCGGCGAGTTCGGCGAGTACCGTTGCGTCGCCGAAGAAATCGAAGTTCGGAGTGTAGAAGCCGTACTTCATCGCCTGCCTTGTCGGCCCAGGCCGCTCAGCGGCCGTGCTTCACCTGGTTGAAGGGCACATCCCGGTCGGCCGCGAACTCGCGCGGCATCCCGAGCACCCGCTCGCTGATGATGTTGCGCGCCATCTCGGTGCTGCCGCCGGCGAGGCTCCACGCCTGGCGAAGCAGGTAGTCGCGACCGATCCAGCCCGGCTCGCCCTCGTCCGCAATGCCCTCCGTGGCGCCGGTGGAGCCGGCGATGCGCACCGCCATATCGGCTTGCAGCCAGGAGTTTTCGGCGCTCAGCAGGCGAATGATCGAACCGGCAGGCGGGGGCATGGAACCGGATACGATCCCACTGGTAACCCGTGCGATGAGCTGATCGTGGACCAGGCTCATTGCCCGCGCCTCGCCGATGTCCTCGCGGACGCGAATGTCGTCCATCTGACCGGTGCGCCGTGCGAGCGCGACCAGTCGGGAGATGTCGCCACCGCTGTGGATCTGCGCCCCGCTGGCGTACGGCGACGCACCACCCACGGCGTTGCGCTCGTGCACCAACTGACGAGAGGCGACATCCCAGCCGCCGTCGACCTGACCCACGACGGCATCGGCCGGGAGGACCACGTCGTCGAAGAATTCCTGGCAGAACTCGATGTTGCCGTCCGCCTGCCGGATCTGCTGGATGGTGAGACCTTCGGCGTTGGTCGGGACGAGGAACATCGTCAGGCCGCGGTGCTTGGTGACCTCCCAGTTCGTCCGGGCCAGGCACAGCGCGTAGCTGGCTGCATAGGCACCGGAGCTCCAGATCTTGGCGCCGTTGAGAATCCAGCGATCGCCATCGAGCACTGCCTTCGTGGTGAGACCGGCGAGATCGGACCCGCCCTTCGGCTCGGACAGGAACTGTGCGAGGAATTCGT
>NZ_LRRB01000137.1 GCF_001646865.1 Aldersonia kunmingensis | reverse complement strand
ACGCCGTCGACGACCCGCCAAGGCGAGGCGCTGAACCTGGCCACCTCACGCCAGCCGTCGGGGCACCTCGGGGTGATCAACGGGATCGACGCGATTTCCCAGGCCCCGATCATGCTCGACCCGTTCACCGCTTACCTGGACAAGGTCACCAACATCAATGTCGTCCTGATCGGCGACATCGGCAAAGGGAAATCTTCGGTGATGAAAACCGTCGGGTCGTGGCGGCAACTCCCGCTGGATCGGCAGGTGGTGATCTTCGACAAGAAACTGCAGGAAGGCCTCGGCGAGTACTCGCACATGGCGAACGTGTTGGGCGCCAACAGCTTGCGCTTCCGCGCCGGCCACCGCACCGGGGGTGCCCGGATCAACCTGCTCGACCCGGCGATCGCGCTGCGCCTGGACGAACGCGACACCGACGAGCGCCCAGCGGGACAGCTCGCGTTGGTCAAGGCGGTGTTGGTGGACACCATGATGCAGCGTGGGCTGTCGGAGACCGACCATGCTGCGATCGCCCGCAGTCTTGAGCTCGTGTCGACCGAGGCGCGCGACGCGGGGTACGACCCGACCATCGCGCATTTGTGGCGGCGGCTGCTCGACCCGCAACCTGGGGACGGGGACCCGTTCGGGGCCTACGCCCCCGCGTATCGGCGGTGGGGCCGCGACTGCGGGCTCGCCCTCAAACGCTTGGCCGAGGACGAACTGTCCGGTCTGGTCGACGGTCCCACGAGCGCGGACGTGCGTGCCGCGCTCGAGCATCCGTTCGTACATACCGACATCTCCGCGCTGCCGGAGGACGGACATGCGCTGCGGATCGTGATGACGGTGATGAACACGTGGCTGGCGAACCTGCTCGCCGACCGATCCCGGGCACACCGCCAGACGGTGCTCGGGATCGAGGAGGGCTGGCATATCGCCGACGGGTCGACCGGGAAACTGGTGCGGGCCAACATGAAACTGTCCCGTGGTACCGGTCTGTCGACCTGGACGGCGTTTCATCATTTGGCGGATTTCCCGCCCGATTCACCGGCGCGGGCGTTGATGCGCGAGTCCAGCATCGTTTACCTGTTCGGGCAGGACCGGCAGGTGGATGCGGAGGAGTGCGCGCACATGTGGGACCTCCCGGCCGGGTCCGTCGAGACACTCATGTCACTCGGGCGGGGTGAGGCCCTGTTGAAGGTCGGGTCGGAAGACCCGATCCTGCTGCGCCACATCCGCTCCGACATCGAAGCCACCCTCACCAACACCGACACCGCCATCCTCGGACACCGCACCTGACCGGCGCCGCAATGCTCGACAAGGAGGTCCACATGAGTCTCTACCGGCACCACCACTCGCCATCCGGACACGGAGGTGCGCCATGAACGTCCAGCGCACCGGGGACGGCGGGCCGCCCCCGATCCTGCGGGTCTCCACTGTGTTCAGTAGTGGGATCGTCGTTGCGGTCCTGGTCGCGCTCTGGGCCGGTCCGGGCCTGTCCGGCGTGCTCGCCGGACACGGCTGGTCACCCACGACGGGCACGGACGTGGCGGGTTGGCTGCACACACCCGCCGATCCGGCGTCGAGCTGGGCGCACCGGCCGGTCCCCGGACCCGCGGCTCTGCTCTATGGCGCAGTGCTCGTCGTGTTCGTCACGGAAGTCGTTGTGCTGACCTGGGTTTGCCTCGTCATTGGCCAACGGGCCGCTAGCCGGGGCGCGGGCCTGGCGGGTCCCGGCATGTTGCGGGCGAGCGGACTGTCGTCCCGCGCCGCCGCACGGAAATCCGTCGGCGAGTTTCCGAACCTCGCTACCGACGCTGTAGTGCGCGGTGGCCGGATACGAAAGGAACCAGCGTGACCAGGCCGACTACTGTCTCCGACCGAAGGCCTTCGTCGAGTTTGCGGGCGGCGGCGCGACTGCGACGAGCGATCGCCCCAGATCGGTTTGCCCGCCGGGTCGCCGTCGACATCGGCGCGTTGGACAGTGCGCGGTGGCACCGGGTATTCCTGCAGCACCGCGACGGTGTGTTGGTGCACGGGCCCACCGGTTCCGGGAAGACGTGGCGCTTCGCCTACCACCTCGTCACGGACGCGCCCGGATTCTGTCTCGCCACGACTACCAAGTCGCGCGACGTGCTCGCCGCCACTCTCACCACCCGCGCTGAGCACGGGGAGATCGGGGTGTTCGACCCGGAGAACATCACCGGATGGCCCGACCGGCTGCGCTGGTCGATCCTGGCCGGCTGCGACCAACCCGATACTGCCATCCGTCGCGCCGCCGCATTGGCCGCCGCGATGCCGATCGAGGGCACCAAGAACACCGGCTATTTCGAGGGCAAGGCCGCGACCCTGCTGCGCTGCTACCTGCACGCCGCGGCGCTGGATGCCCGCTCGGTACGGGACGTGCGGATCTGGATCAACTCCCGCACCTCTACCGAGGCGCGCGACATCCTCAAAGGTGTGCGCCCGGATTGGGCCGCCGAACTCGACGAAATTCTCGGTAATACCTCGGACTCCACCGGTGATGTCGTCTCCGCCTGCGCGCGGCTGCTCGAGCCGCTCGCGTCCCCGAAACTGCTGGCTGCCGTGGATGTTCCGTTGCCGGCGTCGCTCGATGTCGCCGCGATGGTGCGGGGCGGGGCGAACACGCTGTATTTGGTGTCGGAGGGTACGAGCCGGTCGATGGCACCGTTCGTCGCCGCGTTGGCGCACGAGGCCGAACACCATTTGCGGGAGGACTCGCAGACCCGTCCCGGTGGGCGGCTCGACCCGCCGGCGCGGTTCGTGCTCGACGAGATGAACAACGTCGCCCCGTTGCCCGAGCTGCCGTCGAAGATGACCGACACCGGTGGGCGCGGGATCAACCTGTGGTGCTTCGCGCACAACCAGGAACAGAACGAAATGCGCTGGGGCCGTGCGGGTGGGCGGATGCTGTTCACCTCCGCCCCGGCGGCGATCATCCTGCCCGGCCTGCACGGCGAGGACGAACTCGCGTCCCTGTCCCGGCTGATCGGGGACCGCGAGCACTGGCAGGTCAGCCACGGTCGCGCCGGGGCGTCGTATCAGGCGCAGCAGCGCCCGATCATGACCGGTGCCGCGATCCGTCGCATGGGCGACGACGAAGCACTGCTGTTGTACCGCAACGCCGCCCCCATCAAGCTCCATGTGCCAACCGTGTGGACCCAGCGCCGCCCCCGCCGCACCGTCACCGCCGCGCTGGACGAATTCGACGCTATCGTCTCCCGCCGCAGCCGCGTCCCGGCGCGGTACCGCACCCGCAGCGGCGAACTCGCGACCGAAGCGACCGGCTCATGAGTAACGCCGAGCAACCACCGCAGGCCCGGTTGCCCGTCGATGCTGTCGCGGGCACCCCCGCCTGGCCCGACACTGCGAGTGTGGGGCCGGATTACGGGTGGTCGCGCTACGCGTGGCGCTACCTCGACCGCGAGCAGGCCCGCGAGCTGTGGGGCGAGCTGACCGACTGGGTCGGTTGGCTGCGCGCCCGTTACCAACTCGGCCACACCATCCCGCCCTGCTGGTACCGGCACGCCGTCATGGTCGAAGAACTCACCGCACTCATGGCCGCCCACCACGCCGCCTACACCACCAGTTCGGACGGACACGACCCCCCGCGCGACACCCTCGCCGCCTGGCACCGCCACTGGCACTGGCCGCTGGTCGACCGCTTTCCCGCACTGTCGAACACCAGTCGCTGCAGTGACACCGGTTGCGGGCACACGGCCCGGAACCCGGTCACCCTTGACGGGTTACCTGAATTCCTCGCCGCTGATCTCGACACCCGACCCGAACCAGCACTGCCGCAACCCAAGCGATACCGACAGGGCTCGACCGCGGGCCGCCTCCATCCTGTACCGTCCGGGCCGCCGACCGCGCACGTCGACTCGCAACGAACCGGACAACACCGCCCAGACGCGATGTGCCTGAGCGCAGCCGCGATGGCCGAACACCGCGCCGCCGGCGATGCGGTCGACCTGCCCGACGCACATGGCCGCCCCCGCGTACGCCTGCATGACCACGTATGGGTCCGCTCGCAGACCGCCGGGGGTTGGCTCCGCCAACCCGACGGTGAGGACTCACCCGCATGACTGCGCCCACCATGTCACGGCCAAATACCGATCGGAGGTCGGCGATGACGCGCTACCGGATCGATGGGCACACCGTCGACGCCGACGACGAAGAGCGGCTCCAGCCGCTGCTGGCGCACGCCCACCGCGCCACCGGGAGCACCGGCACGCGCCCAGTGTGCCTGTGCCGCAACGGTCGCGGGTCGATCGCTCCAGGTCCGGCGATGTATGTGGCGCGGATCAACGGCATCTACATCCTCAAACGCATGCCCGGCACCGGTACCGAGCATGCTCCGCAGTGCCGCTCCTACGACCCGCCTCCGGAAGTATCGGGGGCGGGGGAGGTGCTCGGCTCCGCAATCACACTGTCACCCGGTGACGGCGCCACCCGCCTCACACTCGGATTCTCGCTCACCCGCGCCCCCGGCCGCGCCGCCCCCACCGCTACCGCCGACACTGACCCCACCAGCGCCCACACCGACGGCACGAAACTCACCATCCGAGCGCTGCTGCACTTCCTGTGGGACGAGGGCGGCCTCACCCGCTGGGATCCCGCGGTCGCTGGCAGGCGCAACTGGAGCCTCATCCGCCGCGACGTGCTGCACGCGGCGCAGGACAAGGTCGCCAAGGGCCAATCACTCACCGACGCGCTGTACGTCCCCGAGTCATTCGACCTCGACCACAAATACGAGATCGCTGCTCGGCGCGCTAGCCTGTTGCGCCAGGTCGCCGCACCCTCGAAGGGGCGGCACAAGCTTCTGTTGCTTGTCGCGGAGGTCAAGACCATCGCGCCGGCCCGGTTCGGGTACAAGGTCGTGTTCAAACATGTCCCGGACTGCCCGTTCCTGCTCCCGGAGGATCTGCACCGGCGTCTGCACAAGGCTTTCGATATCGAACTCGCGTTATGGGAGGCCGTCGAGCACACCCACCTAGTCGCCGCCGCGACATTCGCGGTGTCCCCGGCCGGGATTCCCACCCTTGACCAGATCGCGCTCATGCCCACCACCGACGCCTGGATCCCATTCGAGTCCGTCTTCGACAAGACCCTGCTCGACACCATCACCGCCGCGCGTCGACCGTTCCGCAAAACCCTGCGCTACAACATGACCCGCGACAAGCCCCTAGCCAGTCTGGTCGTCCTCGACACCGATCCAGCGACCGCCTGCTACATCGCCGACGCCGACCACGCGCCCGCGCACGAGCGGGAACTGGTCGACCTCATCGCAGACAGCAGTCTCGCTTCGTGGATCTGGAACCCCACCACCGCATCCGCACTTCCGCCCCTGCCCGACCGCAGCACCTCCATGGAGAGAAGCCCGGCATGACCTTCCACGACCGCGTCGTCACCATCGCGACCTGGCACCTCACCACCCTCATCGACGCCCAACGCGCCATCCGCGATCCCGCGGCAGCCGTCGCGCATGACTGTGAGATTCGCGCCCGCTACGGCGAGGTCGGCCTGTCCGTGTCACGAGCAGTGAATAGTGCTTGGCCACAGCGGTTCTCGCTCGACGATGACTCCGCCCGGGCATTCGTCGCGGCGCTGTATCCGGCCCAGTGGCACGACCGTGCACGCCGCGATACGATTGTTCCGCCGCACGCCCTCGACCCGCTCAACGCGGTGCGCGAGAGTGCCCGCACCCTGGTCCTCGACGCCAGCCGATGGCAGATCCACACCGACACCGTTGTCGGCGACCCACCCGATGTCGCCGCCACGCTCGACGACTACCTCACCGCCCACGACGCCGCGCGCGCCCAGAGTTGCGGCGGGGCGGAGATCGACAACGCCGTCTTCGAAGGCGCCGACCAGGCCCTAGACACCATGCGCCGAGAACACCATCCCGGTCGCGAAGAGATCGCCGCCGCCCTGTTCCACAGTGGCGCAGCCACACTCACCACCCGCTGGCGCGACACCGAGCAAGTCCGGCTCGACGCCATCGGAAATGCTGTAGGCACTGCGCTGGACGCGAGCACCGACTACCAGCGGGCCGAGGCCGTCGATGCGTTCCTGGACAGCATCGACAATGCCGCCGCCGTCCAGATCCGCATCGACCAGATCGAGGCCACCATCGACACCGCACTCACGTTATACGCGTCGCGAAACAGCGCGGAGGTCGACGACACTCGGGATCGATTCACGACGCTGATTGCTAACCACGCACCGCCGATTTCCGCAACCGATGCGGCCGGCACGGCGGCAGTGCGCGACAGGTTCGACTTCTTTCGGGATCTCGACGGCGGCGCCTACAGCGCAATCGAATGCGAACGCGACGGCGAAGGTGGTGTCGAAACCCTCGTCACCCGCGCCGCACTGGAGTCGCACTACGACGCGCCCGAGTACGCGGCCCGGGTCGAACTCGAGGACTCTCTCGACGCCGGCATCACCGAACGCTTCGCAACCGACGACGACCCCGACCGGGTAGTCGTCATCGGCATGGACCGCCGCAACTGGGTCGCCCACGAATACCGCCGCGACCCCAGCGCAGCCGATGGTGAACGCTATATCGGCGAACTCACTGCCACGATGCCGGTCACTCGGATCGACGACCTCCTCTCTGCGCTCGAAACCTCACCACACCGCACGACGATCGACTACGACACGGAGTTCGCTGAGCCAGTCCACGTCCCGAGCCACGTGCGAAACCGATTGCTAGCTTTCCAATCCGAGATCGACCGCCAGCGCGACGACGGTCGGCACCAATTGGCGGGTCCGAAGCCGCTTGGTTGCGTTGTCGGCAACGACATCTCCGCACCGGTAGAAATGAACGCGACGGTTGTCCGGTCTCAACACCATCGGGACGGCGGGCGGCCACCGCCACCGGCGCTGCCTCAGCGGCGAACACTGTGACATGTATCCGGACTTGTCGGTGGCCTCGGAGATGATGTGAACGTTGGCGCACCGAGTCGACATCGAGAGGAGGTGAATCGACGATGATCATCGTCAGCGCACTCGCGCTCCTCGCCCTGCTAGTCCTCGGCGTCTGGGCATTCGGGGGAGTGCTCGCACGCTTCTTCGGCGGCCTGCTGATCATCTCCAGTCTGTGGAGCCTCGTACTTGTCGTTCTCACGCCCACCATCTGGCCGTTCCTCTACCTCGGCATCGGACTGTCGCTGTGGCTGTTTGGGCAGTGGCACTTTGCTGCGAAGTATCACCTCTGGAAGACACCCCTCGCCCGTCGGGCATTCGCCCTGCCCGCACTCCGGGTGTTCGATCCAACGCGGCGATGGGCTCGGATTCCGTGACAATCTCGGTCTAAGTCACGTGTGTGTCTGCGCAGCGATCGCCGAGGTCGCCGCAGACGCCGCAACAAGCAGTAGGACCATCGGTAGGTCCGCTCCTCGACTGGACCCAACAAGCCTTCTTGGATGTCTGCGCGCCTTGCTACAGACCGAGGCCCTTCAGCAAATGCTCACTACGCTGGACGCCGCCTAGCTGTAGCGGCAGCGTCCCGGATCGCATCGTCGTGACTGGGGCGCAGGCAGAATGTGGACGGCAAATTCAACCGTAAAGCTGCTGTAACCAACTTCCGATTGTTTACGATCCCTTTGGCGAAGCATCATCAATGTCTGCGACGTTTCTCGGGGGAGATATGACTGACCAGCCGTATCCGTATCAACCGCAGCCGTACCCGAATCAGCCACCGCCCGCGCCGCCCACCAAGAAGCGACGTAAATGGCCGTGGGTCGTGGGCGCTGTAGTCGTAGTGCTCATCGTGATCGGGATCGCGAACAGCGGAAGCTCCGACGAAAAGAACACCGCCGATTCCACTCCGAGCGCACAACCTGCCGTCCCGAGTGTCGAAGCACCACCCGCCGTCGCACCGCCAGCTGCTGCCGCGCCGCCTGCGGCCCCAGCGCCAACCACCACTATCCCGCCTCTCGCACCGAAGCCACCTACAGGGAACGGGAAAACCGTTGTTTACGAGGTCATTTCGGACTCCGATTCGCTGAACTCGGTGACATGGTTCGATGAGAACTCGGCAATACAGCAGGAAACGTCAGCTTCCGCTCCGTGGTCGAAGACAGTGACCAACAAGTCCACCTATGTCATCGCTGGTCTGGGCGCTCAAACTGAAGGCACGTCTGTGACGTGCCGCGTGACGGTCGATGGCGTCGTGAAAGACGAGCAGACGGCCACGGGACAATATGCGGTTGTGAACTGCAACGGATAACCGAGACACACGAAAGCACCCCCGGCGTCCAATCGGAAACCGGGGTGCTGGTGTTTGGCGCAAGTTGTCGGTGCGAATCCCTACGCTAGCGATTCTGGAAACGCCTGTAACGGAACGCGACTGACTTTCGACACTCGGTGGCATCGAACAAGGGGGAACCATGACCGACCCACCGCAGTCGTATCAGTGGCAGCCGCAACCGCCGCGGCCGCAGCAGCCGTGGCAGCCGCCGAATAAGAAGCGGCCCGGGTGGCTGAACGTGCTTTTCCTGCTCGCAGGCGGATTCGGTGTGTTGTTCTTGTTCGTCGTCATCGTGTCCGCGTTCGGCGGAAACGATGACGAGACCAGCAGCGCGCCGCGCGCTACAACCGCCACGTCGACTCCGGCGCCCGAATACTCGGCTGCAGCTAAGGCCGAGTTCATTCGTTTGGTGCGCGCCGGCGACCAAACCGGCCTGACTCCCGATGACCAGGCAATCGTGATGTCGGGTCAGGACTACTGCGAACACACCGCATCAGAGGGAAAGGCCTCCGCTGACAAGGTATTCAACACGGCGAATCTTTCGGAAGCTTCGTGGCGCTCGTTCCAGAGCGCTTCGATCACTGCACTCTGCCCGCAGTACCTCGCCTCCCTTGGTGCGGCGCCCACGGCCCCCGCACCACCGCCCGTCGTGCAATCCCCGTTGCGCGCACCAACAACTACCGCCGAAGCGCCTCCGCCTCCGCCGGTGCAGACCTACGTGCCGCCACCGGTCGATGTTCCCGAGCCCGACATGCCCACGGTGAATGCGGGCTCGTTCTGTTCACCCGGCGGTGCTGTCGGCGTCACTGCAAAGGGAACGCCGATGGTATGTGCCCCGGCGTCAGATGGCCGCAACAGATGGCGTAGCGCTGGATAACCAGCTTTGGGGAACGTCGAGGACAACCAATCATTCAGCGCACAGCGCGAACGCACTCGGGAGTGAGGACAATCCAAGAGACATCTACTCGGCCCTATCGCGCTCGGTACGGCTGCGCTCATCGCCCTGGTTCCCGCGTGCTCCTCCGACGACGACACGAAAGCTGAAAGCACAAGTACCACCACGACGCAGTCCACGACGACAGCCGTCGCGGCCCCGCCACCAGCGGCCCAAATTCCAGCCGCACCAGCGCCAGACGTTCCCGGCAAAGTCGTAGTGCGCGGGACCGACAGCCAGTGCAGCAACCCTGCGCCGGCTGCACCAGTCGGCCTCACCGCCACCGACGTCCACCTCGGCGTTCCCGGATACGCAGGCACCGCAGCAAGAGTCACGTGGACCTACGCAGGCGATCTACCGCCAACCGGCACCGTCATGTTTTCGCTCCTTGCAGCCAGCAAGGACGGGCGAATCACCCAACAGCTCGGATACAAAATGCTCGACGGGAAGCAGATCGCGTATTTCACGATGGGCTTCGGCGGCCCGCAAAACAACCTCTCCGGTTACCCCGACACGGCCACACCCGGTCAGGTCACCGCCGTAATGCCCAGCGCCGCAGTCTCATCCCTCCGACCCGAATGGCACTGGTCAGCGGTCCTCAACATCTAAGGCATAGACGTAGACCACTGCCCCGCAGTATGACTCACGAGCGCCCGCGACCAGGACGATAGACCGAAGAGCACCGGCGCGTTGTATGGCTCAGGGTTTGAAGGGACTGCTGCGCGACCATCGCGTCGATTGCTCCTCGTTCCGTTCTTTAAGTGGCGGAACGACATCCACGCGCTGACCGAAGCACATCGACACCAGATATCGAATCGTTGCCATAAACGACTGACCTTCACCGCCGTTCCTGGGTGTTGTGATGGCACCTCCTCCCGAGCACAGTTGGTGACACACTCGGCCCGATGCAGCCGGAGGGCGACCCTAGTGATGAGGACTTGCGGGCCGAGCTCCCCCGCAGTACGCACCGCCGCAGGAGTCGCTCGTAGTCGCGGCCGGTTTGATTGTGGACACTTGGTCGGTCGAGCGAAACCGAGCGGTATCTCGTGAGGCAGCGCGGCACATGCCGTTAGAGATGGAGGTTCGGCCCACCGTGTGTCGGCGGCGGCGGCGGCGGCGGGGATGGGTGTCGGTGCCTTGTTGTTGACCTCGACGAGCTGACATCGAGGGTGTCGGGCGTGTCCTGTTGCAAGCCGCGGGCGCGCGTGATGTTGACGGCCGCGTCCGTTGGACGAAGCTCCAGGATCTCTGTGGAGTGAAGTACGGTCTCGGCATCCGTGACAGTGCGGCGCAGCCGGTCGAGGCTGTTCTTGTCGATCTGTTCTGCTTCCTGTTGCGCGCGCTGGAGGTCTCTGTCGGTGACGATGCTGTGGTCGCCGCTGGCGGAGCGTAGTTCGTTGATGGATGCTTCAGCTGCGGTTTGAGCTAGGTCTGCGAGGGCTAGGAGGTGGCGGGCGTCGGCGGTCAACCTAGCGAGTCCCCGCGCGGCCGCAGCGGAAGGGTCGGCGGATTCGTGGCTGGAGTGTCTGGTCAGTTCTGAAAGCCTGGCCGCGGTGGTTTCCGCTGCGCGTTCGAGCTGGATCCACTCGTGGTGGGCATCGATGGCGGCGTCGCGGTAGGGCCGCTGCAGGTTGTGTGCAGCGTGTTTCCGATGCAGCTGTGACGCCGCGTCCTGCAATGCCGGAGTGGTCCCAGCCTCGAGCGCTGACGCGAAAGCGATTGCTTCTCGGCGTGCTTCTGTGGCCAGACGGTGCGCGGCCTCTATGCGCGCGACGGCGTGCGGGAAGGGTGGTTCGGCAGTCGCTGGTACGCCGAGCGACGTCAGCGGTTGCACCAAGTCGTCCGGTCGGCGATCGTCCGGCGCGAGTTCGCTGTCCGGTGGCGGAGGGTTCTCGTCGTCGGCGGGTGGTTCGTCGGGAAGTGGAACGTCGAGTCCATCCGGATCGGTCGCTGTGGCACTCCGGCCATATGCCGCTGCCATGGCTGTGGTGTCGTGCTGCTGGAATTGTGGAGCGGTGTAGGCGAGGAGTTGTTCTTCCTCCTCGATGGTCATCGGGGGCTGGTCAGGGAGCGTGGAGTCGGTGTAGTTCGCTGTCTCTCGGATCAGCACTTCGATCCGAACCGCCAGTGCCGCAGCGAGTTCGGCAGACCTTAAGGGGCTATGGTCCTGGCCGGTGAGGAGGAGGTCGTTTGCCGTGTCGAGGAGTTCACGGGGCGCCCATGGGGTGTGGCGGGCGGATTCGATGGCGGCGACGAGGGTTGGCCACGCGGGGTCGGCTATGACTCGGTTCGCGCTGCGCTCGCCGATGGCGTCGGCGAGGTCGCGAGTCCATTCGGGCCGGATGGCGACGGTGCCGCTGTCGGCTTGGAGTGCGCCGGGGTCGAGTGTGCGGGCGAGTCGCCACCAAAGTGCCGCCGCGGGAAGTTCGTCGGGCAGTGCGGCATCCCCAACGGCGGTGCGCGTGAGAGTGGTGACGTCGATCCCGGCGCGCGCGAGGTGGTCGAGACGGTCGGCGAGGTCGGGCCAGAACGGGTCGCGCGTGAGGTGCGGGTCGAGGGCGTCAGCGAGGGGTTGCCAGCGCGCCGCCGCCGCGGCCGGATCCGCGCCGACTGAGGCGGCGAGCTCGCGCAGGCGGTGCTGTTCCCGCCACGGGGCGGCGGCGTATTCGCTCGGGCCGATAGGCCTGCGGTCGTGGTCGGGGATGCCGCGTGCCGCTCGGAACACTGCGAGATCGGTGAGTAGACGGTCGTTTTCGCCGACGAACTGACGTGCCCATAAGGGTGCGGTTGTGGGGGTCCAATCGACCGACATCGCTGAGACTTGGCGTGCGTAGGTCTGGACTTCGACGGCGCGCGTTGTGAGGTAGGTGCCCCAGTCGGGGTGATCCGTGAGGGAGTCAGGGACGGTAGGGAGCCACGGCAGTGGTCCGGATCGGTGGGAGTGTTGGCCGGTGGGGTCGAGTCGCGAGTCGAGGACGGCGGCCGCGTCGCGTGCGCCGTGGAGGTCGGCTTCTTTCATCGCGTCGGCGAGCATTTCAATCGGGTTGTGGTCGTCGACGGCGAGGGTGGCGAGGTGGCGGCGCAGCACCGGCCACGCGGCCTCCTCGGTCACGCCGGGCACGAGAATTCCGGCGGCGCAGTCAATCTTGTTCATGTAGTCGGTCCCGAGGAGATGCTCGGCACCGGCGCCAATCGCGTCATGGTAGGTCCCCGCTGCGTGCCTGAGGAGTGCGCGCGGGTCGGCGAGCTGGCGTTGTGTGGTGTGCGCAGACGGCTCGGCTGCGTCGCGGCTGAGGATGTCGCGGAGCAGATCGATGCCGGCGGGTGGGCGTAGTCCGTCGGCGGTCATGACGGTGTGGAGGTCGCCGTCGCTGGCGGTGGGGAGGTAAATGTGGTTGGCGTGGCGGCCGCGGGTGGCGGCAACGTAGAGCAGTTCGCGGGTCTCGGTGCCGGTGAGGATGGTGTGGCAGGTGTCGGCGGTCAGGCCTTGTGCGGCGTGGATGGTGCGCGCGTAACCGAGGGTGGTGTGCTCACGCACGTAGTCCGCGGGCAACGTCACGATGCGCTGCAACTCCACATTTCTGACCCGCAAACTCCCGTCCTTCTCAACATTTTCGACGTACCAGCGGTCCCCGTTGCGGACCCAGTCGGTGGCGGTGATGGCCAGGCGCCGGTCGTTGCGGCGAGTGCACACAATGTCCCCGGCGCTCGCACACAGTCCGTCGGCGAGCGTGACTTCGCGGTCGGTCGTGTCGCGGGCGAGCCTGCGCCGGAGACGATTCAGCCGCCCGCGCCCGAGTTCTGACGCTTGCGCGGCCAATCTGTCGGTGCGGGCGCGGGCGTTGAGTTCGTTGACGGTGTCGCGGGTGTAGGCGAGCATCACGCTGTCGTGGCCGGCTGCTTGATCGTGGGCCCACGCCTCGTATCCGGCGTCGGTGATGGTGACGGTGGAGCCGGTGTGTAAGCGCCCCTGGTCGGCGTAGAACCCGAGCGCGGTGTCGTCCCCGCTTCTTAGCGCGAGGGACGCGGGGCCTTCGGCGGGATCGGTGAACCTTACGACGTGGGAGAGCGTTAGGGCGCCGGTGGTGTCGGCGATGTCGCGCAGGATTCCGCCGGCACTGATGGCGGCGAGTTGCCGGTCGTCCGCGACGAGTCGGACGTCCGCACCGCGGTCCAGTAGATACGACACGGCGAGGTCGAGTTCGCGGGTCCCGGCCATCCCGGCTTCATCGACCACGACCAACGTGCCCGCCCCGATCATGGTGAACCACCCGGGTAGCGCGGTGGCGGGAAGCAATCCATCACCGATGTCGCGTGCGCGGGTCCGGATCTCGGGCGGCATCGAGGCGGGATCGGCGTGGGCTTGGCTGTAGATCAAATGGTTGAGTTTGGCGAGATTGTCGGTGCTGGTATTGATTTCCTCACGCAGGACCGCGGCCGCGGCGGCGGTCGGGGCGAGCCCGAGGACGGTGCGTCCGGGGGTGTTGGTCCACGCACGTGCGAGGGTCCGCATGGCGGTGGTTTTCCCGGTCCCGGCGGGCGCGAGCGCGAGTTGCAGACGGCGTCCGGAGGTGGCGAGTTCGCGCACGAGCGTGGCTGGGCCGGTGTTGAGTTCGCGCCCGTTGGCGGCGGATTCGAGCAACGCCAACTCGACGTCGAGGTCGCGCGCAACGGCACCGCCCCCTCGTTTGGCGGCGATCAGGAGCCGTGTTTCGGCGGCCAGAATGTCTTGACTGGTGTAGAGGTCGGTGCCGGCGGTGGTGTAGACGGGGGTGCCGTTGCGGCGCCGCAAAGCGGCGGGAGTGAGCGCATCCGACGCCTCGACCGGGGAACGGAGCGCGACAGACCGGCGCGGATCGCACGCCGCATCCACGAGCCTCGTCGCCACCGAATCCAATTCCCGCACGGCAATTCCGGTGGAGCGGAGGCGGCGTTCGGCTTCGGCGCGCAGGTGATTCGGTTGCCAGCGGGCCCGTCTCGTCGACACCGCATCGACAATGCGGTCGGCCTGCGCTGCGATCCACGCATCGTCGATGTGCCGCACGGTGGGTATGGGGTGGGTGAGGGTGTCGGCGAGCATCGCGGCCACCTGATCCGGTCCGCCGAGCAGGTTTTCGGCGTCGGTGCGCCAGGACGCGCGCTGCTCGGCCAACGATCGGGGTTCGTGTTTGGCGCCGCGGGTCTGCAGATTCGCCGTTTGGGCGAGCGCGACAGCCTCGATGGGAGTCGGTTCGCGACCGTGGTCGCGTTGAAAATCGCGGGCGAGTTGGCCGATGCGGTGTTCGATCGCGGCACGTCGCCCGGACCACGCGGCGTTCAATTGTGGGTCGATGCCGACGATTTCCCGGACCGGTTGCTTGCGCCGATCCCCGTTCGGCCTTTCCTCGAACCGGATGGCGAGCCGGTCGGTGAGGTGTGCTTCGAGGCGGGTGTTGTACACCTCGGAGGCGGCGACGGTGAGCTTGTGCAACGGCCGCGCATCCAACGCCAGCCACCGGCTCTGCCCGTCCGGTGTAGTGGTGCGGACCTTATTCGAAACCACCAGATGCGTGTGCAGGTCGGGGTCCCCGGCACGAGAATCACGGTGAACGAACGCGGCAGCAATGAGGCCGTCGGTATCGACCTGGGCGATGCCGTCGGTGCCCAATCGGGTGTAGGCGGCGTGGGTTTCCAAAAACCGCAACGCGTCCGCGACGGCTGCATCGTGACACTGCGCGATGGTGTCGGACACGCTGCGGGGTGCGAGTGCCCAGAGGGTGGACACGGATTTGACGGGGGAAAATGTGCAGTCATAGCCGGCGACCGCGTCGGTCTGCTGCCGCGACAACCGGGCCATCCACCCCGAGAACTCCCGGTCGTCCAATGGTGGCCGGCCGTACTCCTTCTCGAAGAACTCCCGTGACACTTGGGTGCGGATGGCCGCGCGAATCTCGGGGTGGATCGGGGCATTCCATTTCGCACCGACTTCCTCGTTGAAGGCCTGAAAACGTTGCGCGACCGCGACCCGAAACCTCGTGGCACCGGTGTAGACGTGGAACGGACGCCCCAACTTGGTGAGGGAAAGCGCGACCTGTTCGGTCCGGTCGGCGGCAATCGCGGCACCCAGAATCTCGTCGGCGTTGGGGTGCAACCCTTCCCCGAACAACGCCTTCATCTGCTCCTCGCACACGCGGTCCCCAGCAGTGATCCCGTAGCGCCCGTCGCGGTCGAGACCCGCCAACCCGGACCCGAGCCAGACGCCGGGGGACTCGCCTTTTTCGGCGTAGTAGTCGCCGAGGCTGGTGCGGCCGAGGTCGGTCGCATCGGCCGCGGCGACCTGGCGGGTGAGGTATTCGTACCCGTCGCCGGCGGTGAGTTTGTGCAGACTCATCACCCCCCAAACGGTTCCAGGCACCCTCGCGAAACTCACTGTCGCTGAGACGGGGTGAGACGCCCGCGACCGAACCGTGACCTGAATGCAAGAGGTGTGAGGTGGTTGGGGTCTCTGGGTTGTGGAGTTTTGAGTGGTGGGCTGTGAGGGTCGGTCGAGTCAGAGGAGCTGTCGCCAGTCGAGTGAATGGGAATTCATTCGGATGTTGGGGTTGATGGTCGGTTGGGTCGAGGATCCGCCGACCGGATGCGCCGGCGGCGGCGTCGCGATCGGAAGGAGACGACGATGACAACCAAGAAGGATTCGCGGGATCGGGCGCGGCGGCGGATGGCCGAGCGGATGGCGTCGATTCAGGAACGGGAGAAGGCGAACGAGGCTGATCTGGCGGTGGTGTTCGACGCGGCCGAAGCGCGCACTCGCGCCGAACGACAACACGCGGCGGCGCTCGCGGCAGCCGAGCAGGAGCTCACGCGGGTAAGTGAGCACATCGATGCCACGCGTGCAGCGGCGTGTGCGCGGATGCGGGGGCGCGGCGAAACCGTGGACAGCATCGCCGAGCTGACCGGCGAGGCGGCGGGGGAGATCCGCAAGATCCTCAAGACCAGCGGTGACGCCGCGGCGAACTCCGCCGCCGAACACGCGACGAGCGTGGCCAGGGCGGGCAACACCGTCACCATGAAGTCCGGCAGCGCCGCCGTCCGCGGTTCCGATGCGATCGATTCCGCCTCGGTGGAGACGAGCGAGCAATGAGACCTGTCGATCTGGAATTGCCATGACGGTGTTGCGGTTCGAGGTTTGTTGCTGACTGAACCCCCATCAATGCGAGCACTTATGAATGTCGTATTGG
>NZ_LRRB01000176.1 GCF_001646865.1 Aldersonia kunmingensis | reverse complement strand
GCCGGCGCCTCGACCCCGATTCGCCTCGTGTACTCGCTGCGCAGCCCCATCGAGGAGATCTACACCGGCGACCCAGCGCTGACCGCGGACGGCGTGTCGGTACACCGCGTCTACACCCGCAAGGCGCCGCCCGGCTACGACCGGCCGCCCGGACGGATCAATGCTGCCGATCTCACCGCCGAAGGCTGGGAGACTGAACGGTCCCCTCAGGTATTCGTCTGCGGCCCCAATGGTTTCGTGGAAGCAACTGCGAACCTGCTTGTTTCGCTTGGCCATCCGGCCGACGGCATAAAGACCGAGCGGTTCGGGCCGACGGGAGGACCACCATGACCATTCCACTCGACGGGAACTCCGCGGCCGGCCTGCTGCGCGAGGTTTTCGGGGCCGAGATGACGGCGGCGATCGGGCGATGCGATTCCTGTGGCAGCACAGCCGAACTCGCCCAAGCGATCGTGTTCGACGCGGCGCCGGGTGTGGTGCTGCGCTGCCGGGCATGCGAGGCGGTGGTGGCGCGGATCGTGCGGTCACCGGAGAAGGTCTGGCTCGATCTGCGTGGGATCAGCTATCTGCAGTTCGATCTGCCGCAGAGCTGACATCACGCGATTCGTCGGCGAGCGTCAGCGTCACCACGGTGTCGAACTCGTGCGAGTCCTTCTTCAGCGCCTTCTCGACCACGAGATGCGCTGTGCGCCCCGACAATCGCAGCGTCGCGATCTGATTCCCGAACTGCGGACGTGACCGCTCTCGCCAGTCGATGATCATCGGCGGCACGTGTGAGACCCGGCCGAGGATGAATCGGGTGGCGCGCTCAGCGGTTCGGCTCCATGAGGCCCGAAAGACCCCATTGATGGCGGGCGGTACGTGATTGTGCAGCGGTGAGCACGTCAGTTGATACACCGGCGAAGGGGTCGGGTCCGGATACACGGCTTCGGCGACATAGGCGTGATGCACATCGCCGGACAGCACGCACACCGTGGCGGGCGGCCGCGGCTGGCCGCGTTGTTCACCGCGCGCGACATCCGCGAGTAGCTCGGCGAGCCGATCGAAGGATTTCCGGAACGCCGCCCAATGCTCGAAATCGCCTGCCCGGCGAAGCTTTTCCGCCCATCGGGCCAGCCGCGGTCCGCGCGCCCCGGCGGCGAGCGCCTCGTCCCACGACTCGACGTCGTGCAGCGCACGCGGCAGCAACCAGGGCAGCGAGGTGCCGATCAGGAGATGGTCGTACTCGCCTTCGGTTTGCTGTTCGATCCAGGTGAACTCGGCTTCCGAAACCATCGACCGCTCGTCGTCGGCCAGGATGCGCCCGCACCGCGAATCGATGACCAGCAGCCGAGCCGGGCCGAGGTCGCGGCGGTAGGACCAGCGGGCACCCTTCTCTCCGTCGGCCTCCTTGTCCGCCTCGATCGCGAATTCGCGCAGCAGCGGTTCACCGTCGCGGCCCTCCGTGCGCACGCGCTGGTACAGCTCGTCATGACGCAATGCGGCAGGCGAGAGATTGCCGAGGTGCTGGTAGATCCAATACGACATCAGCGCGCCGACGATCCGTTCGGACCACCAGTCGGTCGCCTGCGCGTCCTGTCGCCAGGCGTGCGAAGTGTTCCAGTCATCGCGGACATCGTGGTCGTCGAAGATCATCGATGTCGGGACGGTGGACAACAGCCAACGCACGTCGGGCTCGCACCAGGATTCGGCGTAGAGCCAGGTGTACTCCTCGAAGTTGCGCACCTGCGCGCCCGGCGGCTCCGAGAGATCGTGATGCTTCTCGAGTCGTCGTCGCATCGGTGCGGAGAGCTCGTCCGCGTACACCTGATCACCCAGCATCAGCAACGCGTCGGGCCACTCATCCGGCTCCTGCCGGAGCATTCGCTTGGCGTAGCTCTCCAGCGCGTCGATGCCCAGATGCGGATCCTCGGTCGTCGAGGTCGTGGCGAACCGGCAGGAGCCGAAGGCCAGGTCGAGGGTGCCGTCGTCACGCAGGGTGCGGATCAGCGAAGGACCCGACGAATCGGGGCCGGGCCAGGCCAATTCACCGTCCAAGGCGACCTGATACTCGGTTGTCGACGACGGCTCGAGCCCTTCGATTACGACAAGCGCGTAGTGATGACCGGCGACGGTCCAGGTGTGCTCGCGTTGCTCGAGGATCTCCACGGTGCACGGCTGCGACGTCTCCACCCAGATGGTCGCGTCGCAGTCACCGACATGCCGGAGTACTGGCCCGAGGACGAGTTCCGCCATCAGCCCGGTCCGAACGCCGGCGAGGTCATGAATTCGACGTTAGCCGCCGACCGCGCCGCGCGTCAGCACACCCACGCGCTCAGTCGAAAACGATTACCTGACGCAGGGCGTGTCCGGTGGCCAGTTCGTCCATGGCGGCATTCACATCGTCGAGGCCGATCCGCGCCGAGATCAGACGCTCGAGCGGCAACCTGCCCTCGCGCCACAGCTGCACATAACGCGGAATATCCCGAGACGGAACGGCCGATCCCAGGTAGCTGCCGATGATCGTGCGCGCCTCGCCCACGAGCCCGAGCGGCGAAATCTCCGAACGCGCGTAGGGCGCCGGCAATCCGACCGTCACCGTCGTACCGCCCGGCGCGGTGGCGGCCACCGCGGCCTCGAAAGCGCGCGCATTGCCCGCGGCCTCGATCACCAGATCGGCACGGACGCCGGAATCGGCGAGTTCGGCCGGTGAGTACACCTGCGTTGCACCGAATTCGCCTGCGGCAGAGAGCTTTTCGGTCAAAGCGTCGACACCGATGACCTCGCCGAGCCCGAGCGAGACCGCGACAAGGAGCGCGGCCATCCCAACGCCGCCCAGCCCCACGACGAGGATCGAGTCACCGTGCCCGGGGCGACCCGCGTTGAGCACGGCGCCGCCGCCGGTGAGGACGGCACAGCCGAGCACCGCGGCGATCTCGGGCGGCACATCGTCGGGGACGGGAACCACCGAGCGGCGATCCACGATTGCATGCGTCGCGAAACCCGAAACACCAAGGTGGTGTTGGATTTCCGCGCCGCCTCGACTCAGTCGGCGACCACCGTCGAGCATTTCGCCTGCGGTGTTGGCGACGGATCCCGGGATGCACGGCAGCCGACCGTCGGTACGGCATGCCGCGCATTCTCCGCACCGTGGCAGGAACGTCATCACGACACGCTCCCCCACCTGTACGTCGCTCACCGCCGAGCCCACCTGCTCGACTCGGCCCGCGGCCTCATGACCGAGCAGCATCGGCACTGGTCGAACTCGGTTGCCGTCGAGGACGGAGAGGTCCGAATGGCACAGTCCGGCCGCCTCGATCCGCACCAACAGTTCGTGCGCAGCGGGTTCACCGAGTTCGACCTCACAAACCGACAGCGGCAACGACGAGGCATACGGCGTAGCTCGCCCGATTTCCTCGAGGACCGCGCCGCGAATTTTCATTTCGCCGCCGGGATCACGCCTTGAAAGGTTTCGTAGGTGGTGCGAAGTGCGAGGGCGCAGTCGACCGTCGGTGGACGGTCCTCTCTGATGTCCCACTGATCCATGGCGACTTGCATCAGGCTCGACCAGGTGGACATCACGACGCGTACCCGCAGGTCGTCCTCGGGGAGGTCCATCCGTTCGGCGACCTTCGCGCGCATCGACTGGAGCTTCCATTCGCCCATCTCGACGCTGCGGGCGCGGACCGAAGGTGCCGCCGCGATGATCCGGTTCATCACCATGAACTCTTCGAACAGCGGGGAAGGTGGGTCCTGGTTCTGCGCTTCCTCGAAGAACTCGATATGCGCGCGGCACAGCGCCTCGAGTTCGTTACCCGTGCGCGGCTGCGCGTCGAGCGCGGCGACGACGGCACGCACCATGTCTTCGATCGGGCCGAGCACGACGTCTTCCTTGGTCGCGAAGTAGCGATTGAAGGTGCGCGGCGAGATATCAACCTTCGCCGCGATCTGGTCGACCGTCGTCGCATCGAAGCCCTGGCGGTCGCAGAGCTCGAGCGCCGCCTCGATCAACGCGGCCCGCGTCTGGAGCTTTTTGCGCTCACGCAGGCCCAACTTGTCGGTCACCTGGCCCATAATTGGCGATGATAACCCCGTCGATGGTGATTGAAACCAGCGAACCGGCCTTTTCAGACAATTGTCATCGAAGCGCAATTGGCGGTTGACGACATCTGTCTGAATCTGCCATTATTTTGATTGTTCGCGACGAAGCAGGCGGATCATCGAAGCGCCGCCGCAGCGCCGAAGCTTCTCCACAACCGAGGAGATCACCATCGTGTCCGAACGAGAAGTTCTCGAATCGAATCCTTCGGCGGACGCCACTGACGACGGCCTCCGCATCGACCGCTCCTCCCGCCGCTGGTGGGCACTCGCCGTCATCGCGCTTGCCCAGTTGATGGTGGTTCTCGACTCCGCGATCGTCACGATTGCTCTTCCCTACGCCCAGGCAGACCTGGACATATCCGATGCCAATCGGCAATGGGCGCTCACTGCCTACACACTGATATTCGGCGGTCTGCTGCTGCTCGGCGGGCGACTTGCCGACTACCTCGGCCGCCGCCGCATGTTCTTTGTCGGCCTCATCGGCTTCGCCGCATCCTCGGCTCTGGCCGGGCTGGCCTGGAACGAACTGTCGTTCTTCGGTGGCCGGGCACTCCAGGGCGCATTCGCGGCCGTCCTCGCGCCCGCCGCACTGTCACTGATCACCGTGACATTCGTCGAACGCGTCGAGCGTGCGCGCGCATTCGCGGTGTACGCAGCGGTGTCCGGCGCCGGTGCCGCGATCGGACTGATCGCCGGCGGAGTGCTCACCGAATACCTGTCCTGGCGTTGGACGCTCCTGGTCAACACGCCGATCGCAATCCTTGCCGCGTTCGGCGCGCTGGCACTCGTCGTTCGCGACGTGCCCCGTCCGCGAACCGGAGGATACGACCTGCCCGGCGCGGTCACAGTCACTGCCGGCCTGATCAGCCTGGTGTACGGATTCACCCGAGCCGCCGAAGACGGCTGGGCGGCCGGCACCACGATCGCGTTGTTCGCGGTCGCCGCAGTGCTGTTGACCGTCTTTGTGGTAATAGAAACCCGATCGCCTAATCCTCTTCTGCCGCTACATATTCCAGGGGAAATCAATCGCGCGGGCGGGTACCTCGTGGCACTCATCGTGCCGATCCCGATGTTCGCCATGTTCATGTTCCTGAGCTTCTACTTCCAGAACACCCTCGGGTACACACCGCTGAAGGCCGGCGTGGCTTTCCTGGCATTCCCGGGCGGCATTGTTATCGCCGCGGCGGTCGCGAGTTCCGTTATCCCGCGCGTCGGGCCGCGGCCAACACTGATTGTCGGCTCGATCCTCGGCGCGCTCGGCCTGGTCTACCTCGCCCAGCTCGACATCGGGAGCAGCTGGTTGATCGACGTATTCCCCGCGGAACTGCTCATCGCGTTCGGTATGGGCCTGCTGTTCGTGTCGATGCAAACGGTGTCGCTGCACCGCATCGAGGAGCGCGATTCCGGCGTCGCGAGTGCTCTGCTCAATACCGCACAGCAGGTGGGCGGTTCGGTCGGCCTCGCCCTGCTCAGCACCATTGCCGCACAGGTACTCCTCCGTCACCCGGGCAGTGCCATGCAGGTCGATCCGGCGACCGGACAACTGGTACCGGCCGACCCGGTCGGCTTCGCCGCGGCGAGCATCCACAGCTACGACGTCGCGTTCTACTGGGGCGCCGGGTTCTTCGTCCTCGCGCTGATCGTGACGCTGTTCACCGTTCGGCTGCGCGCATCCGATCTGGACGAGACCCAGAACGCCGTCCACGTCGCCTGACACGCCGACAACGACACCTGCCCGGCGCGAAAGCACCGGGCAGGTGTCGTTTGCGAGTACGCATACCGATCGTCGCGCGTGGCAGCCGAATTGGAGTAGACGACTACTCATGCCGTGGCCGGCCTCGATTCCTACCGTGATGTGTATCCGGAACTGGGACGAGCCAACGTAGACGGCGGATCGCTGACGCGCCGCCGACGCGCCGACACTCTGATCGACCGAGGGGACGCCATCATGTCGGAAACCAACCTGCTGCCACCCCGCCCACCGGCGACTCCCGCCGATGGTGGCCCACTGATCGACCGCTCCTCCCGCCGCTGGTGGGCACTCGCCGTTATCGCGCTCGCCCAGCTGATCGTGGTGCTCGACGCAACGATCATCACGATCGCGCTGCCCTATGCCCAGACCGACTTGGACATATCCGATGCCAACCGGCAATGGGCCATGACCGCTTACACGCTGATCTTCGGCGGACTGCTTCTACTCGGCGGCCGGCTCGCCGATTATCTCGGGCGCCGCCGGATGTTCCTTGTCGGGCTCGCCGGCTTCGCCGCCTCCTCTGCACTGGCCGGCCTCGCCTGGAACGAAATGTCGTTCTTCGGCGGCCGTGCACTCCAGGGCACATTCGCCGCCATCCTCGCGCCCGCGGCGTTGTCGCTGATCACCGTCACCTTCGTCGAACGCACCGAACGCGCACGCGCGTTCGCCGTGTACGCAGCCGTGTCTGGCGGTGGGGCAGCCATCGGCCTGATCGCCGGCGGCGCGCTGACCGAGTACTTCTCCTGGCGCTGGACTTTGCTGATCAATGTCCCGATTGCGCTCATTGCCGCGGCTGGCGCCCTGGCGCTCGTGGTACGCGACGTTCCCGCGCCGCGTCAGCGTGGCTACGACCTACCCGGCGCGATCACCTCCACGGCCGGCCTCATCAGTCTGGTCTACGGCTTCACCCGGGCTGCGCAGGACGGATGGTCTGCAACCTCAACCCTGGCGCTGTTCGCAGCGGCCACCGTACTGCTTTCGGCGTTCGCGGTAATCGAGACACGGTCGGAAAATCCACTCCTGCCGCTGCATATTCCAGGCGAGATCAACCGCGGCGGCGCCTTTCTGGTGGCGCTGATCGTGATGGTCCCGATGTTCGCGGTCTTCATGTTCCTGAGCTTCTACTTCCAGAACACGCTCGGATACACACCGCTCAAGACCGGCGTCATGTTCCTGCCGTTCCCGGCCAGCATCATCGTCGCCGCGGGTCTGGCGAGCGCCCTCGTTCCTCGCATCGGACCGCGCCCCCCGATGATCGCCGGCGGGGTCATCGGCACCGTAGGTTTGCTCTACCTGGCACAACTCGATAGTGCGAGCACGTGGTTGACCACCGTGCTTCCCGCCCAGGTGCTGATCGCCTTCGGTATGGGCCTGTTGTTCGTCGCGGCGCAGTCGGTCGCACTACACCGGATCGAGGAGCACGACTCGGGTGTGGCCAGCGCGCTGCTCAACACCTCACAGCAGGTGGGTGGCTCTATCGGACTCGCACTGCTGAGCACGATCGTGACGCAGGTGCTGACCCGGCATCCCGGCGCCGCCATGCAAGTCGATCCGTCAACCGGGCAGATGGTGCCGGTCGATCCCGTCGGGTTCGCCGCAGCGAGCATCCATAGCTACGACGTGGCCTTCTACTGGGGCGCCGGCTTCTTCGTCCTCGCCCTGATCGTCACGCTCGTCACCATCCGGATGAAGGCCTCCGACCTCGGGGACGAGACACAGAACGCGGTACTCGTCGCGGCCTAACCACGATTTCACATAGCGTTTCGCGATCCGCATACGCAATTGCGTGTGCGGATCGCGAATTCGTGTTGCCGGGATATGGCGTTGAGCAGCGAAAACAGGTGGTTCACGACATCAGCCAATCGAAGCGGTACACCGAATACCAATTGGACGATTGACTAAAATGTAACGTCTCCACTACCTTTTGTGATGTTAACCACGTTAACAACCTCTCCCGCAGCGAAGGCAGTGCCCGTGAAATCGAATATCAACAGGTCAGTCCGGATCTCTGCCGCGGCCGTGGTGGCGGCAGGCGCGATTCTCACCCTCACCCAGGCGCCCGCCGGTGCCGCCGTGGACAACGGTCAGCGCACCGGCCCCGTGCAGTTCTGGGCCACCGATCTCGGCGGCTGCAAGGCCGAGTTCAACATCGAGAACCGCACCAACGTCACCACGTACACGATCGACTGGCGCATCGACGACGAAGAGGGTCGCGACATCGGTGTCGGCTTCGACGTCTGGCGCACCGGTACTCCGAACATGGCTTCGAAGGCCGCGTCGCCGACCTGGCCCGACGAGGTAGAGCCGAACACCCCGGAGAACCGCACGATGGTCTCCGACCGTGACCCGGTCCTCGCCACCTACGTCCAGGATCTTAAGAACATCAACGCATCCTGGAACCCGCCGCTGCCGAACCCGGAGGCCAATACCCACAAGATCGACTACCGCATCGTGTTGGGCCCTCCCGGGAACAACGGCGAGACCGAGTCCGGATTCCCGGAGTGGCTCGGCGATCGCCAGTGGCACACCGTCACGGTGACCGGCTGCAACCCCGGCTCGGGGGGCACCGGCTCGGCCAACTTCTTCCCCAGCCTGTTCGGATAGGCGGTTCGGCCAGCGGCCGAACGACATCAACCCCAGCGGCGGTTGTCACGCAGCAGTGCGTGACACCGCCGCTGGGCGTTTCGGGCTTTACGCGACGATGCCGCGCACTGCGGCGGGCAGATCCCGCTTGCGGCGATACGGGCCAACCACAGCGGCCGAGGCAGGCCGCCGCAGCAGTTCGGCGGCGACCGCGTTCACCTGCTCACTGGTGACGGCACCGATGCTGTCGAGGGTCTCGGAAATACTGCGGTGGTCACCGTAATTCAGCTCACTACGGCCGATCCGGTTCATCCGTGAGCCCGAATCCTCCAGGCCGAGAACCAGTCCGCCGCGAAGCGAACCCTTCGCGCGTGAAACCTCGGCATCGGTGAGCCCGTTGCGGGCGACATCGGCGAGCACGTCCCGCGCCAGGCGCGCGACGTCGGCGAGGCTGTCCGGATTGCAGCCTGCGTACACCGACAGCGCACCGGTATCGGCGAAGGTGTCCACGGTGGAGAACACCGAGTACGCGAGGCCGCGCTGCTCGCGGATCTGCTGGAACAGACGCGAACTCAGCCCGCCGCCGAGCGCGGTGTTCAGCACCGACAGCGGCCAGCGCCGGCCGCCGTCATGGCGACCGTAGGCCTGCATGCCGAAAACGAGATGAACCTGTTCGCTGTCGCGATCCAGTAGATGCAGGCGCGACGCCGGCGGCTTGGCGCCGAACCGCCCTTCCCGGCGCGGCGCAGGTTCGGCCCCGTCCGTGAGCCGGTCGGCGAAGGCGCGGCGCACCAGCTCCACGGTCTGTGCGTGATCGATGTTGCCCGCCACCGCCACGACCATCCGTTCGGGCGTGTAGCGACGAACATGGAAGGAACGCAACTGGTTTCGCGACATCGATTCGATCGAATCGGTACTGCCGATCACGGGCCGGCCGAGCGGATGGTCACCGAACAGCGCGGCCAGGAACTCA
Organism: Aldersonia kunmingensis; assembly: GCF_001646865.1. GTDB lineage: Bacteria > Actinomycetota > Actinomycetes > Mycobacteriales > Mycobacteriaceae > Aldersonia > Aldersonia kunmingensis. Next base: position 7,150 of record NZ_LRRB01000176.1, on the reverse strand, counting down.
TCGCCGACCAGATCCTCGGGATCGTCGTCGCGCATGGCGAGTTCCTCGAGCACCACCTGCCGCTCGACATCGACGTCGGGCGCCCGGCACTGACCGTTCAGCACCACGTCCGCGACCAAGTCGACTGCGAGGGACAGGTGATCGTCGAGCACGTGCGCGTAGAAGCACGTCTGTTCCTTCGAGGTGAAGGCATTGAGCTCGCCACCGACCGAGTCGACCAACTCGGCGATATCGAGCGCGGTGCGTGTCGGCGTCGATTTGAACAGCAGGTGCTCGAGAAAATGCGCGGCGCCGGCCACCGTGCGGCCCTCGTCGCGCGACCCGACGCCGACCCACACGCCCACGGAGGCTGACCGCACTCCGGGTACTTGCTCGGTGACGATTCGGAGGCCGCCGGGCAGCACAGTGCGCTGCACGCCCGAATCGAGGCTGGTGGTGGGGTTCATGGCGATCATCGGATGCGCAACATTACCGGACGGCAGTGCGGGACCTCGTCGTCCGGGAGGGGTCACCAGCCGCGTCGCTGCGGGCGCGAACCGACGAGTTCGCTGCGCCGCGCGTCGTCGCGGCTGCGGTAGACGATGTAGGGGCGGAACAGGTATCCGATCGGTGCGCTGAACACATGCACGAGCCGCGTGAACGGCCACAACGCAAACAGCACCAACGCGATCATCACGTGGATGTGGTACGAGAGCGCGGCCTCGGCCATGAGGTCGCCGCGCGGCTGCAGGATCCAGATCGAGCGGAACCACGGCGCGACCGTCTCGCGATAGTTGCCCTGGCTGCCGTTCGCGCCGAGCATCGTCGTGGTCAGCCCGGCGACGATGGCGCAGATCAGCACCACGTACATCAGCTTGTCGTTCCAGGTGGTTGCCAGAAACACGGGTCCGCGGGTGCGGCGGCGATATACCAGAATGAACGCTCCGAGCAGGGTGGTGACCCCTGCGATGGTGCCGAGCACGACTGCCTGGACGTGGTACGCATGCTCGCTGAGCCCCATTGCGTCGGTCCAGGATTCCGGGATGACCAGCCCGATGATGTGGCCGACGATAACCACGAGAATTCCGAAATGGAACAGCGGGCTGCCGATGCGCAGTAGTCGGCTCTCATAAAGCTGGGAGCTGCGCGTGGTCCATCCGAACTTGTCGTATCGATAGCGCCACCAGAGCCCGACGACGACGATCGCGAGCACGACGTACGGCACCACGTCCCAGAACAGTTCGCCCACTCAACCCACCTCCTTCCGTTCAGCAGCGCCGGTTCGACGCGGCGGCACGGTGAGGGTGAAGGGCTCGAGCCCGACCGCTTCGGCCGGTGGCCCCTCGTCGGCGAGGCGGCGGGCACGCGCGGCCTCGGTATCGGTGGCTGCGGGCAATGTCGCACACACGGCGTCCAGCACTGCGGCATACCGCGATTGCGCGTCCGCAAGCCCCGAACGAATGGTCCGGATCGGTACCGCGAACTCCCCGAGCAGGCGCCGGCCGGCGTCGGGGTCGACAGTTGCGCCGAATTCCAGGACCACAGCGAGATGATCCGGCGCCTCGCCGCTCGGCGGCGTCATCCCCGCAATGCGGTAGGCCTCGACGAATCGCAGCATTTCGCGGCCGCGATTGCGGGTCTCCCCCGCGGTCCAATACGTGAGGTACAGCGTGTTTCGGCGACGCAGATCGAACGTCTCGACGTATCGCGTTGCCGCTTCATAGCGATCGGCTCCGCGCAACTGTGCGGAGAGCGCGATCAGATCGGTCGCCCGCTCGGACGGCAACCGCGCGAGGATCGCGTCGACGGAATCGAGGCGGCGGTCGAATTCGGTTCCGGGATAGTCGAGAAGCAATGACGCCGCCTGCCAGACCAGCCGGTCGGCGAGCTGCGACTCCCGGGTCTTGCCGCGCCACCTCATGATCCGTCACCGTGCCTCGGCGGAACCAGCCCGGCCGGGCTGCCCTTGCCATCCCAGTTCAACAGGTTCACCCGCGAAGGATTCGTCGAGTTCGCCGACATGTCCTCGGTGTTCTGCCGCTCCCGCAGGGCGTGGAAATTCTCTACGGCAACGGGCACCGGGCCGCCGCTTGCCTCCCCGAACGGCCCCGACTCGTACATGCCGGGTGCGCCCTCGAAATCCAGTGGGCAGTCGGTCGCGGTCTCCTCGAGCTTGTGCCCCTGCGTCGCGTAGGCCGTCGGAATGACGTATCGCTCATCGTATTTCGCGAGCGCGAGGAGACGATACATGCGATACATCGACTCCTCGGTCATCCCGACCGCCTCGGGGATATGTGGCTGCGTCTCCCTACCGAGGTTGATGTCGCGCATATACGAGCGCATTGCCGCGAGCCGGCGCAGCACCACCGCAACCGCCTCCGTGTCGCCCGCAGTGAATAGCCCCGCGAGGTACTCGATCGGAATGCGCAGCGCGTCGAGCGCGCCGAACAGGTTGCCGAGATCCTCGCCGTCGTGCCCGTCCCGGCTCACCGCGTCCACCACCGGAGACAGCGGTGGCACGTACCAAACCATCGGCATGGTGCGGAACTCCGGATGCAGCGGCAGCGCGACACGGTAGTCCTTGATCAGCGCGTACACGGGCGACTCCTGCGCCGCCTCCAGCCACTCGTCGGAAATGCCCTCGGCCCGCGCGGCGGCAAGCACAGCCGGGTCGTGCGGATCGAGTAGCACATCGAGTTGTGCTGGATACAAATCGGTTTCACGCTCGGTCGATGCTGCGGCAAGCACCGCATCGGCGTCATACAGCAGCAACCCGATGTAGCGCAGGCGCCCCACGCACGTCTCTGCGCACACCGTTGGCATGCCCACCTCGACCCGCGGATAGCAGAACGTGCACTTCTCGGCCTTACCGGTCTTGTGATTGAAGTAGACCTTCTTGTACGGGCAGCCGGACACGCACATCCGCCAGCCGCGGCAGCGGTCCTGATCGACGAGCACGATCCCGTCCTCGGCCCGCTTGTACATCGCCCCGGACGGGCACGACGCCACGCACGACGGGTTGAGACAGTGCTCGCAGATCCGCGGCAGATAGAACATGAAGGTCTGCTCGAGTTCGAGCTTCACCTCTTCGCTCACCTTGGCCAGCACCGGATCGTTGGGCACGATCTCCGGCGAGCCGCCGAGGTCGTCGTCCCAGTTCGCCGACCACGACACCTTCATCGGCTGGCCCGATATCAGACTGCGCGGCGTAGCCACCGGAATGTGTTCGCCCAGTGGCGCATCGGTGAGGTTCTCGTAATCATAGGTCCACGGCTCGTAGTAGTCCGCGATGGACGGCAGCTTCGGATTGGCGAAGATCTTTGCCAGCTTCGCGAGCCGGCCGCCGTCGCGCAGCTTCAATCGCCCACGCCGGTCACGCACCCAGCCGCCGCGCCACTTTTCCTGATCCTCGTAGGTGCGTGGATATCCCTGTCCCGGACGGGTTTCCACGTTGTTGAACCAGACGTACTCGGTACCGCCGCGGTTCGTCCACGCCTGTTTGCAGGTGACCGAGCACGTGTGGCAGCCGATGCATTTGTCGAGGTTCATCACCATCGCCAGCTGCGCCATGACTTTCATGATTGCCTCATTCCGCAGGCTCCACTCGCGTCCATCAGTAGGTCACCTCCTGCGAGCGCCGGCGCACCACGGTGACCTCGTCACGCTGGTTGCCGGTTGGGCCGAGATAGTTGAACGCGAAGGCGGTCTGGGCGTAGCCCCCCGCCAGGTGCGACGGCTTTACCAGGAGCCGAGTCAGCGAGTTGTGGATGCCGCCGCGTTTGCCGGTGGTCTCGGTCAGCGGCACGTCAATCGTGCGCTCCTGCGCGTGGTAGACGAACACCACGCCGTCGGGCATCCGGTGCGAGACGATCGCCCGGCATACCAGCACGCCGTTGCGATTCACCGCCTCAACCCAGTCGTTGTCGCGTACCTGGATTTTCGCCGCGTCGGCCGGCGACATCCACATCGTCGGTCCGCCGCGCGAGAGCGACAGCATGAACAGATTGTCCTGGTACTCGGAGTGAATCGACCATTTGCTGTGCGGGGTGAGGTAGCGGACGGTGAGGCCGATGCCGTCGCGGTCCGTGCCCAGTTCCGGTTCCCCGAACAGCCTCGCGATATCCAGCGGCGGCCGGTAGACCGGCATTTGCTCACCCAATTCTTCGAGCCAGTCGTGGTCGAGATAGAAGTGCATGCGGCCGGTAAGTGTGTGGAACGGTTTGAGCTCCTCGATGTTCACGGTGAACGGCGCGTACCGCCGCCCGCCGGTCTCGCTGCCCGACCATTCCGGGCTGGTGATCACCGGTACCGGCCGAGCCTGGGTGTCGGCGTAGGTGATCCGGCGTTCTTCACTGCCGAGCGCCAGATGCGCCAGTTGGCGTCCGGTGCGACGCTCGAGCTGCCGGAAGCCCTCCACCGCGAGCCGTCCGTTTGACGTGCCGGACAGCGCCAGGATGGTGTCGGCCATCTTCTCGGCGGTGTCGATCGCCGGCCGCCCGGCCGCGGCGCCGGTGTTCATCACGCCATGTTTGGCGGCGAGTTCGGCCACCTCCTGATCGGGGATCGTGGTGACGCCCTTTGTTACCAGCCCGACCTTCTCCACCAGCGGTCCGAGCGCTGCCCACTTCTCGGCGATGGCTCCGTAATCGCGCTCGACCACCGCGATCGGGCCCATTGTCTTCCCGGGCACCGGCGTCTCGCGCAGCGCACCCCAATCATGTTCGCTACCAGCCGGATACGCGAGCGCGCCAGGCGTGTCGTGCTGGAAGGTGCCCAGCACCACGTCCTTGCGTACGCCGAGCCGATCCTTCGCGAGCGCGCTGAATGCCCGCGCGATCGCCCCGAATGCCTCGAAGTCCGAACGGGTTTCCCACGGCGGATCGATCACCGGCGAGAACGCGTGGACGAACGGGTGCATGTCGGTGCTCGACAGGTCTGCCTTCTCGTACCAGGTCGCTGCCGGCAACACCACATCGGAAAGCAGCGTCGTCGAGGTCATGCGGAAGTCGATCGACATCAGCAGATCGAGCTTGCCCTCGGGACCGTTGTCCTCGGCCGTCGATCCTTCCGCGGGTTCCCGCCAGAAAACGTCTCGCGGGCGGCGATTCTCGGGCGTCGGCGTGGCCTGCAGATTCGAATCGGTGCCGAGCAGGTGCCGCAGGAAATATTCGTTGCCCTTGCTGGACGAGCCGAGCAGGTTCGCGCGCCAAATGTTGAGCACCCGCGGCCAGTTGCGCGGATCGTCTGGGTCGATCACCGAGAGCGACAACCGTCCCTGCGCCAACTCCTCGGCGACATACTCGCCGGCATCAACGCCCGCCTGTTCCGCCTCGTCGGCGAGGTCGAGGCTGGAGCGATCGAATTGCGGGAAGAACGGCGACCAGCCCATCCGGGTCGCCGATGCGAGCACGTCCATGGTGTGCTTGCCGCGGAATCTACCGCGCCCCAACGGGCTCGCCAACGCGTCGGCACGATAGCCGTCGTAGCGCCACTGATCGGTGTGCGCGTACCAGAACGACGTCCCGGCCATCTGCCGCGGCGGCCGGCTCCAGTCCGTGGCCATCGCCATGGTCGCCCACCCGGTCGCCGGGCGGCATTTCTCCTGGCCGACGTAATGCGCCCAGCCGCCGCCATTGCGCCCCATCGACCCGGTCAGCAGTAACAACGACAACACGGCTCGATAGGTGGCGTCACCGTGGAACCACTGACAGATTCCCGCGCCCATGATGATCATCGAGCGGCCGCCGGAATCGACTGCGTTCGTGGCGAACTCGCGCGCGATCCGGATCGCCTGGTTCGCGGATACGCCGGTGATCGGTTCCTGCCAGGCAGGCGTGTACGGCGCGGCCGCGTCGTCGTACCCGGTTGGCCATTCGCCCGGCAGTCCGTCGCGGCCCACGCCGTACTGGGCGAGCAGCAGGTCGAACACCGTGCAGACGCGATGCTCGCCGACAGTGATTACCGGCACGCCGCGTCGCACCGCGGTGCCGTGCCCGTCGACGCTGTCGAACGTCGGCAGCGCGACCTCCTGCACATCGCCCAGCCCCGAGACGGTGAGCGCGGGTTCGATGCTCCCGAGATCGAGGTTCCAGCGGCTCATTCCCTGCTCGCCGAACCGGAACCCGAGCGAGCCCTCCGGCACCGCCACCGCACCGGCCGCGCTGTCGTACAGGGCCGGTTTGAACGCGGCGTTTTCCGTGTCGTACCCGAGGTCGGCAGCGGTGAGGTTTTTACCGGCGACCCAATATCCTTCGCGCTCTTCGAGTTTCACCAGGAATGGCAGGTCTGTGTAGCGCCGGACGTAATCGACGAAGAACGGCTCGCGCCGGTCACGGTAGAACTCCGTGAGGATTACGTGTCCCATCGCCATCGCCAGCGCCCCATCGGTACCCGCGGCGCACGGCATCCACTCATCGGCGAACTTCGTGTTGTCTGCGTAGTCCGGACTGATCGACACCACCTTCGTACCGCGGTAGCGCACCTCGGCCATCCAGTGCGCGTCCGGGGTACGGGTGACCGGAACGTTGGAGCCCCACATCATCAGGTAGGCGGCGTCCCACCAATCGCCCGACTCCGGCACGTCGGTCTGGTCACCGAAGACCTGCGGGGACGCCACCGGAAGATCGGCGTACCAGTCGTAGAACGAGGTCATCACGCCGCCGAGCAGTTCGACGAAACGCGATCCGGCAGCGTGCGACACCATCGACATCGCCGGGATGGGCGAGAAGCCCGTCACCCGGTCCGGGCCGTACTCGGCGATTGTGTGCACGTGGGCGGCGGCGATCATCTCGGTCGCCTCGGCCCAACTCACGCGGACCAGACCGCCCTTGCCGCGGGCACGTTGATAGCGCCGTCGCCGGTCCGGATCGGCCTGAATATCGGCCCACGCGAGGACGGGATCACCGAGCCGCTCACGCGCCTCGCGATACATCTCCACCAGCACCCCACGGGCGTACGGGTAGCGCACCCGCGTCGGCGAATACGTGTACCAGGAGAAGGCAGCACCGCGGGGGCAGCCGCGCGGCTCGTACTCCGGGCGGTCGGCGCCGACACTGGGATAATCGGTCTCCTGTGTCTCCCAGGTGATTACGCCGTCCTTGACATATACCTTCCAGGAACACGAACCGGTGCAGTTGACGCCGTGCGTGGACCGCACCACCTTGTCGTGGCT
>NZ_LRRB01000256.1 GCF_001646865.1 Aldersonia kunmingensis | reverse complement strand
GTGGGCCGCAAGTCGCTCGATGAAGCGCAGCCCCGACCGATTGGCCACCGCTTCCAGCAGTGTGTTGCCTGGGAAATAGTTGTAGACGGTCTGCCGAGATACATCGAGCGCCCGGGCCACGTCGGCGACCCGCATCGCCGCGCCGCGTTCCTCGATACCCGCGCCGGCAGCGTCGAGTATTCGCTCGATGGCCTCTTCATCACTCGCAGGAGTGGCTCCGCCCCACCCGTGCGTGCGCATGGGCAGGAATTTAGTCGCTCCGCCGCGCGAGTGCCAAACCGCCGAGTGCACGACGAGAAAGGCAAAGACCCGGGTCGGGCTAAGGCCGGTCCGGGGCAAGCCGCAGCCGGGGGACGGACATCACCACCACTTCGCGAAGGGCGTGCCGGCCAGTCCCGCCGCCGCGCTGATCTCGATCTCGCGACGTTCGATCATCGGACTCCTCACTTCGATCCCATGGCCCTGGCCGCCGCCGGCGCGGCACGGAAATCAGCTGCAGCAGCCCGGCGGGTGCGGCGGCGGTACACCGACATCGAGTAAGGCCAATTGTGGGTATCGCGCCCCCGCGCATCCTGATACCAGTTCTGGCAGCCGGCCCATACGGTGCGGGGCTGGCGCAGCGCAATCTCGGACAGGGATCGGCGATATGCCGCTAGGTCGACTTCCAGCGGACCGCGCCGTGCGGCGAGTTCGGCTGCGGACACGATGTAGTCCGCCTGGCATTCGAGCATGTAGACGATCGAGCCCGCACCGAGATTGGTGTTGGGCCCGTACATGAGAAACATGTTCGGAAAGCCAGGCACGGTGAGTCCGAGGTGTGCGCCCGCCTGCTCGGCCCAGGCTTCGTCGAGTGTCACACCTTCCTGGCCGTACACCGTGACACTCGAGACGAATCGGTCGGTTTCGAACCCGGTCGCATAGACGACTACGTCAACTGGGAGGCAGTCGGATTCGGTCAACAGGCCCTCGGCGGATACGCCGCGCACTGGGTCGGTGACGAGGTCCACGTTCGGTCGATTCAGCGTCTGGTAGTAGTCGTTCGACATCAGGATGCGTTTGCATCCCAACCGGTAGTCCGGTGTCAGGGCGGCCCGCAATGCAGGATCGGAAATGTCGCGGAGCAGTTGGCGGCGATGTATCCATTCGATGATCCGCAACGTCGCGGGGTATCGCGTGAACGAATGGGTGAGAAGTTCCATCCCGGCCCAGATAGCGCTGCGTGCAACGCGTTTGAACGCAGCCGAATGCCATCGGCGGGCACCGACCCGTTCCCGGTATTCGGAGTCCGGCTTGAACACCACATACGCCGGAGTCCGCTGTACCACGTACATGTGCGAGACCTCGGCGGCGATGGCCGGGATAACTTGGATAGCGCTTGCTCCTGTGCCCACCACGGCCACCCGCTTGCCGGTCAGGTCGACGTCGTGGCGCCAGCGCGCGGTGTGGAACTGTGCACCCGCGAAGTCCGAGGTCCTTGCCCATGGCGGGACCACGGGTTCGGACAGTTGGCCGACCGCCGGAATCAGGACGTCCGCAGCGTCTATGCTGCCGTCGGCAAGTTCGAGGCTCCACCGGGTGCCGGTCCACCGCGCCGATCGCACTTCTGTACGCAGCCGGATGCACTCCATCAGGCCCTGTTCGGCGGCGACGCGCTTCAAGTATTCAAGGATTTCCGGCCCAGGGGCGAACCGGCGTGACCACTCGGCGTTCTGGGCGAATGAGAAACTGTACAGCTGCGACGGTACGTCGCAGGCGGCCCCTGGATACGTGTTGACCTGCCACGTTCCCCCGATGTCCGCGGCTCTTTCGTACACGACGATGTCGGTGTGACCTGCTTGACGCAGCTTCAGTGCGGCGCAGAGTCCGCCGAATCCCGTTCCTATGATCGCGAACCGCATTGGACATGATTGACATTATTCGTTGTTCATGTCAACGTTGGTGCACTCGTACGGCTGCCGCGTCGGGAAAGGGATTCGCCGCCATGGGATTTCTCGAAGCCGACATGCCCCACGTCGATTACGGGCGTTGGCGCGCGTTGCCACGCGCCGAGCGCATCCGTTCATCAGCCGCATTGTCGTGAAGCACGTGACGTGCCGGCCGACTTCGAGGCCCACAGCCCCACCTATGTCGGCGGTGACATCGTCGGAGGTGCGGGCACTCTTCGGCAGATCATCGCCCGGCCAACAGCTTTGAATCCATACACCACCGGTGTCGCCCGGATGTACCTCTGCTCGGCCTCCACCCGCCGGGTGCGGGGGCCCACGGTGTGTCTGGGCACCACGCCGCCCGCGCTGCGCTGACCAATCTGGGAGAGTGATGACCGAATTCGACCTGTCCTCCGTTTTCGCCACGGTCGCCGCGGCGATTCCCGACCACGAGTGCCTCGTTTGGCGTGACCGGCGGCTGACCTACGCACAAATGAACACTCGAATCGACGGCGTTGCTCACTACCTGACCAGTGTCGGCCTGGGTTGCCACACCGAACGGTCTGCATTGGCTGGTCACGACTCCGGTCAGGATCACCTCGGGATTTACGTGCGCAACGGCAACGAATACCTCGAGACGATGATCGGCAGCTACCGGGCGCGGGTGGCGCCGTTCAACGTCAACTTCCGCTACGTCGAAGAGGAACTGAACTACCTGCTCAGCGACGCCGGTGCGCGAGCACTGGTGTACGGCGCCGAATTCGCCCCGAGTGTCGCGGCGATCCGCGACCAGCTGCCACGCCTGCAGGTGCTGATCCAGATCGCCGACGATTCCGGCAACGAACTCCTCCCGGGGGCGGTCGACTATGAATCCATCACTGCCACACCACCTCCAGCCGGTGAGCGACCGCATCCGACGGGTGACGATTTGTTCATCCTGTACACCGGCGGCACGACCGGAATGCCCAAAGGGGTGCTATGGCGCCAGCACGACATGTTCATCTCCTCGATGGGCGGCCGGCCATTTGGCCGCGCCGAGGCACTCGAGTCGTACGAAGCTCTTGCCGCGCACGCAGCCCAGACCGCAGGCGTCCCATCGTTGCTGATCCTTCCTCCATTCATGCACGCCGCGGCCCAATGGGCGGCCTTCCACATGATCACCATGGGCGGGCGGATCGTCATCCCCGACGATGTCACCACCCTGCGCCCGCATGACGTCCTGGATCTAGTGGCACGCGAAAAGGTGCTCAGCATCCCGATCGTCGGCGACGCCGTGGCACGACCGCTGCTCGACGCACTGGAATCCGGCAACTACGACCTGTCCGGCCTGGCAACAATCTCCAACGGTGCCGCCCCGTTGACACCAGCCGTACGCAACCGATTGCTCGCCGCGCTGCCGCACATTCTGCTGAGCGACGGCGTGGGCGCATCGGAGACCGGAATCCAAATGAGTTCCTTTGTTACATCAGCGAATTCGGACATCAAAGCTGCAACATTCACGCCGCAACACGACACTGCCGTTGTATCCGAGGATCTGACCTGTGTGCTGGCACCCGGCGGCGGGCAGGGGTGGCTGGCCCGCCGCGAGCACGTCCCACTGGGCTACCTCGGCGATGCCGCCAAGACCGCCAAGACGTTTCCCGTTATCGACGGTGTGCGCTGGTCGATTCCCGGCGACCGAGCCACAATGCTGGACGACGGGTCAATCGAACTGCTCGGGCGCGACTCGGTCACGATCAATTCCGGCGGGGAGAAGATCTTCGCCGAAGAGGTCGAACGAGCTGTTGCCGCGCATCCGGACGTCTACGACGTCGTCGTGGTGGGCCGCCCATCGGAGCGGTGGGGCAACGAGGTCGTTGCGGTAGTTCAACTCGCCGATGGAGCGGCACCCGGGGACAGCGAGCTGACGGCGGCGTGCCGGACCCAGATCGCCGGCTACAAGGTGCCCAAAGCTTTCGTGCGGGTTGCGAAGATCACCCGCTCACCGGCCGGAAAGGCCGACTATCGCTGGGCGAAAGCGGCCGCGTCCGCAGCAATGGAAGGAAGCCAGGTATGAGCGATCAGTTCACCGGTCAGGTTGCGATCGTCACCGGTGCAGGCTCGGGGATCGGAGCCGCGATGTGTCGCGCACTGGTGGCCGGTGGCGCCGAGGTGCAGTGCACCGATATCGACGTGGCCGCCGCGCAGAGGACTGCGCAGGAAGCGGTGGGCCGGGGGATCGCCCGCGCCGCAATGCTCGACGTCACCGACGCGGCAGCGGTCCAGGCTATGGTCGATGAGACCGTCGCGTCCACTGGACGGCTCGACCTGATGGTCAACAACGCCGGGGTGTGCTTCGGCGGCAACACCGAGCTGCTGACCATCGAGCAGTGGAACACGATCATCGACATCAACATTCGTGGTGTCGTGCACGGTGTGGCGGCCGCCTATCCGGTGATGATTGGCCAGGGTCGTGGACACATCGTCAACATGGCCTCGGTCGGCGGGCTTGTGACCTCCGGGCAGCTGGCCAGCTACACCATGACCAAGCACGCTGTGGTGGGCCTGTCATTGGCGTTGCGCTCCGAAGCAGCGGCCCACGGGGTCGGGGTGCTCACCGTGTGTCCCGGCGTCGTCGAGACCCCATTGCTGGACAAAGGCTCCCTAGGAGAGGGCTGGCAGGGCCGCGAATTCTTTCTCAAAGGACAAGGCTTGAAGAAGGGTTATGACCCGGATCTACTGGCCGCCGACACCCTGCGAGCGATCGCGGGCAACCGGGCACTGCTCGTGGTGCCCGGTCGGGCGTACCTGGCGTGGCTGACAAACCGAGTGGCTCCCGCACTCGTGCAGCGCATGTCGACACGATTCGTCAAGCGCCAGAGAGTATTACAGCGGCGTTGAACGATCGGTCGGAACTGCAACGAGTCTGTGAACTCAACTGGGCGATGTGGCGCCCAACCCGAGTGCCGGGACAAGGACACGCCTCAGATATGCGCGCAAGCTGTCTGGCGACGCGGACGATGGCCCCTCAATCGTAAGCAACGACAAGAGAATGCGTAGATACGTTTCCGTCATCTCATCGAGGTATTGCGCCCGATCAGGGCGATAATCCAGGATGGGCTCCAGGTAGTGGCGAGCGATCGCAATAACCTCGGGGGTCAGCAGGCGACCGCGCGCATCAGCATGTTCGAGGACGGAGATCACCGGCGAAATCGCGGGATTTCGCCCGAACTCCTCGATTGCAGACAGGCACAGATCGACAACAAAATCTTCGGCATTGCTGTTTGCGCTTGCGACCGCCATCAACCGCTCGCTGGCCTCGGAAGCCTCCTTCTCCAGCGCTTGCGCGACGATGTCATCCTTGGTCGGAAAGTATTTGTAGATGGTCTGCCGCGACACACCGGCCTCACGTGCGATGACTGCCAAGGAAGTACGGTCCAGACCGTACTTTGCGAGGCAGCGCGACGCGGCCTCAACGATCCGTACCCGAGGATCTTCTGGCGCGCCCTGTCTGCCCCACGGCACGCGACGCGGAGTCGTGGACTTCGGACTCACCGCACCCACTCTCGTTCGCTCGTTTCGGCCAGGACAACCACATCATGTCAGTGCCTGCAACCGCTCGGCCTGCACCCAGACGTCCTCGGGGGTGTCGGGTGGGTCTGCGGCATGAATAGGTGACATCTTGACCCCCCGGGCCGGGTTTCGTCGCTGTCAGGCGGCGGACAGCGAAGATAGGGCGTATCCGGCTAGTAAAAAGACATTGGCCAGCAAGGCGAGTAGCCCTAACTGTGGGTTGCTCGAAAGGTCTTGTGAAAGTTCAATCGACCCCACCAAGTTTTCCATACTTTCTCCTGTTCACTCGATCACGCTTGTTGCTCGTCCAGCACCTTTGGACTGACGGGATGCCAACTTGGTCGTAAGTCGCAACGGGCCCTCGCCGGTACAAGAACGAACGGACTATCGATCAAAACCGTTCCGGATACAGAGACATTGCACCGGTCTCGGTGCAACTGCCAGCCACAGTGCGGGTCAGGATATTTCGGTGACTCGGGTTGCCGAGCTGCGCTTTGAATTCGTGGAACCGCCCACACCGGAGAGACAGGTGGGGGCGGCTACACACATCGCTTTTCAGTGGCAGATCGCGTTCCCGCCATCCACTGCGGGGTCGCTTGCCGTGTTACCACTCGTGCACCCGGGTGTGAACGTCTTGGTCGCTTCACCCGGCGGGACTTCGCCGAAGTTGGTGGTGCCGCCGTAGTAGTCGTTGTTCAGGAAATCTCGTGTGGCTTCAGGAGTGCTTGTGCCCTCTTGCTGGGCGAGGTCCGAATACACTGAGCCGGGGGGAATGTGGTCGGGAGACCCGAAGAGATTTCCGGTTTCGTTCGGAAGTCCGGGCCCCGTGGTTCCATGTCCTGGCGGGTTGTTTCCGGATGGTGGGTCGGCCCACGCCGATCCGGCAAGTGGAACAGTGACTGATGTCGCGATGACCGCGACGATGAACAGTTTTTTGTACATGTGCTTCCCTTCTCATGACAACGAGCGCATTGGGTCGAGTTCTTACGATCCGAATCGTGGCTCGTGCACGGTTCAGTGAACTCGGTAGTTGGCTACTGCAATCTCGCCCGACGAGACGCGAGCCCACTTAACGTTCCGCGGTGGCCGTACGTCCTGGTCCTGGTCGCGATCGAACACCCGCGCTAGTAGCGAAAGAGAACGGCTGAGTCAGGGCCGATTCCACTATCGTCAATCGGTTTCTGATCTGTCGATGGCGATGCCATCGCTGTCCTGCTCCGACGTTGCGGCGCAGTTGCTGTCGCTGCGGAGTTCCACTTCGGGAGCGGCGGCCGAGCCGGCCTCGACCCAGTCCGCGGCCGGCGTCCGCCAATATGCGCCCCAAGTACGATGTGTCACCAGTGTGCGATTCACTCTGCTCGTTGCGCTCGGCCGCACGAGCGCGGCGACTTCGTCGCGGGTGGTGGTCCCGGTCTTTGCCATGGCTCGGTAGATGTGGCTTTCGACGGTTCGGATCGAAAGAGTCAGTCGTTCTGCGATTGCGCGGTTGGACAATCCCTCACCGATCAACATTACGATCTCTCGCTCGCGGTCGGTGAATGGCAGGGTTTCGCTCGCTTGACGAAGTGCGGGAGTCACTGCGCCGCCGCATTGTTGGGCCAGCGAGTCCGCGCGCGTCGTGCATCTCAACGCCGATCCCCGTAGACCTTGGCTGCGGTAGGCCAGGGCAGCGTGTGCGGCGGCATCGGAGGCGGCAACGAGGTCGCCCATTCTCTCGAATTCTTCTGAAATTGTTGCCAATTCGGCGGCATCACTGTCGTGCACAGCTACAGCGAATTTGGCGGCCGCGCCAACTCGTGGTCCCTCGACGATCGCCTCGAGTTCACGCAGGCGTGGTGCGCTGGTGCGGTTGCCGAACTGGGTCGCGGTCTGTCGGCACAGCGCTTCGGCCGCGAATTGACCTTTACTGGAGGCTCTTTCGGCTGTCGACAGAAGGACACTGATCGCCTCACTGACCGCGCCCTGACTTGCCGCCATCCATGCCTGGGCGATACTGCGCTCGTAATCGAGCGACCGGAAAGGACGTCGCTGCTTGCTGAGAACTGCGAGCGCGTTGGCTGCTTCGGCGGTGGATCTGCACATCGCGAGCGCGATCACTCGCGGGATCCGATAGCGGTACCCCCATCCCAAGGCATGCGTGGCGGTCAGACCTGTTGATGCCTGTTCGAGCAATGTGCTCGCGGACTCGAGGTTGCCGGCACCAAGGGCGGCCCGACCCGCTATGGCTGGACCCAGCAGTTGCGCCGCGCCGGGAAGGTCGGCCGCCTGCCCGCGGACCCGTTCGGCCACCTCGAGGGCGTCCGAGATCCGGCCAGCGAGCACCAGCGCGCCGACATGCGCATCGGCGATGTTGAACATCATGTGCGGAGCATCGAGAGCGCGCGCCGCGACCGCATATCCGGCCTCCGCGATCGCCACCGCGTCGGCGGTGCGCCCCGCGTCTGCAGCTATTTCTGCTAGGACCCAAGCAATCTCGGCGCCGACGATGGCGGGTAGATCGTCCAACGCGAGTTCCTGCGACGCTTCGATCGCCGATTTGGGGTCGTCCGTGGCGAACCAATACACCGTGAGGAAGGCGTCGATATAGTGGCGGGCCTCCGGCGACGTGGTGTGTGAGGCGTGGTCGATGATTTCTTTCGCCCGTGCGGGCTCACCGAGTGCCCACAGCATGTTGCTGGCGCGCAGGAAGGCGAGTCTGGCGCGCTCGCTGTCGCTCAACGGGTCGGTACGAATCTCGGCCAGTACCACGTCGGCCTCCTCGCCACGGCCCAACCACGACAGTGCGTGTGCACGGACGAAGTGCGATTCGGCTCCTGCGCCTGCGCGCACGGCGGCTGTGGCAAGTCGATCGGCGAGGGGCAAATCTGCCAGCCAGACCGCGCCGTGTGCTGCCGCAACGAGTAAGTCGGCGTCGGGGCTGAGATCGGAGTCGATACTCAACGCGGCGCGGCGCACCACGACCTGAATATCGTCGCGATCATCGGCTGCGGCGAGTTCGGCAGCGACCAATCCGCGCAAGCGCCGCAGCCGTGTCGCTGCCGCGCGCCGGCGGCGTACCTCGCCGTAGAGAGGATGCGCGATGCGCACTTCCGTACCGCCGGCCCGGGACTCGAGCGTGATGAGACCACGGCTTTCGGCCTCTTCGACCGCTGCTGGAACGGTGATTCTCATCAGGGCCGCAAGGTCGAGCGGCTCGCCGACTGCGAGTGTGTCGACCACGTCGCTAACCGGCGCAGGGAGTGCGCCGATGCGCGATTCGATCAGCTCCACCAACCCCGGCGGCATCTTCGGATCACCGATCCACCTCCAGTACCCGCCGTCTTGAACGATTCGGCTCTCGGCGACCTCCTGCTCGGCGAGATTGCGAAGATAGAGAACGTTGCCTTGCGTTAGTTGCCAGAAGCGTTGGACGGCGTCGATTTCCAGCGGCCCACCCAGCGTGGCTGCCAGGAGGGCCGCGGCTCCATCGAGGGACAGCGGCTGCAGGTCGAGGCGCTCGAACTGGCCGATCTTCCATATGTCCTGCACCGCCGGTGGTATCGGGTCACCGTCGAGGACCGTCAGTATCAGTTTCGCCGCGCTCCGTTGCACGATCTGATGCACGACGAATATCGACAGATCATCGAGCAGATGAAGATCGTCGACGCACACCACTGCCGGGGCGTTCGATGGTGAGGTAGTCAGCGCCTCGATCACCCCCCGCACCAAGTGAACGGTGTCGGTGACACCCGACGGTATCCACTCGTTGAAAACTCCCAACGGAATCGCCCGCGCCGAGGATGTACCGATCGCCAGCCTGGTTTCGCATCCCCGGCGCGCGGCACCCGACAGCGCCTCGCGGGCGATCCGGCTCTTGCCCACCCCCGCCGTCCCGTACACCACAACCCCGGAGACGTCCGGAGCCCAGATGGCGGCCTCGATGGTTCGCATCTCCTCCGGGCGGCCGATCAAGGGCCACGACAAGCGCACGCTCCACAGCGTAAAAGCACCGAAGGTATCGGAGGTGTGAATGGCGTGACTTCGAAAGGTTGTGGGCCGCTCGGCGTCGGCTTGTCGGCGGCGGTGCCGCAGATCGATTGCCTCAGGATGCGTCGGCGACCCGCTTCGTTCCATCAAGATGCTGGCGATGGCCTATCCCGGGCAATCGGCTGCCGGACCTCGGGGCGCGGGACTATCGACCTGTTCGGGGCTCGCCGCAGGGATTGGACTGATCTGTCGTCACGCGGTCGCGCCGGCCGAGGTGGCGTGGGTTGTTGTCCAATGCCGATTCGGGACAGCTAAGGCAGTGGAATGCTTCTGCTGGTCGAGGACGGCGACAGCGGGGACATCAGCGGGTGTCGGCCTGCCAACTCCTGGCTTGTTCAGCCGCGATATCGACCAACCGATCGAGACCGAAATTCACGTCGATCACGTGGGTGTCGAACAACGGAATCTCGTTGATCGGCTGTGGGTTGATCATGCGAATGTGGTACTGGCTGTAGCCATTCACATCCTCGCAGCTACCGACCCCGCGTGCGCGGCTTGTCGTCCACGTCGACAGTGAGGTCGGCCAGGCCTCGGGGGGCAGCATGTAGCCAACGAGGACCGAGATGAAGCCGAACGAGTACGGCGCACTGGGCAGAGTTACACCCACCGGTTGGTCGCTGCCGCTCAAAACCGCGGGATCTGTGCAGGCAACCTGGAACTGCGGCCCGCTTGCCAGCCCGAAGCGCTGGGATCCAAGAAGATCGAGCGAACTGTTGCCGAACAACGACAGGGTGGGATACCGGATGTTCGTTGAATATGCAGTGACACAGCTATATTCAGCGCGACGGGAGCACACGGGAATGTTGGCGAAGTCGCCGCCCACGGTGCTTCCGCGCATTGTCACCACGTCACCGCCCATGAGGAAGGCGCCGACCAGTCGATTGCGCAGCTGCGGGTTGGGATCGATCTGTTCGCGGATCAGTTTGCGGAGCATGAATGTGCCTTGCGAGTGGCCGATGAAAATCACGCCGCGGCCGTTGTTCTCGTGGGCGAGATAGTCGTTCCACGCGCTGAGCACATCGTCGTACCCGACAGCGAGAGGCTCCGTGAAGCCAGCGAGGACGATCGGCAGGCCCGGCACCGGCACCTGCCGATAAGCCGGAGCGAACACTCGACACGTCCTGTTGAACCGGGCCGCCTCGACACGCGCGATGGACTGCACCTCGGGCGAGGGAACCGGATCGGCGTTGAGCGAAACCTGGTTACTCACGGTTCCGTACACGAAGTAGCAATCAACCGGCTTGTCGGATTCCTTCACCGGGGCGGGCGCGGTGACCTTCCCGGTCAGCAGGTCGGTGGTGTCCTGCGGCAGATCGCACGGATCGGAGTCCATCGTGGGATGGCACAACCACTGGGTGGGCGGGGGCGGAGCAGCGACGACGGGGGTTTGGGCACCGAACCCAAGCGTTGCCGCGGCGAAGGCGATGCACGCGGTGGAGCGCAGTCGATGTGTCCGGTGCGGACCTGCCGGCCGGTCTGGCCCCGGAAAAGCCGCGCGCATTGAAAAGAGACGCCTTGGCCGACACCGTGACCAGGTGAAACGGGACCGCGCTTCGCGGATGAAGGTGTGTCCGCGGCAGCTCTTCTCACGTGCCTGCGAATGGTGCGTTTCAGGGCGCTGCGCCGATTCGCGCGCTGCTGCATCGACCGACATGATCACTCCAATTGCGCTGCTCAACGGCATTTCTAGCGATAGTCACATCAATTGGCTCGTCCGGAGTAAGTAGTCGGGTACTTAACGGTTCGGTTGGTGTCGGTATTTGTCGGGAATCGTTCGTGTCGGTAGGTGTCGGTGACGCGCCTTTTGCTGGCAACTTGCTGGTGACGCCTTATTCTTGTGCCGTTGCATGGGTCGGGCCCTTGGGATCGGTGGTGCTCGGATGACGGCGTGCATGGTGTGCGGATCGTGCGGTACGGAGCTGCGCGAGAACGCCAAATTCTGCGATGCGTGCGGTACTCCGACAGCGGTGTCGGGTGCCGCCGCCGCGGAGTACAAGCAGGTGACAGTCCTCTTCGCCGACGTTGTGGCGTCGATGGACATCGCGGCCGCGGTGGATGCGGAGCGCTACCGCGAGATCATGTCGGAGTTGGTGGCGCGCGCGGCCGAAGCGGTTCGCCGATACAGCGGAAACGCTGAGTACACCGGCGATGGGGTGATGGCGATCTTCGGCGCCCCGGTCGCGTTGGAGGACCACGCGTTTCGGGCGTGCCTGGCAGCCCTGGACCTGCAGACCGAGTCGGAGCGCTTGGCCGCCGAAGTCGCGCGTCGCGACGGGATCTCGCTACAGCTGCGAGTGGGTCTGAATTCGGGTGAAGTGATCGCCGGCGAGATCGGTTCGGGAGCGTTTGGTTACGGTGCTGTCGGTCGGCAGATCGGTATGGCTCAGCGGATGGAATCGGTCGCGGCGCCCGGCGGGGTGCTGTTGTCGGAGTCGACCGCGCGGCTCGTCGAGCACCTCGTGACGTTGGGTGAGCCCGAGCACGTGCATATCAAGGGCGCGATCGCACCGGTCGTGGTCCGTCGGCTGCTGGGCATCGGTGCCCGGGAGGCTATGGGCGGACGCCGTGAGGCCGTTCTGGTTGGTCGGCGCTGGGAAATGGCGGTCCTCGACGCTGTGCTGGAGCGCGCGATCGGTGGCCACGGTGGTGTGGTCGATGTGGTGGGACCGCCCGGGATCGGCAAGAGCCGCACCGCGCGGGAGGTCGCTGCGGCCGCGGCCGGACGTGGAGTCGAGGTCTTCTGGGTCTTCTGCGAATCCCACGCCACGGACATCGCGTTCCACTCGGTTATCGCATTGCTGCGCGCGATCCTTGATGTGGCCAACATGGAGGGGGACAGCGCCCGCGCACAGGTTCGGGAAAAGCTACCGACTGCCGACCCCCAGGATCTACTGCTGCTTGACGACCTGCTCGGCATCGCCGACCCCGAGGTACCGCTGCCCGCTCTCGGTCCGGATGCCCGGCGGCGCCGATTGACCGCGCTGATCAACGGCGTATCGGTGGCCCGCACCACTGTCGCGTTGTACATCATCGAGGACGTGCAGTGGATCGATGAGGTCAGTGAATCGATGCTGGCCGATGTGCTTGCCGTCATCCCGCAGACCCGGTCGATGGTGCTCTTCACGGCCCGTCCCGAGTATCGGGGCGCACTTACTCGGGACCCCGCTGCTCAGACCATAGCGCTTGCGCCGCTGGCCAATTCGGACATTGGGGCGCTACTGGGTGAGCTAATGGGTTCGCATCCGTCGGTCGACGAATTGGCTGCGGTCATCGCCGAGCGGGCCGCGGGGAACCCATTCTTCGTCGAGGAGATGGTGCGCGAGTTGGCCCAGCGCGGTGTGCTGAGCGGCGAGCAGGGCGGCTACTCATGTTTCAGCGATGCCGCCGATGTTGCGGTGCCGGTCACGGTACAAGCCGCCATCGAGGCCCGGATCGACCGGCTCAGCGCCGAAGCCAAGCAGACGCTGTATGCGGCCTCGGTGATCGGCGCCCGCTTCGGGGCGCAGCTGCTCGCCACCCTCGAAATCGACCCAATGGTCGACGAGCTGCTCGGGGCGGAGCTGATCGACCAGGTCCGGTTCATCCCCACCGCCGAGTACGCCTTTCGCCACCCGCTGATCCACGCCGTGGCCTATGAATCACAGCTCGTATCAGACCGCGCCCAGTGGCACCGCCGCCTGGCCGCGGCCATCGAGTCCGGCAAGCCGGAATCGGCCGACCAGAACGCCGCCGAGATCGCCGAACACCTTCAGGCCGCAGGCGAGGTACGCGCTGCGTACGGCTGGCACATGCGTGCGGGGACATGGCTGGTAAACCGCGGCCCCGGTGCTGCCCGACTCAGTTGGGAACGAGCCCGGCTGATCGCCGACTCGCTACCCGACGACGGCCCCGATCGGCTGTCGATGCGGATCGCCCCTCGCACCATGCTCTCTGCCACCGACTGGCAAGGAAGGGCCAGCAGGGACACACAAGGCCGCTTTGCCGAACTGCGCGAGTTATGCGACCAGGCGGGGGACAAGGTCTCCCTGGCCATCGGCATGACGGGGCTGACCACCGAACTCTTCTACACCGGCTACCCGCGCGAGGCCGCGCGCCTGGGATCGGAACAGATGGCGTTGCTCGAGTCGATCGGCGATCCCGTCCCCTTCATGGGTCTGGCGTTCGTACCCTTGACCAGTTGGTTCGGTGCCGGTGAATTCGACGAAATCCTGCGGTGGTCGCAGATCATCATCGACCTTTCAGCCGGCGACTCGACCAAGGGCGCGGGTTTCGGAATCGGATCACCGCTGGCAATCGCCCTCGCCTACCGCGGCGTCGCGCGGTGGTGGTCGGGTCGCCCGGGATGGCAAAGCGACCTCCACGATGCCATCTCGATGGCACGAGGCAGCAATCCGACAACCCTCGCCGGTGTCCTCGCCTGGGCCTACAGTTTCGCGGTGTACTACAAGGTGATTCGGGCCGATGACTCCGTAGTGCACGCGATCGAGGAAGCAGTCCAGATCACTGAGGCAAGCCGGGACGACACAGTTATCGGTATCGCCAACTACGTGCTTGGTGTCGCGTTGTTGAACCGGGACGCTGCCATCGACCGTAAGCGCGGGCTCGAACTGATGGAGCAGGCCCGCGACTTGTGGTTGCGGGAAAGATTCCTTTTCATGATGCCGATCACCGACGTATTGGTCGCCCGGGAAAAGGCCAAGCGCGGCGACCGCGACGCTGCCATCGTGGTGATCCGCGACGCCATCGATGAGATGAACCAGCGAGGAAACTACGGGTTCCTCGTCTGGGGGACCGGCGTTCTGGTCGAGACCCTGCTGGACCGGGGCAGCGAGAGCGACCTGATCGAGGCGCAAAACGCCGTCGACCGGTTAGCAAGCCTGTGCGTTTATGAAGGCTCAGCGATGGCCGACATCAGTCTGCTGCGACTACGCGCGCTGCTCTCGCGGGCACGCGGCGATATCGAAACCTACCGCGATCTCGGTAGTGCCTATCGTGCGATGGCGGAATCGCTGGGCTTCGAAGGACATCGCGCGATGGCCGAAGAGATGACGTGAGATCCGCATCGCGGTTTGCTCCGATCGAATGCGCTAGGTGAAACTCGGTCATCACCGATCGAAAATACCGGCACTGTCGTACCGGCGGTGTTGCGGCCGTCTCGGTGGAATTCGCAAGACTGGGCGCTGGAGATGCTCTGTCCTGCTGTGAATTTGATTGAATGCGCCGCGTTGAACTGCGGATGCTCATGCCCGGTCCGGCGCTCAGCGAGAAGCCGGCCAATAGTTGCCGCTTGCGGGCCAAGTTTGTTCGATGTCTTCGCAGGGCTCGGGTTCGACGGGCGGCCGCGGTCCTACCTCACAGTTTCGTCGCCGAATCGACGACAGAGTCGCCCAATAACTGTCGATTCCGGTCGAAAAGTGAGCAGGTAGTTCCGGGGCGGGCGTTCGAGTGTACGAGGCAACACGCCCTCCGCGGTAACTAGGACCATCGCGGCTACCGGGCTCGACCGATGGTGATACTTGCTCCCGCAAACCAAATTCCGACATTGGCCGCCACCCCGCGGGCAGAGTGGTGCTGCGGGTGGGGCGCCACCGGGAACACCGCTGCGCGTGAAGCTGGAGGACTGCCGGAGTTCAGGCTGTCAGGGTGTGCCAGTCCTGCCGCGCTGCCCACTGCTCGAGGGTTGTCGTGGTCAGGCCAAAGAGGGCGGCGTGGTGGGGGCGTGCGGGGTAGCCGACACGGTTTGTCCAGGTAACGCCCCACGCGTGTTGCGGTGGCTCACCGAACGCGGTGTGTGGTCGCGATCCCGAAATCGATACGTCGGGAACGGATGTCGCAGAACTTCGACATCTTCGACTTCACCCTCATCGAAGACGACATGTCCGCCATCGCCACCCCCGACACCGCTGCCTCACTGTTCTTCGATCACCGCGACGCCGACGCGGTACGCCGGCTGAGCGGACGCACCCACAACTGACCACGCCCGCTGCACGAGTGTTCGGCCATCAACTCCGGCGGAGGACCGCTGACCGCGAGCCGAGCGTCCACTTCTTGTTCGCGCCGGTTGCGGTCCACCGCCGCCGGCGGGGCAGCCCCGGCCCAACAACGGCGGTGCGGGTGCTCGATATCGTCGGCAGGGCTCGAGATCGATTGGACTGTGCGGAGCATGTGCCGCTCATTGGGCTGCTGCCTCGGCGACGGCGCGCGCCCAGCGGTAGTCCGCCTTGCCGGAGGGAGAGCGCTGGATGAGATCGACGAAGACCCAGCCCTTGGGTAGTTTGTATCGCGCGATCCGCCGGCCGGCATGCGTCTCCAGCTCGGCTGCGGTCGCGGTCGCGCCGTCGGCGAGCTGGACGACTGCGACCACCTCGTTCCCCCAGCGCGGATGGGGGCGGCCGCAGACCGTGACATCCCGCACCGACGGGTGGCTGAAGATCGCCTTCTCCACTTCCTCGGCGAAGACCTTCTCACCGCCGGTGTTGATGGTGACCGAATCCCGTCCGAGCAACTCGATTTCGCCATCGCCGATCAGACGAGCGCGGTCTCCGGGCACTGCGTACCGTGCGCCGTCGATGATCGGGAACGTCTGGCGGGTCTTCTCCTCCTCGCCCAGGTAGCCCAGCGGCACCCACCCGGACTGAGCCAACCAGCCATTCCCTTCGTGGCCGGGTTCGACCAGCTCGGAGAGGTCCTCGTTGACGACGACCGCGCCCGGTCCCGAGTTGAACCGTCCGGTCGCCGCGCTGCCCTTGAAGGACAGGTGGGTTCCCTGGGCCCCGGTCTCCGAGGCGCCGACCGAGTCGTTTATCAACGCGTTGGGGAGCAGGTCGAGGACCTGGTCTTTGATCTCCTGGGTCAGCACGGCGCTGCCGTTGCCGATGATCGCCAGTGAAGAGAGGTCGTACTTGCCGGTTCTCATCTCGTCGAGGAGCGGCCGCACGACGGCGTCGCCGGTCACCGTGATGGCCATGGCCTTCTCGCGCTCGACCGTGCGCAGCACGTCCGCCGGGTCCATGCGGCGGTTCTGGTCGGGGACGATCACTGTCGAGCCGTTGTGCATCACGACGAAGGTCGCCCATTGGGCGGCACCGTGCATGAACGGCGGCACCATCACCATCGGGCCCATACCGCCATTGCGCGCACGCTCGCGGACCTCGTCGTAGGAGGACACCGGGTCCCACACACCGGGTGTGCGGCCGCCCATGGTCGACATGAAGATGTCGTGCTGGCGCCACAGCACACCCTTGGGCATGCCGGTGGTGCCGCCGGTGTAGATCACGTAGAGGTCGTCGGGGGAGTGCCCCACGTCCGGCAGGTCGGGCGGCACC
>NZ_LRRB01000169.1 GCF_001646865.1 Aldersonia kunmingensis | reverse complement strand
TCGGCGTGCTCACCGTGCCCGAGATCATGACCGCGCCGAACGTGATCGGGTCCATGTGGGGCGCGGAGGATCTCATCGCCGGTCTCGGCGGTAAGGCCAGCCGCCATGCCGACGGCACCTACCGCGATGTCGCCAAGCACATGCGCTCCACGACACTGCTCGCGGCGAAGAGCTACGGCCATGTCGCCCTCGACGGCGTCTACCTCAACATCCCCGACCTTGATGGTCTGCGCGCCGAGACCGAGGACGCGGTGGCCAGCGGCTTCGATGCCAAGGTGTCGATTCACCCCAGTCAGGTCGCGGTCGTGCGCGACGGCTACCAGCCCAGCGAGGACGAATTGGCCTGGGCCAAGCGGGTTCTCGAAGCTGCGAAGGGCGAGCGCGGAGTGTTCCAGTTCGAGGGGAAGATGGTCGACGCGCCGGTATTCCGGCATGCCGAGCAGATCGTGCGGCGCGCGGGCGCCACTGCAGAGGAGGTCGAATGAGTAAGGTCTACGAATCCGCTGCCGAGGCGGTTGCCGACATCGGTGACGGCGCATCGCTCGCCGTCGGCGGGTTCGGTCTGTGCGGCATTCCCACCGATCTGATCGATGCGCTTGCAAAGCGCAGCGTGAAGGATCTCGAAGTTTTCTCGAACAACTGCGGTGTCGACGAATGGGGTCTCGGAATCCTGTTGGCGGCCGGTCAGATTCGCCGCGTCACCGCGTCCTACGTGGGCGAGAACAAGGAGTTCGCGCGGCAGTACCTGTCCGGCGAGCTCGAGGTGGAACTCACCCCGCAGGGGACGCTCGCGGAGCGGATGCGGGCCGGTGGCGCGGGCATCCCGGCGTTCTACACGCCGGCCGGTGTCGGCACGCCCATCTCCGAGGGTGGCCTGCCGTGGCGGTACAACGCGGACGGTTCGGTCGCGATCGCATCGCCGCCGAAAGAGGTGCGCGTCTTCAACGGTGAGAAGTACGTCCTCGAGGAATCGATCTTCGCGGACTTCGCGTTGGTGCACGCCGAGGTCGGTGACACCGAGGGCAACCTGGTGTTCAACAAGACTGCGATGAACTTCAACCCGCTGGCGGGGATGGCCGGGAAGATCACGATCGCGCAGGTCGAGCGGCTCGTCGAGCCGGGCGAAATCGATCCGGGCCACGTGCACCTGCCGGGTGTTTTCGTGCAGCGCGTCGTGCACGCGGGCACCCACGAGAAGCGGATCGAGAAGCGCACCATTCGGACGGAGGGTGACCGATGAGCTGGAACCGTGACCAGATGGCGGCGCGCGCGGCGGCCGAGATGTGCGACGGCGAGTACGTGAACCTCGGCATCGGACTCCCGACGCTGATCCCGAGCCACCTGCCCCCGGGCGTGCGGGTGGTGCTGCATTCGGAAAACGGCATCCTCGGCACGGGTCCGTACCCGACCGACGACGAGGTCGACCCGGACCTGATCAACGCAGGCAAGGAGACCGTGACGGTCAACCCCGGAGCCGCGTTCTTCGACTCGGCGCTGTCGTTCGGCATGATCCGCGGCGGTCATATCGACACCGCCGTGCTCGGCGGCATGCAGGTCTCGCGCAATGGCGACCTCGCCAACTGGATGGTGCCTGGCAAAATGGTGAAGGGCATGGGCGGCGCGATGGACCTGGTGCACGGCGCCCGGCGCGTCATCGTGCTCATGGAGCACAACGACCGCGATGGCGGTCCGAAGATCGTCGAGCAGTGCACGCTTCCACTGACCGGACAGGCCGTGGTGCACCGCATCATCACCAATTTGGCGGTGATCGATGTGGTTGAGGGTTCGCTGGTGTTGCGTGAACTCGCGCCCGAGGTGACAGTCGAAGAGGTGCAGGCCGCCACCGGTGTAGAGCTGAAGATAGAACTCGAAGGGACGACAAAATGAGCAAGGACACTGTTTCCGTCATCGTCGCCGGGGCGCGTACCCCGGTCGGACGGTTGCAGGGCGGTTTGAAGGACCTGTCCGGGTCAGACCTCGGCGGCGTTGCCATCAAGGGCGCCCTGGAGAAGGCCGGCGTGTCGGGCGACCAGGTCGATTACGTGATCATGGGCCAGGTGCTGTCCGCCGGTGCCGGGCAGATGCCGGCCCGGCAGGCTGCTGTCGCCGGCGGGATTCCGATGAACGTTCCGGCGCTGTCGATCAACAAGATGTGCCTCTCCGGCATCGACGCCATCGCGCTCGCGGACCAGCTCATCCGGGCCGGCGAGTTCGAGGTCGTCGTGGCCGGTGGGATGGAGTCGATGACTCGCGCCCCGCATCTGCTCGAGAACAGCCGCGCCGGCTTCAAGTACGGCGATGTCACCATGCGTGACCACATGGCCTACGACGGTCTGCACGATGTGTTCACCGACCAGCCGATGGGCAGCCTGACCGAGCAGCGCAACCAGGAAGAAGACCAGCGCCTCACCCGCGAGGAGCAGGACGCGTTCGCCGCAGAGTCCCATCAGAAGGCCGCCCGTGCCTGGAAGGACGGACTGTTCGCCGACGAGGTCGTGCCGGTCACGATCCCGCAGCGCCGTGGTGAGCCCGTCGTCGTGAGCGAGGACGAGGGCGTCCGCGGGGACACCACCGTCGAGTCGCTGTCGAAGCTGCGCGCGGCGTTCGCGCCCAAGGACGGGACGATCACGGCCGGTAGCGCGTCGCAGATTTCCGATGGCGCCGCAGCGGTCGTGGTGATGAGCAAGGCCAAGGCGGAGGCGCTCGGGCTCAGCTGGATCGCCGAGATCGGTGCGCACGGCAACGTCGCCGGCCCGGATTCGACCCTGCAGTCGCAGCCGGCCCGCGCGATCGCTCATGCCTGCGGACGTGAGGGCATCGATCCGAAGGATCTGGACGTCATCGAGATCAACGAGGCGTTCGCCGCTGTCGGTATCGCCTCGACCCGGGAACTGGGCGTCGATCCGGCGAAGGTGAACGTCAACGGTGGCGCGATCGCGATCGGGCACCCGATCGGCATGTCGGGCGCGCGCATCACGCTGCACCTCGCGCTCGAACTGCAGCGCCGCGGCGGTGGCACCGGAGCTGCGGCGCTCTGTGGCGCCGGGGGTCAGGGCGACGCGCTCGTCCTGCGCGTGAAGTCGGCCTAATCCGCCCGATCAACAGCGAACCGCGGCCCTGCACCGAACACATTCGGTGCAGGGCCCGCGTGCGTGATATCCAGGCAAACCATGAAGGTGCTCGCGGCCCTCGTCCGGTTGAGGGGTGACAGGACGCTCTGTATTGGTCAGGTGTCCATGTTTGGGCACCGTCGGGCGTTGGGGGTGTGGATACCCGGCGGTACGCTGTTTCGGTGACCAAGCATGTTTCGCGAGCGCACCGTGGTGACTGTGCCCAATGCCCGCCGGTCGAGCTGTCGGGTGTGTAACGCGATCCGCTCGTCCGGAAGATAAACATCGGTGGACTTTCGCGGTCGACACGGAACGCGCCAGGTGCGGCGACTGGTTGCTTCCCACCGCATGTGGCCACTTGGTTGAGAACACACTCGGAAGTTCCGGAGAGGGGTTAAGGGTTGGACGAGCTAGCTTCGGACGGATCCAGCGAGGCTTCCCGAGTCGGGGATCAGCATTCCGCCGAGCCGTTTCCGCTCAGCCCTGCTCAGTTGGGAATGTGGTACGCCCAGCAGCTCGATCCCGACGTGCCGATCAACATCGCACAGTACGTAGATCTTCGCGGCGACCTTGATGTCGAACTCCTCGACCGTGTGCAAGCACAATCCGCGCGCGAGCTGAAGTCCGGCTTCGTCCGCATCATCGACGATGGTTCCGGCCCCCAGCAGATAATCGATTACGTCCAGGACGACACCCTGAAGTTGATCGATCTGCGCGACGAGGAGGACCCGGTCGCGGCCGGACTGGCATGGATGCAGGCCGAGTACAGCCGGCCGCTCGACCTCACGAAAGATCGTTTGCTGGAAGCTGCCGTGCTGCGGGTCGATGACGACCGGTGGTTCTGGTATCTGCGCAGCCACCACATCGCGCTCGATGGATTCGCCGCGGTCACCAACACCAACCGCATTGCGGCGCGGTACACCGCGGCCATCGAGGGCCATGACCCCGAACTGCAGCCGTTGGTGGAGCTGGACCAGCTGTATCGCGTGGAGAACGACTACCGCGACAGTTCCCGCTTCGCCACGGACAAGGCCTACTGGGCCGAGAAGGTGGCCGGGATGGAGGGCGGCACCAATCTCACCGGTCGCAGCGCCCGCCCCGCCCCCGTCAACGTCGTCAAGAGCGCCGCGCTCGGCGCCAGGCAGACACAGCGATACCAGGAATCGGTCGCGCGACATGACACTTCGCAGTCCGCGCTGCTCATCGCCGGCTTCGCCGCCTACGTCGGGCAGTTGACCGATTCGACCGACGTCATCCTCAGCTTGCCGGTCACTGCACGCACCACGGCACTGATGCGCCGCGCCGCGGGCACGGTGTCAAATATCGTGCCGCTGCGTTTCCACATCGACCGCGATACGACGGTCGCGGATCTGCTTCATATGGTCCAGACCGAGGTGTCCGGGGCTTTGCGGCACCAGCGCTATCGCAACGTCGACATCCGGCGCGATTCGCCCGCTGAGGATTCCGACCGCGTGTTTTTCGGCCCAGTAGTGAACATCATGATGTTCCGCAACGAGCTGCAGTTCGGCGAGATGGCGGGCCAGCTCAATATCCTCACTACGGGCACGATCGAGGACCTGGCCGTCAACTTCTACGAGTCGGTCTCCGATGCGCGCCTCCACATCGACTTCGAGGCGAATCCCAACCTCTACTCCGAGAAGGAAACTGCGCGTCATCACGAGCGGTTCCTACGCTTCTTCGACCGCTTCCTCGCTGCCGGATCCGATGATCGGGTGTCGAGCCTGCACGTGGTGAGCGACGACGAGCGTTCCATTGCGGTGCACGAGTGGAACGAGACCGCCCATCCGGTAGCAGACACCACCCTTGCGGCGTTGGTGGCCGCCCAGATCGCCGATACACCGGACCGTGTAGCGGTCGCGTTCGAGGGTGACACGCTGACCTACCGTGAGTTCGGGGCACGCGTGAACCGGCTGGCGCGTCGGCTCATCGCCGGAGGTGTCGGGCCGGAATCGCTTGTCGCCCTGGCCATGCGCCGCTCGATCGACCTCGTCGTCGCGATGCAAGCGGTGCTCCAGACGGGTGGCGCATACCTGCCGATCGACCCGGAACACCCGTCCGATCGCGTGGGCTACATCCTGCTTACATCGCCACCTGTCTGCGTACTGACCAATTCGCGAGACACCATCGACCTGCCCGACGAAGTGTCGACCCTGGCCATCGATACGATCGATCTCACTGGCTTCGATTCGTCGCCGATCACCGATGCCGATCGCACTGCGCCGCTGCGGCCCGACCACACGGCCTATGTGCTGTACACCTCGGGCTCGACCGGACGCCCGAAGGGCGTGGTGGTCAGCAATCGCGCGGTCGTCAACCAGGTGCAGTGGATGACCACGGAATTCGGTCTGTCCGCCGACGACGTTTATCTGCACAAGACCGCGGCGACGTTCGACCTGTCGGTGTGGGGCTTCTTCCTCCCACTCTCGGTCGGCGCGCAACTGGTGATCGCAAAGTGGGAAGGCCTCGGCGACACCGCCTACATCGCCGACACGATTGCCGCACGAGGTGTCACGGTCACCGACTTCGTGCCTTCGATGCTTTCCCTTTTCGCCGCTGAAGCCAGCGCAGCGCAATGCAATTCGCTGCGCCAGGTGTTCGTTATCGGCGAGACGTTCGCGCCGGAGACGGCTGCCGCATTCCGGGCGATGAGCAGCGCGCACGTCAATAACCTCTATGGTCCCACCGAGGCTGCGGTCAGCATCACGAACTGGCGGACCACCGCCGCCGACACCACGATCGTGCCGATCGGTCGGCCCGAGTGGAATTCCGAAGTCTTCGTGCTGGATTCGCATCTGCGCCCAGCTCCGGTCGGGGTCGCAGGTGAGCTGTATCTTGCGGGTAGGCAGTTGGCCACCGGCTACGCCGGGCGTGCGGACCTGACGGCGGAACGGTTCGTCGCGAATCCGTTCGGCGGGTCCGGCCTCAGGATGTACCGGACCGGCGACCTCGGCCGCTGGCGTGCAGATGGCGTACTCGAATACGTCGGCCGTGCCGACTTCCAGGTCAAATTCCGCGGTCTGCGTATCGAACTCGGAGAGATCGAGTTGGCGCTTCTGGCTCATCCGGCCGTCGGGCAAGCGGTGGTGCTGGTCATGGACACCGCGACCGGTCAACAGTTGGTCGGCTATGTGGTCGGCAGCAACGGCAGCGTCGTCGACGAAGGGGAAGTATCCCAGTCCGTCTCGACTACCTTGCCGAGCTACATGGTTCCGGCAAAGGTGATAGTGCTCGAAGCCATGCCGTTGAACGCCAACGGCAAGCTGGATCGCAAGGCTTTGCCTGCACCGGTTTTCACGGCTGATTCCGATCGTTTCCGTGCGCCGCGCACCCCCGTGGAGGAGATCGTCGCAGGTATCTTCACCGATGTCCTCGCAATCCCGCTGATCAGCATCGAGGACGACTTCTTCGATCTCGGTGGCAATTCGCTCGTTGCCACGCAGGTGATATCGCGCCTCAACGCCGCCTTCGGATTGCGGCTCGGCGTCCGGGAGATCTTCGAACTGCCGACTGTGGAAGGGCTCGCCGCCCGGGTTGCCGCCGCACCCGCGGTAGGGCGGCTGCCCGCATTGGTTGCCGGCCCACGTCCCGAGCGTTTGCCGCTTTCGATGGCGCAGCAACGCATGTGGTTCCTCAACCAGTTCGACCGCGAATCCACCGCCTACAACATCCCGTTCGCGTTGCGGCTCACCGGTGCCCTCGACGTAGCAGCACTTGCTGCCGCGTTGGGCGACGTGGTGACCCGACACGAGGTGTTCCGCACCATCTATCCAGAAACACCCAACGGACCGGTGCAGTTGGTGCTTCCCCCGGGGTCGGCGACACCGGAGCTGGAACTCACGGAAGTCGACGAAGCCGAGCTCATCCCCGCGCTGGTCGATTTCTGTCGCGTCGTCCTAGACGTGACCGTCGAGGCTCCGGTCCGGGTGCGGCTGTTCCGGAGTGCTCCCACCGAGTATGTGCTTGCCGTTGTGGTGCACCATATTTCGGGCGATGGATCGTCGATGGCACCGCTGGGCCGCGACGTGATGGCGGCATACGTAGCTAGGCTCGCCGGTCACGCACCCGAGTGGTCGCCGCTGCCGGTGCAGTATGCCGACTACGCCATCTGGCAACGCGAAGTGCTGGGTTCGGAAGGCGATCCCGAATCGCTGATCAGTGCTCAGACCGGGTACTGGGTGGATCAGCTGGCGGCGCTGCCCGATCAGATCGATTTGCCGCTCGACCGGCCGCGCCCGTCGGTCCAGTCTTTCGCGGGTTCGCGCGTAGCGGTCGAGATCGACGCGGAGTTGCACGCGGCGCTGATCGCGCTGGCGCATGCGCAGGGCACCACCCTGTTCATGGTCGTGCACGCGGCGTTGGCCGCCCTGCTTGCGCGGATGTCCGGTGGCGACGACATCGCTGTAGGCACGCCTTTCGCCGGCCGCGGTGAAGCCGAACTCGACGATGTCGTAGGCATGTTCGTCAACACGCTCGTTCTGCGCACTTCCGTTGATATGTCGGAGTCGTTCGCCGGGCTGCTGGCGCACGTTCGCGAGCACGATCTTGCCGCCTTCGGTCATGCTGACGTGCCGTTCGAACGTTTGGTCGAGGTGCTCAATCCCGCCCGGTCGACGGCTCGCCATCCGTTGTTCCAGGTGATGCTGGCGTTCCAGAATGTCGCCGAGGCGATCTTCGATCTGCCGGGGCTCACCGTTCAGGGCCTTGATGTCGACACCGGATCGGCGCAGTTCGATCTGCAGTTCATGGTGTCGGATACGTACGACACAGCCGGAGCGCCGCTCGGCATCCCGGGGTACGTGACCTTCGCCACCGATCTGTTCGATGCCGCGACGGTCGCAAGTCTGGTCGATCGATGGATTCGCGTGTTGCGAGTCGTGGCGCGCGATGCGGATATCGCGGTCGGCGACATCGACCTGGTCGGTACGGACGAACGGGTCGAAGTACTCGAGTCGTGGAATGCCACGGAGCATGTCCTCGACGCCTCGGACACCATGGCTGCCCTGCTCAGCCGGGCCATGCAGGACAACAGGGATGTCCCGGCTCTGGTCTCCGACGTCGCCGAGACGCTGAACTACGGAGAGTTCGCGTCGCGGGTGTTTCGGCTGTCCCGCTACCTGATCGAGATCGGTGTCGGACCGGAAACCCTTGTGGCGCTAGGTATTCGCCGCTCGCCGGAATTGATTACAGCGATGTATGCCGTCTTGGCCGCGTGTGGCGGGTATGTGCCGCTCGATCCGGATCACCCCGCCGGGCGTATCGACTACATCGTGGCGACGGCTGAGCCGGTGGTAGTGCTGACCACCATGAGGGACCGCATCGAATTGTCCGCGGCGGTACCGGTGGTAACCCTCGACGATCTCGATCTCGACGACTTCTCCGACGAGCCGCTCGCAGACGCGGAGCGCGTGGGACCGCTGCGACCGGACAACACCGCCTACGTGATGTTCACCTCGGGCTCGACGGGTCGGCCGAAAGGCGTTGCGGTAAGCCACCGATCGATGGTCAACCAGGTGCGCTGGATCATCGACCGGTATGACATCACGGCCGACGACGTTGTGTTGTGGAAGACGCCCTCGACGTTCGACGTGTCGGTCTGGGAGCTCTACGCGCCGACTCTGGTGGGTGCGCGGCTGGTGATCGCGGCGCCGGACGGGCATCGGGAGCCGGACTACTTGGCCGATGTCATTGCTGCACAACGTGTCACGATGACATCCTTTGTTCCGTCGATGCTCGCCGTATTCGCCCGGTCGGTATCTCGGTCGGCACTCGAGTCGATGCGAGTGTTGCTGGTCGCCGGTGAAGCGTTGCCTCTGCAGACAGTCAAGGATGTGCGGGGCGTCAGCGATGCCGAGGTGCACAACCTCTATGGCCCGACTGAGTTCACCGTCCATGCGACCCATCAGGAGGCCCGGGACGGGCTCGACGGCGCAGGCGTTCCGATGGGTGTGCCGGTCTGGAACGCACAGGCCTACGTTCTCGATTCCCGGTTGGGTCTGACTCCCGTCGGCGTTGCGGGTGAGCTGTACCTGGCCGGCGTGCAGGTCGCGCGCGGCTATCACGGCCGCCCCGATCTGAGTGCAGAGCGGTTCGTCGCCAATCCGTTCGGTGCCGGTGGCGGACGGATGTACCGCACCGGAGACCTGGTCCGCTGGAACCGGTCCGGCGAGCTCGAATACTTGGGCCGCACCGACTTCCAGGTGAAGGTCCGCGGGCTTCGGATCGAGCTCGGCGAAATCGAGTCGGTGCTGTCCCGAGTGCCCGAGATCCGCCAGGTGTCGGTGCTCGCATCCCGAGATCCACGGATTGGTGACCAGCTCGTTGCTTATCTGGTTCCCACGCCCGGGGCGGCGCTGAATACGCAGCGCGTGCGAGACCAGTTGGCCGAGAGCCTCCCGGCGTACATGGTCCCGGCCGCATTCATCGTGTTGGATGCGTTGCCGCTCAACGCGTCCGGCAAGCTCGACCGTAAGGCGTTGCCTGCGCCCATTTTCGAGGCGAAGGTCTTCCGGGCGCCGTCGACGCCGATCGAGGAGATCGTGGCCGGCGTGTTTTCCGCGGTCCTCGGAATCGAAAGGGTCGGCGCGGACGACGACTTCTTCGAACTCGGGGGCAACAGTCTGTTGGCAGCGCAGGTCGCGTCGCGACTCGGCGCCGCGCTGGACACCCGTGTCGCCGTGCGCACGATGTTCGAGGCGCCCACGGTGGCGAGGCTCGCCGCCCGCGCGGAGTCCCGTGTCGAGGGTCGCCGAATTCCTCTGCAGCGGTGGGAACGTCCCGAGCGCATTCCGCTCTCGATGGCACAGCAGCGGATGTGGTTCCTCAACCGCTTCGACAGCCGGTCGGCCGTTTACAACCTGCCGGTCGCTCTGCGGTTGGTCGGCGACCTCGATGTCGCGGCCCTCCAGATAGCCTTCATCGACGTTATCGATCGGCACGAGTCGTTGCGCACAGTGTTCCCGGACGGACCGACCGGACCCGAACAGCTGATTCTCGATGCGGCGCAGATCGTCCCGAATCTGACTCCGGTACCTAGCGCAGAGAATGAGCTCGCCGACAGGATCGCGGAGCTCGCGATGGTGGGCTTCGACGTCACCTCCGAGGTTCCGCTGCATGCGCAGCTCTTCGAAATCAGCCCAACGGAATTCGTGCTGGCGATGGTGGTTCATCACATCAGCGCGGATGGCTGGTCGATGGCCCCGCTGGCGCGCGACGTGATGACCGCGTATGCCGCTCGCGCCGCGTGGGAGGTGCCGGGCTGGGCGCCACTGTCGGTGCAGTACGCGGACTACGCGCTGTGGCAGCGAGAGATTCTCGGCGCCGACGATGACCCGAATTCCCTGATCAGTACCCAGACCGCCTACTGGCGCGACCAGCTGCGGGACCTGCCGGACCAGTTGGACCTGCTCTTGGACCGACCCCGACCTGCGGTGCAGTCGTTCGCCGGTGCGCGGATGCCGGTGCAGATCGACCCCGAGGTACATGCCGGGCTGATTTCGGTCGCGCATTCGAAGGGCGCGACGTTGTTCATGGTCGTGCACGCCGCGCTCGCGGTTCTCCTGGCGCGAATGTCGGCCAGCGACGATATCGCGATCGGTACGCCGTTCGCCGGCCGCGGCGAGGCCGAACTCGACGACCTGATCGGCATGTTCGTGAACACCTTGGTGTTTCGAACGAAGGTCGACGCGGGTGAGTCATTCGCGGAATTGCTGCGCAGGCAGAAGGAAACCGATCTCGCCGCGTTCGGCCACGCGGACGTGCCTTTCGAACGTCTGGTTGAGGTGCTCAACCCCGCGCGGTCGCAGGCCCGCCATCCCTTGTTCCAGGTGGGGTTGTCGTTCCAGAACCTGGCACAGACCGTATTCGAGCTATCGGGCCTGGTGGTCTCCGGGGTCGAACTGGATTCAAGGCTCTCCCAGTTCGATCTTCACGTGATCGTGTCGGATCGCTACGAGGACGACGGCTCGCCTGCTGGTATCGGCGGATACGTCACGTATGCCACGGATCTCTTCGACGCGACAACCGTTTCCGGTCTGATCGACCGGTGGGTTCGTGTGCTTACTGCCGTGGTCGCCGACGGCGAAGCCCCCGTCGGGGATATCGCTCTGTTGACACCCAACGAACGTGAACTGGTGGTCGGCGGATGGAACGACAACGCCGCGGTGGTGGATCGCTCGGCGACGCTGGTTTCGCTATTCCAGGCGCAGGTGGGGCGGACGCCCAGCGCGATAGCGGTGGTCTTCGAGGGTGTGGCGCTGACCTACGCCGAGTTTTCCGGCCGCGTCAATCGCCTTGCGCGCCACCTGAATTCGCTCGGGGTCGGCCCTGGGTCGTTGGTGGCCCTGGGCATGCGGCGTTCGTTGGATCTGGTGGTCGGCATGTATGCGGTCAGCGTCGCCGGTGCCGGCTACGTGCCGTTGGACCCGGATCATCCGGCCGAGCGCACCGAATACATTCTCGATATTGCCCGCCCGGTGTGCGTATTGACCTGTGCGCGCGACGATTTTGCCGTCCCCGGCGACTTCGCAGTCGTGCCCGTCGATACCGTCGATCTTTCGGGCTACGCGTCGACCGCGCCTGCGATCGAGATCCGCGCGGACGACACGGCCTACGTCATCTTCACCTCGGGATCGACCGGTCGCCCGAAGGGCGTAGCGGTCAGCCACCGGGCAATTGTCAACCGCTTGGTGTGGATGCAGGACGAGTACAACCTCGACGACACCGATGTCGTAATGCAGAAGACGCCTGCCACCTTCGATGTGAGCGTGTGGGAGTTCTTCTGGCCGTTGCAGGTTGGTGCGCGATTGGTCGTAGCGCAACCGGACGGTCACCGCGACCCGGCGTACCTGATCGACCTGATCCGGTCCGAAGCGGTGACGACGCTGCACTTTGTGCCGTCGATGTTCAGCGTCTTCGTGGCGCAGCTCGACGACGTCGGTACGGCAGGGGTGGCGTCGCTGCGACGGGTGTTCGCCTCGGGCGAGGCGTTGCCTGTGGGAGTGGCACAGCGGCTGCGGCGGCTGACGCGGGCGGCGGTGCACAACCTGTACGGGCCGACCGAGGCCGCGGTCGACGTCACCTATCACGAAGTCACCGACGCCGATCTCGTGACCATGCCCATCGGCGCCCCGGTCGCGAACACTCAGGTGTATGTGCTGGACGAGCGGATGCATCCGGTGCCGCCGGGCGTGGCCGGCGAGTTGTACCTGGCTGGCGCGCAGCTCGCGCAGGGCTACGTTGCGCGCCCGGATCTGACAGCGGATCGGTTCGTGGCGAATCCGTACGGTGCGCCCGGCACCAGGATGTACCGCACCGGTGACTTGGTGAAGTGGATGCGGGTACCGTCTGGTCGCTCCATGGGCTTCGCTCGCGGCGAACTGGAGTACCTGGGCCGCACCGATTTCCAGGTGAAGTTGCGTGGCCTGCGCATCGAGCTGGGCGAAATCGAGACGGCACTGATCGGGCTGGATGTTGTCGCGCAGGCTGTCGTGGCGGTGCACGCCGATTCCACTGTCGGTGAGCAACTCGTCGGGTACGTTGTGCCCGCGCCCGGCGCCACGGTGATCAGTGACGACCTCCGTGCCGCGTTGGGCGGTCGACTGCCGGCGTACATGGTGCCGTCGGTGATCATGGTTCTCGATGTGCTGCCGCTGAACGCCTCCGGCAAGCTGGACCGAAAGGCGTTGCCGGCGCCGGTATTCGAGTCCAAGGTATTCCGCGCGCCCTCCACCCCGATCGAGGAGATCGTTGCCGGCATCTACACTGAGGTGCTCGGAATCCAGGGGACGGATGGCAGCCGGACCCATGTCGGCGCGGACGACGACTTCTTCGAACTCGGCGGCAACTCGCTGATCGCCACTCAGGTGGTGGCGCGGCTGGGTGAGGCATTGAGCACCCAGATTCCGGTGCGTGAACTGTTCGAAGCACCGACGGTTGCCGCACTCGCTGCGCGCATCGAGTCGCACGCCGGCGCCGGAGCGCGCGCGGCGCTGACACGTCGCCCCCGCCCCGAGCAAGTTCCGTTGTCGCTTGCGCAACAGCGGATGTGGTTCCTCAACCAATTCGATACCGGCTCGGCGGTCAACAACATTCCGGTGGCAATGCGGTTGTCGGGGCCTCTCGATGTCATCGCACTGCAGGCCGCGGTCGCTGACGTCGTCGCCCGGCACGAGGT
Source organism: Aldersonia kunmingensis (assembly GCF_001646865.1). Taxonomy (GTDB): domain Bacteria; phylum Actinomycetota; class Actinomycetes; order Mycobacteriales; family Mycobacteriaceae; genus Aldersonia; species Aldersonia kunmingensis. The sequence goes on along the minus strand of NZ_LRRB01000169.1, from coordinate 3,716 downwards.
CTTGCGCACGATCTACCCCAACTCGCCGTCCGGGCCGCACCAGCTGATCGTTCCGATCGTCGATGCAGTGCCGGATCTCACTCCGCTCCCGCTGACAAGGCCGGAATTGCCCTCGGCCATCGTTGCTTTCGTGTCCGCAGGCTTCGACGTCTCCATCGACGTTCCGGTCAGGGCGCGGCTGCTTCAGGTTCGCGGGGACGAGCACGTGCTGGTGTTCGTCGTGCACCACATCAGTGCCGATGGCTTCTCCGTTGCTCCGTTCACCCGCGACCTGATGGTCGCCTACGCCTCCCGCATGAATGGCGACTCTCCCCAATGGGAGCCGTTGCCAGTGCAGTATGCGGACTTCACGCTGTGGCAGCGGGAGATGCTGGGCTCCGAAGAGGATCCATCATCGCTCATCGCCGAGCAGCTGTCCTTCTGGCGCGACAAGTTGGCCGGTATCCCCGACCAGCTCGAGCTGCCCACAGACCGGCCGCGCCCAGCGGTGGCCACCGATGCAGGTGCGGCCTACGAATTCGCCATTCCGGCCGCAACGCATTCGGCATTGACAAGGCTCGCCCGCGCGCAGAACTCGACCGTCTTCATGACGACGCATGCCGCGCTCGCAGTGTTGCTGCACCGGCTTTCGAGTAGTTCCGACATCACGGTCGGCACCCCAGTCGCCGGACGCGGCGAAGCAGCGCTCGACGATCTGATCGGCATGTTCGTCAATACCCTCGTGTTGCGCACACAGGTCGATTCGGGGATGTCCTTTGCAGACCTGCTGTCTGCCGTACGGGAAATGGACCTGGCGGCGTTCGGACATGCCGACGTACCGTTCGAGCGGTTGGTTGAGGTGCTCAACCCGGTGCGCTCGCAGGCACGGCACCCACTGTTCCAGGTGATGCTGTCGTTCCAGAACCAGCAGCGGCCCGAGCTCGAGCTCGAGGGTCTGCGGATCAGCGGGCTGCCGACCACCGACAACACCGCCAAGTTCGACCTGCAGCTGACGCTTGTCGACCAGTACGACCAGACCGGCAACCCTGCCGAAATGCAGGCGATACTCGCCTATTCGACCGACCTCTTCGACCACGCCACGGTGGTCGGATTCGCGCGTCGCTTCCTGCGCGTGCTTGCCGCTGTGGTCGCCGATCCCAACGTGCCCGTCGGGGACATCGACCTACTCGAGGTTGTCGAGCGCGGCCTCGTTACGGATGAATGGAATCGGACCGGGCACGCCCTCAAATCGGGCGATACCGTCATGTCGCTGTTCGAACGTCAGGTCGTCGCGGCGCCGGATGCGCCGGCGGTGTCGTTCGGCGGACGAGAACTCAGCTATCGCGAGTTCGCTGAACGCGTCCACCGGCTTGCACGCCGCCTGATTCTGGAAGGAGTCGGGCCGGAGTCGCTGGTCGGGCTCGGGTTGCGTCGCTCCACCGACTTGGTGGTCGCGATTTACGCCGTGCTCGAGGCAGGTGGCGCCTACGTGCCGCTGGACCCGGATCATCCGCCCGAACGAATCGCGCACATCCTCGACACCGCCCGGCCGGTGTGCATCCTCACGGCGGGCGGCGAACAATTCGCTGTCCCCGCAGGCGTGCGCACCATCCAGGTGGACACGGCGCCGCTGGACAAGTTCTCCTCGGAGCCGATTCGCGACGAAGAGCGGCTCGGAATGCTCCGGCCGGACAACACCGCATACGTGCTCTTCACGTCCGGCTCCACCGGACGACCGAAGGGTGTTGCGGTATCGCACCGTTCGGTGCACAACCAGGTCAGCTGGATCACCGACCGATTCGGTATCGGCGCCGACGACGTAGTGCTGTTCAAGACGCCGCCGACTTTCGACGTGTCGGTGTGGGAAATCTACGGCCCGCTCGTGACGGGCGGCCGCATGGTAATTGCCACACCGGACGGCCACCGCGATCCGGCGTACCTCGCCGAAGTGATCGCCGCACAACGAGTGACGCTGACCTCGTTCGTGCCGTCGATGTTGTCGGTTTTCGCGCGCAGTGTCGCGACCGATTCCGTCGACTCGCTTCGCGCTCTCCTCGTCGCCGGCGAGGCGTTACCGGTCGAGACCGTTGCCGCAGTGCGCCGTGTGACGGCCGCCGCGCTGCACAACCTCTACGGTCCAACCGAATTCACTGTGCACGCGACGGAATACGCTGTTCCCGAGGGCGGCGTCTCGGTGCCGATCGGCAGCCCGGTCTGGAATACCCAGACGCTGGTGCTCGATGCCCGGCTCCATCCCGTACCACCGGGCGTGGCCGGCGAGCTTTACCTCGCCGGAATCCAGCTCGCACAGGGTTACGTCGCACGTCCCGACTTGACCGCGGACCGTTTCCTGCCCAACCTGTTCGGTTCGCCGGGTGAGCGCATGTACCGCACCGGCGATCTGGTGAGGTGGGTCGGGTCGGGCGATTTGGAGTACTTGGGCCGCACCGACTTCCAGGTGAAGTTGCGTGGGCTGCGCATCGAGCTGAGCGAGATCGAGTCCGCGCTCCTGACAGATCCTTCGGTCGCGCAAGCGGTGGCCGTGATCCATTCGGACCCGCACTCCGGTGAGCAACTGGTGGCCTATGTGGTGCCGAACAATGCCCGTGCCGCATCCCCGGAATGGCTGAAAAATGTTGTGGCGCAACAGTTGCCTTCGTACATGGTGCCGGCGGCCATCGTTGTGCTCGACGAACTGCCGCTGAACCCGTCGGGCAAGCTGGACCGCAGGGCGCTGCCGGCCCCGCTCATCGTTGCAAAGGCGTATCGCGCCCCGTCGACGCCGATCGAGGAGATCGTCGCCGAGGTGTTCGCCGAGGTGCTCGGCCTGGAACGGGTCGGCGCGGACGACGACTTTTTCGAACTCGGCGGCAACTCGTTGATCGCCACGCAGGTGGCCGCGCGTGTGGGCGCTGCGTTGGATACGCAGGTTCCCGTGCGTGTGCTCTTCACGGCGTCCACCGTGTCCGCACTGGCGGCGCGCGCGGAGTCACTTGCCGGTGCCGGCCGGCGGGCACCGTTGGTCGCCGGCGAGCGTCCCGACCGTGTGCCCTTGTCCCTCGCACAGCAGCGGATGTGGTTCCTCAACCGGTTCGACCCGGCATCCGCCTCCAACAACATCCCGATCGCGGTGCGGCTGAGCGGCGAACTCGATGCCGACGCCATGCGCGCCGCCTTCGTCGATCTGGTGACCCGGCACGAGTCGCTGCGCACCGTGTACCCGGATATCGCGGGCACGGGCTATCAGGTGGTCGTGCCGGTGAACGAACTACGCATCGACGTGGAAGTCGAACCGGTGCAAGCCGATTCGCTCACCATGCGGATCGTGGAGGTCGCATCCATCGGCTTCGACGTCGCCACCGAGCTCCCGTTCCGGGCGCGTTTGCTGCGGCTATCGGCCACCGACCACGTGATCGTGGTGGTCTTGCACCACATCAGCGCCGACGGCTTCTCGCTCGGGCCGCTGATGCGAGACGTGATGGTCGCATATGTCTCGCGCAGCCAGGGCGAAGCACCCAGCTGGAAGCCGCTCGACGTCCAGTACGCCGACTACGCGGTGTGGCAGCGCGCTGTGCTTGGCGCCGAGGACGACCCGATGTCCTTGATGTCCAAGCAGATCGACTTCTGGACCGGCACGCTGCAGGACCTGCCGGATGTGCTGGAACTGCCCGCCGATCGGCCGCGTCCGGAGGTCGCGAGCAACCGCGGGCGGGTATTCGATTTCCGGATCGATGCCG
>NZ_LRRB01000190.1 GCF_001646865.1 Aldersonia kunmingensis | reverse complement strand
GTGCTCTCTGCAGCGCTGGCCGGGTGCCGCCAGGATTACCCGGATGTCGCGGTCCGGACGCTGACAGTCCGGGACCGGCCCGCCCGCAACATTCTCGAACAGTCGCAGACCGCACAAATGGTCGTCGTCGGCTCGCACGGCCGCGGTGGGTTCAAGGGCATGTTGATCGGTTCGACGAGCACGACACTGCTGCACAGCGTGGAATGCCCGATCGTCATCGTGCGCCACCAGGGCTGATCATGAAGAAGGGCGAGCTGATCAAGTCGATCCGCAACCACTGAACGCGGCGCGGGAGTGCTTGTCGGGAATGATGGACGATCGATTGTGTACGTCGTCGTCCAGAGGATAGGCGGTCCATGTTCGACGTGATCATTGTCGGCGCCGGCCCTACCGGCCTGATGCTTGCCAGCGAGTTGCGGCTGCACGGACTTCAGGTGCTGGTGCTCGACAAAGACCCAGAACCGACGAAGGTCGTCCGCTCGCTAGGTTTACACGTGCGCAGCATCGAGTTGATGGACCAGCGCGGCCTGCTCGACCGCTTCCTCGAACATGGCAAGAAGCACACCGTCGGCGGGTTCTTCGCGGGCCTCGGCAAGAGCTGGCCGGATGATCTGGACACAGCACACTCGTACGTTCTCGGCATCCCGCAGACCATCACCGATCGACTGCTCGCCGAACACGCGCTCGAGCTCGGCACCGACCTACGGCGCGGCGCCGAAGTTGTTGGGCTGAGTCAAGACGAGGACGGCGCCACCGTCGAGCTGGCGGATCGGTCCCGTCTCAGCGCGCCCTATTTGGTCGGTTGCGACGGTGGCCGGAGCATCGTGCGAAAGCTCGTCGGCATCGATTTCCCCGGCGAGCCGAGCCGCGTCGAGACGTTGATCGGCGAGATGGCACTGACGGCCTCACCGGAGACCCTGACCGCGGTGATGACAGAAGTCCGCAAGACCCAATTGCGCTTTGGTGCCATGCCTTTGGGCGACGGAATGTATCGCGTACTTGTGCCTGCCGCGGATGTCGCCGAGGATCGCGCCGTCCCGCCGACCCTCGACGAGATCAAACAGCAGCTCATCGCCTACGGCGGCACCGACTTCGGCGTGCACTCGCCGCGCTGGCTGTCCCGTTTCGGTGACGCAACTCGGCTGGCCGAGCACTACCGGAGCGGGCGGGTATTCCTCGCCGGCGACGCCGCGCACATCCATCCGCCGACCGGTGGGCAGGGCCTCAACCTCGGAGTCCAGGACGCGGTGAACCTCGGCTGGAAACTCGCGGCCGCCGTCGAAGGGTGGGCATCGGACGGGCTGCTCGACAGCTATGAGACCGAACGACATCCGGTCGCCGCCGCTGTGCTGGACAACACCCGTGCGCAGATGCAGCTGATGTCGCTCGATCCGGGGATGCAGGCGGTCCGTCGGCTGTTGTCGGAGCTGGCCGAATTCGACAACGTGAACCGCTACCTGATCGAAAAGCTGACGGCCATCGGGATTCGCTACGACTTCGGCGAGGGACACGAACTGCTCGGGCGTCGGCTGCGGGACGTTGGGCTGAAACAGCGCGGACGTCTCTACGAGCTCATGCGCGGCGGCCGCGGGTTGCTGCTCGACCAGACCGGCCGCCTCTCCGTTGCCGAGTGGGCAGACCGGGTCGACCACGTCGTCGACGTCAGCGACGAATTGGACGTGCCCGCAGTGCTATTGCGGCCGGACGGTCATGTGGCGTGGGTGGGTGACGATCAGGAGGGTCTGGTTGCCACCCTGCCCACCTGGTTCGGAGCATCCGCAGCCTGAGCCGCGATCAGCCCTGCGGCCAGACTCGTTCGCTGATCAGTCGGGCCAGTTCGAGTGGGCGATCACCCTGCACCGAGTGACCCGCGTCGGGCACAACGGTCACGACGGCGTCGTGGCTGCGGCGGCGGAACTCGTCCACATCCTCATCCGTCGTGAGGAACGATTTGCCGCCCCGCACAAGCAGTGTCGGCACCGACGAGTTGTCCGCGACGCTCCACAGCGAGTCGAGCTCCATCGGATGCTCGAATTTGTCGTAGCGCCACTCCCACCCGTCATCGGTGGGGCGGGCATTGTGCAGAATCCCGCGGCGCAGGGATTCGCGCGACCGGGTCGGGCTCGTCGCAGCGGTGGCATCGAGCATCTCCTCAAACGTCGCGTAGCCGTGCGGCCCGCGCATCAACTCGGTTGCCTCCCGCTGCGCCTTCGTCAATTCCGCGGCACGTTGACCGGTCGCCGGGGTGACGTCCACCAGCACCCGGTTGCTTCCGGTGTAGCCGTGCGGGTCGAGCGCGAGTGTGGTGAGTCCGCCAAGCGACATGCCGATCACCGCGGTGGGTTCCGGCGCCACCTCCTGGAGGACAGGCGCGAGGGTGGCCGCGTTGGTCTGGGGGGAGTAGTCCCGATCGTCTCGCCAAGCGGAATGCCCATGTCCGGGAAGGTCCACGGCCAGCGCGGAAATCGACCGCTCGGCGAGCAGTGCGAGCAGGACCGTGTCCCACGTGTGCGCGTTCTGGCCGCCACCGTGGAACAGGACCAGATCGATCGGCCCTGTTCCCCAGCGCAGCGCGCTGACCTCGCCGAGTTCGAGCCGTTCCACAACGGGAGGTTGCCACGCCAATCCGACCTCACGCGCATTCTCGGGAAGCAGCATGAATTCGGATTCGGCATACGCGGTGACGACCGACTGTTCATCCACGGCGACGATCCTGCCACAGCATTTTCGCCACGTCGTCAGTCGATTATCAGCGCTGGCGAGGAAAGCCCCAGGTAGAGCGTGGACAGCACGAACAGGATCCAACCGGCGCCCTGCCAGATCGGCCAGGCACCGCCGGCGCGCCATACCCGGTATGCGCGCACGAACGCGAAAACCCCACCAGCGAGGAAGATCGCGGTCGGTGCCATGGCAAGGATGTAGCGCTGCGGGGACTGACAGACCGCGAACGAAGCATCGGCGCATTCTTCCTGTCCGGACGCAACCGACCAGAGGATCGCAGCGCCCATCACCGCGAGTGCGACAACGACCACCGTGATGGTGAACCGGGTCGCTGCACGAACTGCATTCGGGTCGCGCCAGTTCTTTTCGACATCACGCCTGCTCTCGGCGTCGTGTGCTGCCTGCCACTTGTCCGTCATCGGGTCGCGCCTCCCGAAAATATTGTCTCTCCGATCGGCTACCCGGCGCACCGGTGCCGAAACACACACGCGCGGTGGGCTGGACAGAAGCGGCGCGCTCGCTACTGTGATCCAACTGATCGGCCGGGCAGGGGGACAGGTGCAAATCAAGGACAGGCGATGACTCGGGCGATTGCCACGATCAACCTCAAGGGCGGCGTTGGAAAGACGACGACCACGGCCGCGGTCGGGGAGTTTCTGGCCGCGGAGTTCGGCCAGCGTGTGCTGCTCATCGACCTGGACCCCCAGACCAACCTGACCACGATGATGATCGGTGAACATCGTTGGCAGCAGCTCAACGATGTGGGTTTGACCCTCGGTGCGTTATTTCTCGAGGCGGTCGACCCGCGCGGGCAGTACTTCGACATCGACAAGGCTATTCAGATCGACGCCTCCCCGGTGAACGCCGTGCGCGGCGTCGATCTGCTGGCGTCCTCGCTCGATTTGATCGAGATTCAGGAAGGACTGACATATCGGCAATATCGGGATCCGTATGCGACGTGGCCGGTGGAGCTACTCCTGAACGTGGTTTCGCCGGTGTTGCCTCGCTATGACTACGTGCTCATCGACTGTCCGCCCAATCTGGGCATGCTCACCCTCAACGGTCTTCGACTCGCGCAGGGCTACATCGTTCCGACCATTCCCGACATCCTCTCCACCTACGGCATCCCGCAACTGCAGTCGCGAGTGGCATCGTTCGCCCACCGCACCGGACACGGGATCAAGGAGCTCGGTCTGGTTATCACGAAGTACCGAGCCGCATCGAGCCTGCACCGCGCGGTGATCGAGCAACTCCAGCGCGACGAGCGCATTGCGAACGTCATCCCTGCCTGGGTTCCCGAGGCCAATCAGATCGCCGCGGCCGCCGAATGCGTCGACCACCGCACGCTGCGCGGGAAGTACGGTGCCGGAGAGCAGTTCGAAGAGCTGCGCAATCTGACCGAAGACATTCTGCTCACCTCGAGGGTGCTGTTGTGACAATGGACGAGTTGTTGTCCGATACCCGCCGTGCGGCCGCACAGGTGGACATGGAGGCCGCTGCCGCAGCGCTGCGCAAGCTCCACGCCGACCATCCGGTTCTTGCTACCTCCATCGCGAGCCTCATTCACGTGCTCGCCGGGGAGGCACTGCACAACCCACGTTTCGCACGTGACCTCGAGGTGGCACTGGCGGGACCGAAGGATGAGGTCCCTGAGGCACGGCGACCCAAGCGCGGACCCGGCGTGATCGATCCGTTCGCGGTGCATCTCGACGTTGGTGAGGAGGGTCTGCGCGCCGCGCTCGCCATACTCGATACCGAGCAGCTCAAGGACATCGTTGCCGAGTGCGCGATGGACTACGACAAGCGGGCGATGCGCTGGCGCAGCGCGGAGAGGCTGCGCGAGCGCATCGTTGAGCGAGTTATTGCTCGCGCGACGAAGGGCGAGGCGTTTCGCGGTTAATTGGGTCGTGTGCTCCGTGCCCCATGGGTGTTCGGGGACCCGAAGCCTTCACTCCGCGAACAACAGTCGAAACGTTTCGCCCAGTTCCCGCGCCCATCGATTCAACGTGCGACTTGATGTCGAACTCGATCGAATCTGGAATCCGTTCCATGTGTGCACCGGCGTCCCGCCAGGCCCCGATGTTCGGGGCGCGCTTCTTCCGGTCATCGTTGTCTTCCAACCAATTTTCGTATGCCAACTTGGAGATGAAGATTCGGTTGTTCGTCGCGTCGTCTGCGGATTTGGCGAGGATTCGGCGCTGGCCGTCCGTACGGACCGGCGTAGTCGACTTGCGCATCCATCGGGTTGCACGGGTGAAGAGATTGTCGGCTCGATAGAAGCCGTTCAGTGGGTTGAACGGACGCGACCGGGAGTCGTCCGGCACTGCGGCAGTACGGAATAGATAATCGAGCCCACCGCCGTCGATCTCCTTGGAACGGGATTCCTCCACCATCCATCGCAGGGTTTCGTCGGAAAGCATCTCGTCGTCGTGCCCTCCACCGATATCGGTGTGGTCGCCGTCGAACCAAACCTGCTTGACGTCATTCGCGCCTTCCGCGTCCCATACCAACGGTGTGAACTTGAGCCGCGGCTCATCGATCGCCAAAGCCTGACGTGCCCGCAGCACTTGCGGAGAAAGCTTCACATTGTGGAATTCGTAACCCTTGCCGCCCTTGCCCGGAACTCCGAGAGAGCCGACCGTATCGAACACCCCAAGGAACGTGATCTTTGGGCGAGCTTGGCCGAAATAAGTCATCTGGCGAAATTCTTCAGTGTCGTGGTCCACCGCATCAGCTGGGTAACATGGCCGGTTCTTGTACACCTTCAAGGCCTTGCGCAAGTAGTTCGTGCGGGACAGCATGCCGTCCATCGTGAGCAGACCGTTGAAGGCGATCATCCCGGCGAGGCTGCGGGCGGAATAGGCTCCGCGACTGAAGCCGAAGAGATAAACCTGGTCACCCGGCTCGTAGTTCAGCGCCAGGAACCTGTACCCGCTGATGAGGCCATCCTCGAGGCCGGTGCCCATGGCACCGCCGGTCACCCGATCCGTCAATGTTTCGCCGGTACCCACACCCGTGACGTAGTGAACGATCTGGCTGACACCCCCGGCATCGCGTGGCTTGATTGCTCGCGCGATCTTCTCGACGTTTGAGATCCTGTCGTCCTCAGCGCTCTTCCAAGTGCCGTCGTAGCAAACCACCAGACGCTTCATCGAATTGCTCCTCAGCCGCGTTTGTCCGATGAAACAACGGTGTCAACCAGGGACAATCTGGGCACGCGTAGTGCACTACGCGGAAATGCCCGCTTTACTACGTACGTGCAGATCCACGTCACTGCGCCGTCGCTGCGCAGCACCGTCGTGACCGGGGCAATCGTGTCGTTCCTCGTGCTTCCTGGCTGGTCACTGGCACATGCCGCATCGGGCCCCGACGGGCTCGATCCCACTCTGAGTCGCGCATACGACCAGGCCGCGGCCGCAGCCGGCGCACAGGGCATCCCGCTGTGGATCACGTCCGGCGCCCGCTCGGTGGCCGAGCAGGAGGGCATGTGGCGCGACGGCATCGCCACGCACGGCAGCCCGGATGCCGCGCGGCGCTGGGTGCTGCCGCCTGCCGAATCGACGCATGTCGGTGGGCACGCCATCGATGTCGGCCCGCAAGCGGGCGCGGCTTGGCTGGAGGCGAACGGCTCGCGCTGGGGCTTGTGCCGCACTTTCGCCAACGAGTGGTGGCACTTCGAGGTCACCACCCCGCCGGGCACTCCGTGCCCGCCGATGTGGGCCGATGCGAGTGTGCGCGGCAAGCCGTCGCCGGACGCACGAGGAGCCGACCAGTCGCCGGCAATCGCCGCGATAATGCGTTGGTAGTTGCTCGGTACGGCTCGCCCGTCGAAGCTTCGGAGTAAGTTCGGGCGAAGTAGACCCGAGGAGACGCGTGAGGGAACCCGTCGACGAGCATTTCATCGCATCGGTCTCCGCCCTGTCCGCGTCGTCCGAAACCACTTCGAGCCGTGGGGAATTGGCGACCGAAGTGCTTGTCGAACTGTTCGATTCGCAACTCGGCAGCCGGCATCTGGATCTCATCGCTCGTGAACTCCGGGCGAAGGACCGCGGCTACTACACGATCGGTTCCGCCGGACACGAGAGCAATGCGGCAGTCGCCGCCGCCCTTCGCCCGACCGACCCCGCCCTGCTGCACTACCGGTCGGGTGCCTTCTTTCTCCAACGCGCTCGCCAGGTCGGTGGGAGCGACCCCGTGCGAGATGTCCTGCTCGGCATGCTGGCTGCCACCGAGGAACCGATCGCCGGCGGACGGCACAAAGTGTGGGGTCGCGCCGACCTCGCGGTCATTCCGCAGACGTCCACCGTCGCATCGCACCTGCCCCGCGCGGTTGGTGTTGCGTTCTCGCTCGGCCGTGCCGCGCGAGTCGGTGTGCCGTCGCCATGGCCGAACGATGCCGTCACCGTATGCAGCTTCGGAGATGCCTCGGCGAATCACTCCACCGCGATCGGCGCGATAAATACGGCAATTCATACTGCGTATCAGGGCATTTCGCTGCCGCTGCTGTTTGTCTGCGAGGACAACGGGATCGGAATCAGCGTCCGAACACCGCTGGATTGGATCGCATCCTCGTTCGGCCACCGGGATGGGCTCGAGTACTTCACGGCCGACGGCGTGGATATCGAGAGCACGTATGCGTCTGCGCATGCCGCCGCGGAATGGGTCCGTGCGCAGCGCAAGCCGGCATTTTTTCACCTGCGGACGGTCCGATTGATGGGACACGCCGGATCCGACTATGAGCCGGGTTACCGCTCGCCGCAGGAGATCTCGTCCGAGTACGACAGTGATCCGCTGATTGGCACGGCACGACTACTCATCACTCGCGGCCACTACACGCGCGAAGAGATCCTCGACCGTTACGAAGGCAAACGTGGCGAGGTTCGGCAGATCGCAGAGCGACTCGCCGGTGCGCAGGAACTCGACCGCAGGGCTGCGGTGATGGCACCGCTGACGCATACCAACCGCGAGGCGACCGCGACCTTGCCGACACCCTCTCGCGCACCCGCAGGCTCGGCAAATGACGCACACACGCTGGCCCAGGCGATCAATCGCGCGCTCGACGAGACACTCCGTGAATTCCCCGAGTCGTTGGTGTTCGGTGAGGACGTCGCCCGTAAGGGCGGCGTGTACGGCGTTACGCGAGGCCTGCGCAAGCAATTCGGCGCGAACCGGGTATTCGACACGCTGCTCGATGAGCAGGCGATTCTTGGCCTCGCGCTCGGCGCGGGCTTGTCGGGCCTGCTACCCATCCCGGAGATTCAGTATCTGGCCTACCTGCACAACGCGGCGGACCAGCTCCGCGGTGAAGCCGCTACGTTGCAATTCTTTTCGATGCGGCAGTACCGAAACCCGATGGTCGTCCGCGTCGCCGCCTACGGCTACCAGAAGGGTTTCGGGGGCCACTTCCACAACGACAATGCGGTGGCCGCTCTGCGCGATATTCCGGGCATCGTGATTGCGTCACCCGCGCGGCCCGACGACGCGGCGGCGATGCTGCGGACCTGTGTCGCTGCGGCCCGGCGGTCGGGCGTGGTGTGCGTGTACCTCGAACCGATCGCGCTCTATCACACGCACGACCTGCACGAGGACGGCGACGGCGGCTGGCTCGCCGGGTACCCGGCCGACCCGGAACACGCACCGATCGGCCGGGGTCGCAGTTACGGCGATGGTGACGACTTCACCATCGTCACGTTCGGCAATGGTGTCCGGATGAGCCTGCGCGCCGCACACCGCTTGGCCGAGCGCGGAATCAATGCGCGTGTCCTGGACATCCGGTGGCTTGCCCCGATGCCGCACGCGGACATCATGCGCGAAGCCGAGGCGACCGGGCGGGTCCTCGTCGTCGACGAAACCCGGCATGGCGGTGGTGTCGGTGAGGGAATCGTGACGCTGCTCGTGGAAGGCGGTTTCCGCGGTCGAATCGGGCGGGTGTCCAGTGCGGACAGCTTCGTTCCGCTCGGCGCTGCGGCCGGCGAGGTGTTGTTGTCCGAGGCGGAGATCGACGCGGCGGTCAACCGGTTGATGGCGAACGCCTGAATCCAGCCCTGGACTGCCTCCGCGCGGGTACATGTGGATTGTCCGTGCCATCCGATCATCGAGAGGACAAGCAGATGAGTCACCTTCTGCGCATGGCTGCCCGGGCGCTCACCGGGGTCAGTTACGCCTACTTCGGCTACGAGACCATCCAAAAGCCGCGTCCCCGGGTCAAGATGGCTGCGCCCGCATTGGCCAAGGCGCGTGAGATCGCTCCGCTTCCCGTGGACGACGAGACATTGGTCAGGATAAACGGTGCGGTGCAGGTCGGCAGTGGGGCTCTGCTGACGATGGGGGTGCTGCCGCGCCTGTCCGCCGCAGCGCTCATCGGATCGCTGGTCCCCACCACGGTGGCGGGGCATCCGTTCTGGCAGCTCGAGGACCCTGCGGCCCGCACCATGCAGCTGATGCAGTTCATGAAGAACACCGCGATGATCGGCGGGCTGGTCGCACTGGTCGCGACCCCCGCGGACTGATCGACCGGTACCCGGCCGGTCAGATCATCGAGGTCGGCGGCACCTTCATTCCGATGGCCAGTGCGCCGGACAGTTCGAGACACGTGTCGTGCTCGAACACGATGTGACCGGTCACGACGTCGACGTCGCGTTTCATGCGCTGCAGCGGATTGTCCAGAAAGTGGACGCTGCCCCCGGACGCCTCGAGCAGGTTACCGATGATCGCGCGCGACTCGGCGGCAACGTGAGCCGAGGCCAGCCGCGCATCGGCGCGGTCTGAGCGTGAAACGTGCTCACCGGCCTGGACTGTCGCCTCGATCCGCTTGGCGGTGCGGTCGATCAGGGCGCGCAATGCCTCGAGCCGCACCCGAGCATCCCCGAGGCGGGCGCGGGCCGCGGGCTTGTCCTTCTGCTTGACGCCCTCGTAGGCCATGACGCGTTCCTGGAGCCGCTCGGAGTAGAGCTCGGTGACCCGCTCCGCTGTTCCCAGGACCGGCATTGCGGCAACCAATGCGAGCGCCGGCACCATCGGCCATCGGTAGGTCGGCGCGTCGTGCAGGCGAGCACCGGGGGAGTCGCCCTTGTAGATGTCGAGCGCGGGAAGTGCGCGGTGGGCGGGAACGAACACGTCATTGACGACGATGTCGTTCGACCCGGTGGCGCGCATCCCGTCGGTCTGCCAAACGTCGACGACCTCGACGTCGGCGGCGGGGAGCAGCATGAGGGCCGGGAACAACCCGTCGTCGGGGCCGCACAGCGCGCTGACCATCACCCAATTGGCGTCCATGATCCCGGTCGCCCAGGACCACCGGCCGGACACGCGGTATCCGTCCGGAGCGGGGAGGGCGCGGCCGGTGGGCGCGAGCGTCGCGGGAGCAAGGAACGGCCTGTCTGCGAAAGCTTCTGCCTGCGCTTCTTCGCCGAACAGCGCCATGATCCAGTTGTGCAGGGTGTAGAAGGAAAGCGTCCATGCGCTCGATGTGCAGCCGTGGGCCATGCGACGGACCGGGTCGAGAATCTCCGGAAATGACGCCTGCAGCCCGCCGAAGCGTGCGGGGACGAGTAGCTCGCTGAGACCCGAAGCGGTGAAATCCGCCATCGTTTCGGCGGGCAGTCTGCGAAGGCGTTCGCCCTCCGGTGCTCGCTCCGCCAGTTTCGCGACGAATTCGTCGGTGATGCCCGCGACTTGCCCAGTAACCAGCGTCATGTACCGACGCTACCATACTAAAAGGTATGGAACACGAGCATTTCACGGGCGGAGCATGAACTCCAAGAACCAGTCCCGTCGTTCGGTCGACCATCCGGCCGGCCTGGATTTCGACAAATGGAGCGCGCCGATACCCGTCGAATACATCAGACCCGCACGCTCCATGGCCTCGTCGGGAGGAAAGCCGTAGTCGACGAATGCGCGACAAACGGCTGCGGTCATGCGCCGGTCCGCGGCGCGGACGCCCTCCGCGGCAGCCGTATCGGTGCGCGCCCATTCGCGCATCGCGCGCTCGAGCGCCCAATACCGCGGGCTGACGAGTGATTCCATCATCATGAGCAGGCGTTCGCGGGGTTCGACGTCGTCGAGATGCTCGACCCGGTGGTGCTCGACCTCCCGCAGCTGGCCCCACGTTTCGACCAGCACGTCGCGATAGGTCGCGATATCGGTGAAATGCCAGTAGAAGCTGCCCTTGGTGGCGCCGAGCCGGTGACACAAGTTGTCTATCTTGAGCTTCGCTACGCCCTCTTCGGCGAGGATCTCGTACCCAGCCTGAACCCAGTCGTCGACCGAGAGGCGGGCGGTACCGGACGCGCGAGAAACGACCACGCAGCCAGCCTAGTCATCGCCCGCCGCGCGCGGCGCCGCTCGAGAAAGGCGCTGAGCAGCGTCGACTCGTCAGCCGAGGAGTGCGATCAGCTCTGTTCGCAGCGTCGCCGGATCCGTATCGGGCGTCGGCTGAGTCACATACACCTCGAGCCACTGCTCGCCGAGGGACTTCCCGCTCGACTGCACTGCGGTGACGATGGTTCCCCAGGCGTCGCCGAGTCCGTCGAACGAGCCGACGTGACTGCGGACCGCGCACTGGCCACCCGAGATCACCGAGGGCCGAATCGTCTGGCCGGCAGCTTCGGTCTCACCGGCGAGTGCCTCGGCCACAGGAAATGCCACCTCGAGGTCGAAGCTGGACATCGGATCACCGCGGTACACCGCCAATGCCGGACCCGTCGGGACGAACGCGCCGGCGCCGATGGCGGCACCGAGCGCACCGAAAGCCGGGTCGAACAGTTCGACCAACTTGTCGATGGTGACGCCGTTGAATCGAATGCTGGCGATCGGTACGTCGTCGAATTCCGTGTACTGCACCTCGTCGTGCGGAGTGTCGGCAATCGGAAGTGACACGGCTTCTCCTTTGTCGTCGCTTGCTGGATTCGCAACCATCATTCAGGAACGGCGGCAACCGTAATGTCCGATTCGCCACCGAGCATGCGGTACACCGGGTTTCGCGCCGCCGCAGGTCGGGTGTCGATACCCGCTCCTGCGACGTAGCGCTGCGCCGTCGCCAACGATTCGTGGCCGAGCAGTTTCATCAGCGTGTACACGCTGATGTTTTCGTCCGCCAACGCCGTTGCGTACGTGTGTCGCAGGGCGTGCACCAGTGCGCCGCGCGGGCGATGCGCCTCGATTCCCGCGCGGCGGTATATCCGCTGCACGCGGTACTGCAGGATGCCCCGAGTGATCCGCTCCCCGGTGGGACCGA
This sequence comes from Aldersonia kunmingensis, assembly GCF_001646865.1. Classification (GTDB taxonomy): domain Bacteria; phylum Actinomycetota; class Actinomycetes; order Mycobacteriales; family Mycobacteriaceae; genus Aldersonia; species Aldersonia kunmingensis. The sequence goes on along the minus strand of NZ_LRRB01000190.1, from coordinate 5,488 downwards.
CGAAAAGCGCTGCCTTGCGCGGCCAGGCCGCCAGCGATCGATCGTTGCGGCGCCTGCGGGAGTTCGGCGGGGGAGGGAAGCGCTCGTACCGGGTTTCCAGGTAGCGCTCGATCACGGTGAGCAGTGCGCGCTCGACCGGAATGAAGCGGTCCTTGTTGCCCTTTCCGTGCACGTGCAGCACGGCCGAACCGTCCTCGCCGACCCGGACATCACCGATGTTCGTGCGGACCATTTCCTCGGAGCGCATCCCGGTCAGCAGTGCGGTGAGCACCAGTGCGCGGTCGCGTTCCGGCCAATCCGTGCTGCGGGACCGGTTTCCGTCGAGCTGAAGCGCGTCGAGCAGTGCCGTAATCGCCGTCGAGTCGAACGCCTTCGGCAGGACCTTCGACGCCTTCGGCCGGCCCACTGCCGGCATGGGATTCGCTGGTATCGCCTCAGCGGTGAAGAGGAAGGTGCACAACATATTCCACGACGACCAGCACCGGCGGATCGATGCGGCCTCGTGAGTCTTGGCGTAGGCAGCGAACGCGCGCCGCATGTCGTCGGTCGTGAGGCGCACTGTGCTCAATTCCGCGGCAGCCGAACCAGTTTCGGCGAGCAGCGGCGCGATGGCGTCGAAGTCTTGCCGGTACGCCTTGAGCGTATGCGGCGACGGTTTACGAGTCCCGCAGTCGGAGATGAACGCCGCGAACCATTCCGGCCGGGAGGCATCGGGGTCGTCGGAGTCGGTCTGCGGCATCACACCGCTACTAAATCACTAACCGCCGACACGATGAGTAATCGAACCTCATGGCGCAGGAGTGGATTCGCCGATCGGCGCGACCCGGCAGCGCCGTGCGCGCTGCCGGGTCGGCGACCAGTTCTTAGAGCATGCCGTTCTCGATATCGCGCTTCACCGCTTTCTGGTTCACGATGTGCGCATCCACGCCGTTCTGCACCGTGTAGTCGATCAGCACCGCCGGTGCAGAGAACGACAGGTGCTCGGTGACCACGGTCGAGTCGCCGTCCTTGGCGAACGTGATCTTCTGGCGAGTGATTACGCCGGGCAGATCCCAGGTCTCGGTGCTGTACCAGTGCTCGGCGGCGTACATCCGCTGCTTTCCGACGGTGCGTCCCGGGATCGAAATCGGGCCGAGGGGGATGTCCTCGAGTGCGATGAACTCCCACACCTCGGCGCCGCCCTCGGTGTATTTGCGGCGGTCGAGCACGCCCTTCAGGAACGGGTGCCGTCCGAAGCTGTTGTTGAAGTTCGAGTACGCCGTGAATACCCGATCGATCGGGGCGTTGATGGTGATCGGCAGATCGACGTTCTTGGTAACCAGCAGCGAAGCGGCCTGGCTTGCCTCGAACTGATAGGCCGCCCACGAGGCTTCCCATTCGGTGTCCACTGCAGAGTTGGCACCCGAAACAGGCGCGGCAGCGGCAACGCCCGCACTTCCCAGCACCAGCCCGGTGGCCAGCACACCTACTCCGAGAAGTGTGAATTTCGAGCGTCCGACTCGTCGGCTGCCGAGCTGCTCAGAACCTGCGATCATCCGTGTTACCTCACCGTCCATACCGTTGCCATCGTTCGGCAATTTGGCGAAGGATACAGCGCGGTGGGGTGCGGTCAGCCGGTGGCGTCGAGGACCTTGATCTCGAAAACGAGCGTGTCACCGGCCTGGGTACCCGCGGCGGATCATCGCAGCGCGGCGGCGAGCCGTCGCCATTCCTCGCGTGGGAACTCGCGCGCGTCTGCGGCCAACATCTGCACACACACGTGGTCGGCACCGGCGCTCTGATGCTCGCGCACACGATCGAGCACCGCAGCCTCGTCGCCCCACGCGATGATGGCGTCGAATAGTCGATCGCTCACCGACTCCAGATCCTCTTCACTGAAGCCGATGCGCAGCAGATTGTTGGCGTAGTTCGGCATAGCGAGATAGCCGCGCAGCCAGTCGGTGCCAATCGCGCGTGCCTGTTCGCGATCGTCGGTGAGGATGGCAGTCTGCTCGGGAAGTAGCAGCGGGCCGTCGCCGAGCGCCTCCCGTGCGGTGGCAGTGTGCTGTGGCGTGATCAGGTACGGGTGTGCACCGCGACTGCGTTCGGCGGCGGTCTTCAGCATCTTCGGCCCGAGCGCGGCGAGCACGCGGCTTTCGGGCGCGACCGGCCGCTCCGAATTGTCGAGGCCGTCTAGAAATGCCCCGATCGCGGAGAGTGGCTTGTCGTAGCGGCCCGGTTCTGTCGCATCGATCAACGGGGCGTGGCTGACGCCGAGCCCGAGCAGGAACCGATCACCGTGCGCCGCGCTCAATGTGGCGTGCGCGGCTGCTACGTCCCCCGGATCGTGCATCCAGATGTTGAGGATGCCTGTGGCAATCACGGCATTCTTGGTGGCGCCCAACAGGTTTTCCACGGAATCGAGCACCGGGCCGCCCACATCGGGAATCCAGAGCCCCGTGAATCCCAGCTCGTCCAGTTCGGCGGCCGCATCGAGGGCCTCGGCCGGATCGCCGTAACGCAGATGGGAACTCCAGATGCCCACACCATCGAGGTTCATGGTCTCGACCCTACGGCTGCGGTCAGCCCGTGGCGTCGAGGACCTTGATCTCGAACACGAGCGTGTCACCCGCCTGGATTCCTGCAGCAGATTGACCGTTGGGGTATCCGTCGGCGGGTGCGATCGCCACCCCGATCGTTGAGCCCACGGTCTGTCCTGTGATCGCTTTCGCGAAACCGGGCACAACGCCGTTCAAAGGGAACTCCACGGGCATGCCCCCACGCGTGTAACTGCTGTCGAAGACCGCGCCGTCACGCCCGTTGACACCGAGGTAGCAGACCGAGACGGTCGCCGTGTCCGCAACGACTGGACCGTCACCGGCCCGCAGCGTCTGCACCTGGGTTTCGGTCACGCTGAAAGGCGCCTCCTGCACCTTGATCGACGGAGCCGTCGTGTCGGTCGAACCGGCAATGGCCACGCTGCCCGTCGTGCCTTGCAGCGTCCATTCGGGTGCGACGTCCTCGGCGGGCGGTGTGCCCGGACAACTGCTCGCGTCGGCTGCGGTCGTCTCGGCGCTCGCCGACGTGGAGGTCGGGTCCGCGGTGGACGTATCCGAGTCGGAGCCGCAAGCAACCAGGGTTGCGGCCAAGCTCGCGATGCAGACTGCAAAGACACGGTGCGAATTCACCCCGGCCACGCTACACAGACGAATCGGGCCGAGTCGGCAGTACGCCGAGTTCATTCGGTGTCAGAATCATGGGCAACCGATCATCGTCGTCGTTTGCTCCTGGAGACAGGCACACCATGGCCACCGGAATGCTGAAGACGGACTATCTGGTCGTGGGCGCCGGCGCCATGGGTATGGCGTTCACCGACGCGCTGGTCGATCACGCCGACGTGCACGTAACTCTCGTGGAACGTCGACACACCGCGGGCGGACATTGGCTGGATGCCTATCCGTTCGTGCAACTGCACCAGTCGTCGGTGTTCTATGGCGTCGCGTCGACCGTGCTCGGAAACGGCGCGATCCAGGAGAGCGGACCCGAGAAGGGGCTCGGGAAGCGGGCTCGGCAGCCCACTATCGAGTCGTACTTCGACAGTGTGCTGCGAGACCGTTTGGTCGGATCGGGTCAAGTGACATTCCTCGGCGCCCACGATTACCGGTCCGACGGCACGATGCACCTGGCGACCTCGCGCGTCTCGGGTGAGACCGTCCAGATCGAGGTCGCACGGCGCGTCGTCGATGCGGCCTATCTGTCCCCGTCCATCCCGGCCTCGACCACTGCGCCCTTCGCGGTCGCCGACGGTGTCCCGGTGGTCCCCGTCAACCGCCTCGCCGATCTTGCAGCGGCACCGCAGACCTTCGTGATCGTCGGCTCCGGAAAGACAGCCACCGATGCCATCGTGTGGCTGCTCGCGCAGGGCGTGGCATCCGACCGCATCGTCTGGGTGCGACCGCGTGATCCGTGGATGCTGAATCGGAATGTGGTGCAACCAGATCCGGCGATCGCGCTCGCGCTGTCCACGGACATCATGTTGGCCGGCGCGGCCTCCGACACGGTCGACGAATTCTTCCTCCGCCTCGAAGCCGCCGGTGTGATGATCCGCATCGATCCTCGCGTGACACCGACGATGGCGAAGGTGCCCACGCTGGGCGAATGGGAGCGCGATTTGCTTCGCACGATCGAACGGGTGGTCCGTCTCGGACATATCACGCGCGTGACCGGGACGGAAATCGTGCTCGAGCGTGGATCCGTCCCATTGCCGCCGGATTCCCTCATCGTGCACTGCGCGGCCGCCGGTCTGCAATATCCGCCGCGGGTTCCCATCTGGGGTGCCGATCGGATCCGACTGCAGACCATCAGAGCGGGATTCCCGTGCTTCGGCGGTGCACTCGCCGGTTATGTCGAAGCCACACGTGACGACGACCGCGAACGCAACCGGATTTGCCCGCCGAACCGGCTGTCCGACACCCCGCTGGACTGGATCCAGATGCAGCTGCGGGGAACGATCACTACCCGGGGGTTCGGCACCGAGACCGACATCGCGGCGTGGGCCAACACGTGTGCGCTGAACCTGGGCCGAATCGATCCGGCCGTGAGGGACGAGCCTGCGGTCCGCGCCGCCGTGGCGCGCCTGGCCGAACACGTCGGCCCCGGGATGAGCGGGCTCGCCGAACTCGCGTCGATTGCGCTGCCGAATCAGTGACCGAACGCGTATTGCTCATCCGGGCCGGTCATGTCGGGTCGGCGAATCGCGGCTCTCGCCTCGCCATCCCGGCCTGCACGGCTTCGACCTGATTCGCCGAGCCCAGCAGACCGACCTGCAACTCGGTTTCGAGCAGTAGCGCGGCGGCAGGGTTCGTGCCGGTCCACGTCGAGTCGTAAAGATGCTTGGCCGCCCGGACCGCGTCCGGTGATTTAGTGGCGATCTCGCGGGCAAGCTCGAGTGCCGCGGCGAGCGGATCACCCATCACGCGGGTGACGAGTCCGAGTTCGTGCGCTTCGCTACCCGAGACTATTCGGCCGGTGAAGGTGAGTTCTTTCGCGACATCGGCTGCGATGAGTCGGGGCAGCGACTGTGTGATGCCCATGTCCGGCACCAGGCCCCACTTGACTTCCATGATCGAGAGCCGAGCATCCGCTGCGGCGTAACGGATATCGGCGCCGAGCGCGATCTGCAGTCCACCACCGAAACAGTTGCCATGGAGTGCGGCGATGACGGGAGCCGGTACGCGGGCCCAATCCAACGAGACACGCTGCGCGCGGTTGCCGAGTTCCCCCTCCTCACGGGTGGACAACGACAGCGCACCGTCGCCGGGTGCGAGGCTCGAAATGTCCAACCCGGAGCAGAAGCTCTTGCCCGCGCCGTGCAGCACAACCGCGCGGATCCGCGCGTCGCCGGCAAGTGTGGCGGCGGTATCCACCAGAGCGTCGAACATGGCGCTATCCAAGGCGTTGTGCTTCTCGCCCCGGTTCAGCGTGACCGTCGCGACCCCCGCGTCATCGA
>NZ_LRRB01000152.1 GCF_001646865.1 Aldersonia kunmingensis | reverse complement strand
CGGGGATCACGAAGGATGACGTCGGTCGCGAGGGCTTCCTTGCCAAGGTCTGGCAGTGGAAGGAACAGTCCGGCGATTCCATCGGCAATCAGATGCGTGCGCTCGGTGACAGTGTCGACTGGAGTCGGGATCGCTTCACCATGGACGAAGGTTTGGCCCGTGCGGTGCAGACGGTGTTCAAGCGGATGTTCGACGACGGCTTGATCTATCGCGCCGAGCGTCTGGTGAACTGGTCGCCGGAACTGCGCACCGCTATCTCCGACATCGAGGTCAAGTACGAGGAAGTAGAGGGCGAACTGGTTTCGCTACGCTACGGCTCGCTCGACGACAACGAGCCGCACGTCATCGTCGCGACCACCCGTGTGGAGACGATGCTCGGCGATACTGCGGTTGCCGTGCACCCCGACGACGACCGCTACAAGCATCTGATCGGCACCACGATCTACCACCCGATTACCGGCACGCAGATTCCGGTGATTGCGGACGATTACGTCGATCCCGAATTCGGTTCGGGCGCAGTCAAGATCACCCCGGCACACGATCCCAACGACTTCGAGATGGGCCTGCGGCACAACCTGCCGATGCCGAACATCATGGACGAGCGGGCCCGGATCACCAATACCGGAACCGAATTCGACGGTATGGACCGCTTCGAGGCTCGGGTGAAGGTGCGCGAGCGGCTCGCCGAGGAAGGGCGAATCGTCGCGGAAAAGCGGCCCTACCTGCACAGCGTCGGCCACTCCGAACGATCGGGTGAGGCGATCGAGCCGCGCCTGAGCATGCAGTGGTGGGTCAAGGTGGAAACGCTGGCGAAGGCAGCCGGCGACGCTGTTCGCAACGGCGACACCGTGATTCACCCGGCAAGCCTCGAACCACGATGGTTCGGCTGGGTCGACAACATGCACGACTGGTGCATTTCGCGCCAGCTGTGGTGGGGTCACCGCATTCCGATCTGGTACGGCCCCGACGGGGAGGTGGTTTGCCTCGGTCCGAATGAGGCACCGCCAGAGGGTTGGACGCAGGACCCGGACGTGCTCGACACCTGGTTCTCCTCCGGGCTGTGGCCGTTTGCGACCATGGGTTGGCCCGAGCGCACCGCGGATTTGGACACGTTCTATCCCACCAGCGTGTTGGTTACCGGCTACGACATCTTGTTCTTCTGGGTGGCCCGGATGATGATGTTCGGCGTCTACGTGGCCGAGGACGACGCGCTGGCCACCAGGACGGACGGGTCCCCGAAGCCGGGCCCGAAGGTGCCGTTCCGGGATCTCTTCCTGCACGGCCTGATTCGCGATCAGTTCGGCAAGAAGATGTCGAAGTCGCGCGGCAACGGCATCGATCCGCTCGACTGGGTTTCGGCCTACGGCGCGGACGCGTTGCGGTTCACCCTGGCGCGCGGCGCACAGCCCGGTAGCGACCTGTCGATCGGCGAATCGCACGCCGCAGCGTCGCGCAACTTCGTCACGAAGCTGTTCAACGCAACGAAGTTCGCGCTGATGAACGGGGCCACGGCTGATCCGTCTGCCGTGCCGAACCTGGACCGTGCATCGCTCACCGACGCCGATCGCTGGATCCTCGGCCGCCTCGACGAGGTATTGCTCGAGGTCGACACTGCGCTCGACCGCTACGAATTCGGCAAGGCCTGCGAAGCGCTGTTCCACTTCACGTGGGACGAGGTGTGCGACTGGTACCTCGAGTTGGCCAAGGTGCAGTTCAACTCCGGGGACGAGGCGCTCGCCGAGAGCACCCGTTCGGTGCTCGGCTCGGTACTCGAATCGCTGCTGCGCCTGCTGCACCCGGTGATGCCGTTCGTCACCGAATCGCTCTGGCAGGCACTCACCGGCGGCGAGTCGGTGGTCATCGCAAGCTGGCCGCAGTCCTCCGGCGTGGCGACGGATGCCGTTGCGGCGCAACGGATCGCGGATACCCAGCGATTGGTGACCGAGATCCGCAGGTTCCGCAGCGACCAGGGGCTGAAGGACAAGCAGAAGGTCGCCGCCCGGCTGATCGGCCTGGACACCGCGGGCCTGACCGAGCAGCAGTCGGCGATCGCGAGCCTGGCCCAGTTGACTCCGCCCGGAGACGATTTCGGCGCGACCGCGTCGGTGGAGGTGCGGCTGTCCGGGACGACCGTAACCGTCGAGGTCGATACCTCCGGCACCGTGGACCTCGAGGCCGAGCGTCGCCGTCTCGAGAAGGACCTGGCTGCGGCGGAGAAGGAACTCGCCACCACCACGGCCAAGCTCGGCAACGAGGCGTTCCTCGCGAAGGCACCCGACGCGGTGGTCGAGAAGATCCGCGGGCGCAAGGATCTCGCCGCAGACGAAGTCACCCGGTTGAAGGCCCGCCTCGAGGCAATGGGGACCAAGTGACGCCCCGCGACGCACCGGACTCGGAGCCGGAGCGTCTCGACGCGCCACCCTCGCCGGTGGATCTGGCCGAGCTCGCGCTTGTCGAAGCGGAACTCGACAAGCGCTGGCCCGAAACCAAGATCGAGCCGTCGCTCACGCGTATCTCCGCGCTGATGGACCTGCTCGGTTCGCCGCAGCGCGGCTATCCGGCGATCCACGTCGCGGGCACCAACGGCAAGACATCGGTGGTCCGGATGATTGACGCGTTGCTGCGCGCGCTGCACCGGCGGACGGGCCGCACCACGAGCCCGCACCTGCAGATCGCGACCGAACGCATCGGCATCGATGGCGCACCGATCAGTCCCCGCCGGTACGTGGACACCTACCGCGAGATCCTGCCGTTCGTCGAGATGATCGACGCGCAGAGCCAGGCCGCCGGCGGACCCGCCATGAGCAAGTTCGAGGTGCTCACCGCGATGGCGTTCGCCGCGTTCGCGGAGGCGCCGGTCGACGTGGCCGTGGTCGAGGTCGGGCTGGGCGGGCGTTGGGACGCAACGAATGTGATCGACGGCCAGGTCGCGGTGATCACGCCGATCGGCATGGACCACATGGACTATCTGGGCTCCGACCTCGCGACGATCGCGGGGGAGAAGGCCGGAATCATCAAGCGCGCGCCGGAGCAACTGATCCTGCAAGACACTGTCGCGGTTATCGCGGAGCAGCAGCCCGAGGCGATGGACTCGGTGCTGCGCGCGGCCGTCGAGGCGGACGCCGCGGTCGCCCGTGCCGGATCGGAGTTCGCGTTGCTCGGCCGGCGCGTCGCGATCGGCGGGCAGCAGCTCGAGATCCGCGGCCTCGGCGGCGTGTACGACGAGATCTTCCTGCCGCTGCACGGTGAGCACCAGGCGCACAACGCCGCTGTCGCGCTCGCCGCCGTCGAGGCATTCTTCGGTGCGGGCGCGGACCGTCAGCTCGACATCGACGCGGTGCGGGCCGGGTTCGCCGACGTCTCGAGCCCCGGCCGGCTGGAGCGGGTGCGCAATGCGCCGACGATCTTCCTCGATGCCGCGCACAACCCGGCGGGTGCGAAGGCACTTGCCGCGGCGCTGGCCGGCGAGTTCGACTTCCGCAAGCTGGTCGGAGTGCTCGCCGTGATGGGCGACAAGGATGTGCCCGGCATTCTGGAAGCGCTCGAGCCGGTGTTCGACGAGGTCGTGGTCACCACCAATGGTTCGCCGCGGTCCATGGCTCCCGACGACCTCGCGAACCTCGCGGTGCAGCGCTTCGGCGACGAGCGTGTGGTCACCGCCGAGACACTGGCAGATGCGCTGGAGACCGCTATCGCGCTCGCGGAGGACGTGGCGGAGCCGGGCGAATCGGTTTCGGGCGCCGGAGTGGTGGTTACCGGCTCAGTGGTCACGGCGGGCGCCGCGCGCACTCTGTTCGGAAAGGATCCTGCGTGAGCACTCCGGAGGGCGAGATTCACCCGCCGACCAACGACCCGTGGAAGGGTTTCCGCGGCGTGATGGCCGGCACCCTGATCCTCGAGGCGATCGTTGTATTGCTTGCGCTGCCCGTGGTGAACAAGGTCGGTGGGGGTCTCGGCCCCGGTTCGGTCGCCTATCTGGTCGGCCTCGCGGTGCTCATGATCGTCGCGGCCGGGCTGCAGCGTCGCCCCTTCGCGATCGCATTGAACCTGTTGTTGCAGGTGGCTCTCATCGCAGGTTTCTTCGTGCACCCGTCGATCGGCGCAATGGGCCTGCTCTTCGCGTTCGTGTGGGGCTTCATTCTGTATCTGCGCTGGGATATCCAGAAGCGGATGGAGAAGGGACTGCTGCCGAGTCAGCAGGCCGCACGCCCCGAAGCTACCGACGAGTAACAACGGCAGGTCGTCCTGCTAGAGTCTTCGCCGTGACTGAGCGGACTCTCGTACTGATCAAGCCCGATGGCGTTGCACGCGGATTCATCGGCGAAATCCTCGGCCGAATCGAACGCAAGGGGCTGAAGATCGTCGCCCTCGAGCTCAAGAACGTCTCGGACGACCTCGCCGGCAAGCACTACGCCGAGCACGCCGAGAAGCCGTTCTTCGGTTCGCTCAAGGAATTCATCACCTCCGGCCCGGTCGTCGCGGCGATCCTCGAGGGTCCGCGCGCGATTGCCGCGTTCCGTCAGCTGGCCGGCGGCACCGACCCGGTCGAGAAGGCCGTGCCGGGCAGCATCCGCGGCGACTTCGCCCTCGAGACCCAAGAAAACCTCGTGCACGGCTCGGATTCGCCCGAGTCGGCCGCCCGCGAAATCGCGCTCTGGTTCCCCCAGATCGGCTCCTGAGAATCGTCGACCCGAGCCCGCGCCGTGGCAGCTGCCGCGGTGCGGGCTCGTCCGATTGCGGGTGTTGGTCCAACTGTGTGGGATACTGACGTTGGTCGTGTTCGAAATTTGCGCTTTACCGCGAAGACGACCGGATGACACCTAGGCTCGATGCCGATCATCGCTGTCGGTGGTTGCGGATATCCCGCTCGACCAACGGCACGCTGGATGATCAGCGCTCGAACTTTGGAACACAGCCATCCAGCCAGGCACCGCGTGCCGGCGAGCCAGACGAGTGACTTGTTACCCGGCGACACCGAACACGCGGAGCGAGACCACTGATCCCGCGCCCGCCCGCGTGGGAGCCGGACATTGCCCACCGCGTGGCCGCGTCACACCCAACAGGGTGGTACGCGCCCGGCGGGCCTAGGAGAATACGTGGCCGATCGAGAGCCGCCAGAGACCTTCGAACAGCCGAGCGAATCGGCAGAGCAAACCGCCCAACCGCCCGCCTCGAGCCCCGAAGAGCAGCCGTTGCCTGACCGCATCAGGGTGCACGCACTCGCGAAATTGCTCGGAGTCACGAGCAAGCGGGTTCTCGCCCGACTTACCGAAATGGGCTCCGAGGCGCGCAGCGCCCAGTCCAGCCTCAACCGCGACGTAGCCGAATCGGTCCGCGACTCGTTCACCGAGTCTGCGGAACCGGCGGCACCGGCCGCGGCAGTTGCTGAACCGTCGGCCAAGACGGCGGGCGATACCGCCGGGGGTGACGAATCCCAGGCTCCGGCCGCCGCTGTACCGCAGCTGTTCAGCAGAAACCTCGGCGCCGAACCTGAGGCAACGCCGATCGCAGCGACGGCACCTGCCTACGACATGCAGGCGCCCTTGTTCCTCCCGCCCGCCCCCGCCGAGCCGACGCGACGTTCGCGCAAGAGGTCCGAGGCTCCGGTAGAGGAGAAGCGCGAGGAGCAGGACCGCACCGAGGAACCCGAAACCCCGACGGCCGAGGCCGAGGCCGAAGACGACAGCGAGTCCAGTCAGCAGCGCCGCCGCCGGCGTGGCCGCCGTGGCCGCGGCCGCGGCCGCGGTGAGCAGGCGGGCGAGAACGAGACCGACGAGAGCGACGAGGCCGACACCAAGGCCGATGACGCCGCCAAGGGCGACAAGAAGTCCGCCGGGGCCGCCGAGTCCGCCGATGGTGCGGACGCCGAGGCAGAGGACGACGAAGGCGACGAGAGCGGCGCGGGCGAGAGCTCGAGCCGTCGCCGCCGGCGTCGCCGTCGCCGCAAGGTGGGTGGCGAAGGTGGAGCCGACGGTGCCGAGTCGTCCGATGACGACCCGCCGAACACCGTCGTGCACGAGCGCGAGCCGCGCAGCAAGAGCAAGAAGGACGAAGTCCAGGGCATTTCCGGGTCCACCCGGCTGGAAGCCAAGCGGCAGCGCCGCCGCGACGGGCGCGATGCCGGTCGCCGTCGCCCGCCGATCCTGAGCGAGTCGGAATTCCTGGCGCGCCGCGAAGCCGTGGACCGCGTGATGGTGGTCCGCGAGAAGACCTTCGATTCCGACGGTGGTCCCGCGTCGCCCGTGATCCAGGTCGCGGTGCTCGAGGACGAGGTTCTCGTCGAGCACTTCGTCACCACGACGAGTTCCGGGTCGATGGTCGGCAACGTCTACCGCGGCCGGGTGCAGAACGTGCTGCCCAGCATGGAGGCGGCGTTCGTCGATATCGGCCGCGGCCGCAACGGCGTGCTGTACGCGGGCGAGGTCAACTGGGAGGCTGCCGGTCTCGGCGGCAAAGAGCGCAAGATCGAGCAGGCGCTCAAGCCAGGTGATTCGGTGCTCGTGCAGGTCAGCAAGGACCCGGTTGGACACAAGGGTGCCCGGCTGACCACGCAGATCAGCCTCGCCGGACGATTCCTCGTTTACGTGCCCGGCGGCAGCTCCACCGGCATCAGCCGCAAGCTGCCCGACACCGAGCGCAAGCGGCTCAAGGAAATCCTGCGCGACATCGTTCCGGCCGACGCCGGCGTGATCATCCGCACAGCTTCCGAAGGCGTCAGTGCCGAGGAACTCGGGCGCGACGTCGAGCGGCTGCAGTCGCAGTGGCGCACCATCGAGGAGCAGTCCTCGGACACCGGCAAGGGCAACGGGCCGCAGGCGCTTTACGAAGAGCCGGACCTGCTCGTGAAGGTCGTTCGCGACCTGTTCAACGAGGACTTCTCGAAGCTGATCATCGAGGGCGACAACGCCTGGACCACCATCGAGATGTATGTGCGCACCGTCGCGCCGGACCTGCTCGCTCGCGTGAACCGCTACGAGGGCAAGGGCGTTGACGTCTTCACGGCGCACCGCATCGACGAACAGCTCGCCAAGGCGCTCGAGCGCAAGGTGTGGCTGCCGTCCGGTGGCACCCTGGTGATCGATCGCACCGAGGCGATGACCGTCGTCGACGTCAACACCGGCAAGTTCACCGGTGCGGGCGGCAATCTCGAGGAAACGGTTACCCGTAACAACCTCGAGGCTGCCGAAGAAATCGTGCGCCAGATGCGGTTGCGCGATATCGGCGGAATGATCGTCGTCGACTTCATCGACATGGTCCTCGAATCCAACCGGGACCTCGTGCTGCGTCGCCTTACCGAGGCGCTCGGGCGCGACCGGACCCGCCACCAGGTTTCCGAGGTGACCTCGCTGGGTCTGGTGCAGATGACCCGCAAGAAGCTGGGCACCGGTCTGGTCGAGGCGTTCTCCAGCACGTGTGAGCATTGCCACGGTCGCGGCATCGTTGTGCACTCGTACCCGGTCGAGGCGTCCGGTGGCGAGGACAGCGGGACGCGCGGCGGAGGCCGCAGCGAGACCCCGCGGCGCCGGCGTGGCAAGGACAAGTCGGCCGCCGCCGCCCCTGTGGCCGATACGAACGCGGCTCCCGCAGCCAGTGACAAGTCCGGCGACGCCGACTCCCAGGCGAAGCGGGCCCATCCGGTCGCGCTCGCGATGGCCGCGCATCATGCGCACGATCACGATCACGACGATGAGCACGCTGCTGAGGCTCCGGCCGAGGCCAATGCGGCTGCAGAGGCTCCGGCCGAGGCCGTGGTCGCCGAAGCAGAGACCCAGGTAGAAGTGGCGACTTCGGTCGCGACGGCCGAACCGCCCGTCGAGGAAGCCCCGGCACAGCCGGAGGCCGCCGAGGTCGTGGCGGAGCCTGTGGTGGCCGACAAGCCCGCCCGGGAACCCGCGCCGGCTCCGGCCGAGGCGGAACCTGCGGCTGAGCCGACAGCGCCCGCGCGCAAGCCCGCCCGTCGGCGGGTGTCCCGCGCAGCGTCGGCGCCGGCCTCCGAGGCGGCTGGGACGGTTTTCGTCATCTCCGCATCGGAGACCGAGCAGGCGTCCGAGGAACCGAGCGCGGTCGCCGAGGCCTTGCGCAGCGCGCCTGTTGTGGCGCCGCGCGAGCGTCGCCGCCGATCGGCTGGACGTCAGGCCGGTCCGCCGGTGGATGTCGAGGCTTAGGACACGTCCTAGACCTGCGGCGGAGCCGGTTTGACCCGGCTGGCGGCGATCCCGTAACCTTGAACGGTCGCCACCTGGCGACATCGCTTCGCCGCGCCCGCCTTGGACCAAGCTTCTCGGCCTCGGGGCGAGTGGCGCAGGCAGTTAACAGACAGTCGCAGGGCTGAACGCCGTGCGAGCGTTCGATGAGTGTGACCAGGAAGATAGGGGTAGCCGTCCGATGGCAACGTACGCGATCGTCAAGACCGGCGGAAAGCAGTACAAGGTCGCGGTCGGTGACCTCGTCAAGGTCGAAAAGATCGAAGCCAAGCCCGGTGATGCCGTGCAGCTGACCCCGGTTCTCGTGGTCGATGGCGCCGAGCTCACCACCGACGCAGCCAAGCTGGCCGGCATCACGGTCACCGGCGAGATCGTCGAGCAGACCAAGGGTCCGAAGATCCGGATCCACAAGTTCAAGAACAAGACCGGCTACCACAAGCGCCAGGGTCACCGTCAGAAGCTGACGGTGCTCAAGGTCACCGGCATCAAGTAACTAAAGCTTCTCAAACCCTGGAGGGTCGCAGACATGGCACATAAGAAGGGTGCATCCAGCTCGCGCAACGGTCGCGATTCGAATGCGCAGCGGCTTGGTGTGAAGCGTTTCGGTGGTCAGAGCGTCAGCGCCGGCGAGATCCTGGTCCGCCAGCGTGGCACGCACTTCCACCCGGGTGTGAACGTCGGCCGTGGTGGCGACGACACGCTCTTCGCGCTCGCCGCTGGCGCTGTCGAGTTCGGCAACAAGCGTGGTCGCAAGACCGTCAACATCGTTCCGGCGCAGCAGGCCTAGGCCAGCCGCGCAAGAGCCTTCGAACAGGGCGGGCCAGGGTCGAGTACCCGGGCCCGCCCTTTTCGTTCCGTCCGGCAGTTCCCGCGGTGATCACGAGCGAATGGCCCCCGACACGCCGAATTTCGGGGCCATATGCTCGTGATCACGGGAAGTGCAGCCGCCAAAGGCTCGTGATCATTGCCGAGATGCCGGAGCCAACCGGCATCGTGAAGGAGAATCGAACCCATGTCCCGCTTCGTCGACCGCGTCGTGCTTCATGTCACCGCGGGCAAGGGCGGCAATGGCTGCGCCTCGGTGCACCGCGAGAAGTTCAAGCCGCTCGGCGGCCCGGACGGCGGTAACGGCGGTCGCGGCGGCAGTGTGGTGCTCGAGGTCGACCGCGGCGTGCACACGCTGCTCGACTTCCACTTCCACCCGCATGCCCGGGCCGGCAAGGGCACGCAGGGCATGGGCGGCAACCGGGACGGCGCCACGGGGAGCGACCTCATCCTGAAGGTCCCCGATGGCACGGTGGTGCTCGATTCCGATGGCCGCATCCTTGCCGACCTCGTCGGCATCGGAGCCCGCTACGAGGCGGCCGCCGGCGGACGCGGCGGTCTCGGCAATGCCGCGCTCGCCTCGCGCGCCCGCAAGGCTCCCGGTTTTGCCCTGCTCGGTGAGGACGGCGAGGAGCGCGAGCTGGTACTCGAGCTCAAGTCCGTCGCCGACGTCGGGCTCGTCGGATTCCCGTCCGCGGGCAAGTCCTCGCTGGTCTCGGTGCTGTCCGCTGCGAAGCCGAAGATCGCGGACTACCCGTTCACCACTTTGGTGCCCAACCTCGGCGTGGTGTCCAGCGGCGACACCACCTACACCGTGGCGGACGTCCCCGGTTTGATCCCCGGCGCGAGCGAGGGCAAGGGCCTCGGCCTGGATTTCCTTCGTCACCTCGAACGGTGCGCGGTGCTGGCACATGTCGTGGACTGCGCGACGCTCGAGCCCGGCCGAGACCCGGTGTCCGATGTCGAGGCGCTCGAGGCCGAGCTGGCCGCATACCGTCCCGCGTTATCGGCCGATACGGGCCTCGGCGACCTCGCCGACCGCCCGCGTGTGGTGATCCTCAACAAGGTCGACGTTCCCGATGCCGAGGAACTCGCCGAGATGGTCGCGTCCGACTTCTCCGAGCGCGGCTGGCCCGTTTTCCAGATCTCTGCAGTGAGCCGAGAAGGATTGCGCCAGTTGTCTTTTGCGCTCGCCGAGATGGTTGAGCAGTACCGGCGGGAGCGGCCGGCGCCCGAGCCAAGGCGTCCGGTCATCCGTCCGATCGCCGTCGACGAGACCGGATTCGATGTTGTGAAGGATCCGGAGGTACCGGGCGGTTTCATCGTGCGCGGCGTCCGGCCCGAGCGATGGGTGCGGCAAACCCAGTTCGACAACGACGAGGCCGTGGGCTACCTGGCCGACCGTCTCGCTCGCCTCGGTGTCGAGGACCAGTTGGTGCGTCTCGGCGCGGAGCCGGGTGCCTCCGTCACGATCGGTGACGTGAGCTTCGACTGGGAGCCGCAGACCGTGGCAGGGGTGGATGTCGTGCGTACCGGCCGCGGCACCGATGCCCGAATCGACCAGGTGGATCGAATCGGCGCCGCCGAGCGCAAGCATGCGCGCCGGGTTCGTCGCGGCCTGGAGTCGGACAGCGACGGAACCGACGAGTGAGCGCAGAGAAGTCCGCAGGAGAGGCAGCGTCCGAAACGGCCGAGACTCCGGCGCGGCAGGCGATCGCGTCTGCACGCCGGCTGGTCGTGAAGATCGGTTCCTCGGCTCTCACCAGCCTCATTGGCGGACTCGACACCAATCGCCTCGACCTGCTCGCCGACGCCGTCGAGGCGCGCATGCGAGCGGGCAGCGACGTCGTTGTGGTGTCCTCGGGCGCGGTCGGCGCCGGGCTGGCACCGCTCGGACTCACCAAACGGCCCACCGACTTGGCCACCAAGCAGGCCGCAGCAAGCGCGGGCCAGCTCGCGCTCGCGCACGCCTGGGGCACCTCGTTCGCTCGCTACGGCCGCACGGTGGGGCAGGTGCTGCTGACTGCGGGCGATTTCGGGCGACGCGAGAGCCATCGCAATGCACAGCGCACGCTGGACCGGCTGCGCTCGCTCGGTGCCATTCCCGTCGTGAACGAGAACGACACAGTCGCGACCGAGGGTCTCCGGTTCGGTGACAACGACCGGCTCGCCGCGCTGGTCGCGCACCTGATCGGTGCCGACGCGCTGGTACTGCTGTCCGACGTCGATGGTCTTTACGACGGTGACCCGCGCCGCGGCAAAGCCACATTCATCCCCGAGGTGCGCTCGCGAGATGCCCTCGACGGGGTCATCGCGGGAACCGGAGGAGTGCTCGGTACGGGCGGGATGGCATCCAAGCTCAAAGCCGCACGGCTGGCCGCCGATGCCGGTGTCCCGGTGCTGCTCGCCGCGGCGAGCGACGCCGGTGCCGCGCTCGGTGAAGGAATGGTCGGAACGGCGTTCGCCGCTCGCCCGGTTCGGCTGCAGGCACGTCGGTTCTGGGTCGCGCACGCCGCAGAGAGCCATGGCTCGATGCATCTCGACGCCGGAGCTGTGGCCGCGGTCGCGAAGCGCCGCCGGTCGCTGCTGGCAGCGGGCATCACCGCTGTGCAGGGACATTTCTATGCCGGCGACGTGGTCGACATCCTCGATCCCGACGGCAAGAGTGTTGCGCGCGGCGTGGTCGCCTACGACAGCAAGGAGCTGGTGACGATGCTCGGTCGATCGACCTCGGAGCTGCCCCCGGATATGCAGCGCCCCGTGGTGCACGCCGACGATCTGGTGCCTTCGTAGCGTCCTATAGCGCGGACAGCACGGGCGAGCAGCCCGCGTCGATCTTCAGGGTGGCGAGTTCGTCGCCGCGGGTAGCACCGCGATTGACGATGGCGATCGGGATACCGAGCTTGGCGGCGCGGCGCACGAACCGCAGGCCGGACATGACGGTGAGCGAGGACCCCGCGACGAGCAGCAATTCTGCCTCGTCCACCAGCGTGAACGCCGCCTCGACGCGCTCGCGTGGCACGGACTCGCCGAAGTAGACGATGTCCGGCTTCAGCATGCCGCCGCATACCGCGCAGCCGACCGGCCGGAAACTCTCGGTGCTCGTAATCACCGCATCTGCATCGGGCGCGACTTCGATTGCCCCGCTGTGGGATTCGGAGAATCCGGGATTGGCGGCATCGAGCCGGTGGGCGAGCCGGTACCGCGACACGCGGTCACCGCACTCGAGGCATATCACCTGCGCATAGGTGCCGTGCAGATCGATGACGTTGCGGCTGCCGGCCTTCGTGTGCAGCAGGTCCACGTTCTGGGTGATGATCGCGTGCACTGCGCCGCGGCGTTCCAGTGCGGCCAGTGCGCGGTGTCCGGCATTGGGCAGCGTGGCGTCCATGTGGCGCCAGCCGAGGTGGTTGCGCGCCCAGTAGCGGCGGCGGAACTCGTCGTCGCCGACGAACTGCTGGTAGGTCATCGGGGTGCGCGGCGGCGACTCCGGGCTTCGGTAGTCGGGGATCCCCGAGTCGGTCGACATTCCGGCGCCGGTGAGGACGACGGTCCGCCGGCCGAGCATGAGGTCGGCGAGTATCCGGGCGCCTGCGACATGATCCGTCACGACCGCCGGACGGCCGGTAGCGGCCGCCGCAGTGGTCGTCACGGTTTCGGTCACTCCACCAGTAAACCGACGCGCGCGCCGGGGCGCATCCGAAGGCCGCTCGGTCAGTACCCGAGTGCGGAGTCGATCGTGCCGATAAGTTCCTGACCTGCGACGTAGCGGGAAACGTTCACCGCGACCCGGTCGGCGAACGCAGGCACGCGGTGGTGTGCCGGGTTCGAGTCGTGCGGCGTGATGATCACGTTGGGCAGCGACCACAGCGGATGCCCGTCCGGCAGCGGTTCGGGGTCGGTCACGTCGAGTGCCAGCCCGCCGATCGTTCCCGCGCGCAGTGCTTCCACAGCGGCATCGGTGTCGAGGAGGTCGCCGCGAGCCACATTGACAATCCAGGAGTGCGGCTTCAGCGCGTCGAGCGCGTGCCGCTCGACGACGTGCTTTGTCGCCGGGGTCGCGGGCGCGGCGATGACCACGTGGTCGCTGCGCTCCCACACCTCGTTCATCTGCTGTGCCGCGACCGTCTCGAGTGCCCCCGGCACGGGCTTGCCGGAGCGGTTCACGGCAATCACGTGCGCACCGAGTGGCGCGAGCATGGGGATCAGCGCCCGGCCGATCCCGCCCGCACCGAGAATCGTCACCGTCGCATCGCGCAATGTGCCGACGCGCGGGGCCAACTCGACATGGCGCCAGGTATCCGCCTCCAGGTGTGCGGGCAGCGCGCGGACGCCGGCCAGCAGCATCATCAGCGCGTGCTCGGCGACACTCGCCGAGAACGCACCCACGGCCGAGGTGAACTGAACGTTCGGATACTTCTCGAAAACCTTTGTGCTGAACCAATGTTCGACGCCCGCGGAGTTCAGCTGAACCCAGCGGATCTGCTCGGGCAGCTCGGGGAAATCCCGCGGACCGCCATCCCAGACGAGCGCGCGGGCCTCGGAAAGATCCGCGAGCTGCGCCCCCGCTCTCGTAATCGCATCCGACAGGAGCCGGTTCTCGTGCGGCCCGAGGGCGACGGGAACCGGCTCACTGCTGGAATTGCTACGCGTGGCAGACATCGGCCTCCCCATCGTCGGCTGCGGCTTCGAGCCGACGATAGCGGAAACCGTTATGCGGGAACTTCGACCAACGGGTAGACACCGTTTTCGTCGTGCACCTCACGTCCGGTGACAGGCGGATTGAACACGCAGAACATCCGCATCTGGGTGCGCGGCTCGACACGGTGCTGCTCGTGCCCGTTGAGGAGGTACATGGTTCCGGGCGCGAGCTCGTAGGTCTTTCCGTTGGTGTTGTCGGTCAGCGTGCCTTCGCCCTCGACCACCCAGACCGCCTCGATGTGGTTGGCGTAGTGGAAGTTGTTCACCGACCCGGCCGCGATGGTGGTCTCGTGGAAGGAGAACCCGACGCCATCACCGCCGAGGACGATGCGCTTGCTGGTCCAGTTGCCGTCCTCGCTCGTGACGTCGCGATCGGTTCCGGTGATCTCGGCGGTCGTGCGGACAATCATGTGTCAAACCTCGATTCGATGATGCTTGGTGGAGAAGGCCGGGCGCGACGTCAGGAGAGAACGACGTCGGTTCCCTCGCTGAGGATCCGCAGCCCGTGATCGAGCTCGTCGTCGGTGATGGTGAGCGGCGGCAGCAGCTTCACGACCTCGTCGGACGGGCCGGAGGTCTCGGCGAGCAGGCCCTTGTCGAAGGCGTAGCGGCACACCTTGGCGGCGTGGTCGGGCTCGGCGAACTTCAGGCCCTGCACCATGCCGCGACCGCGCGCGGAGATGCCGCCGTGGCGGGATGCGAGGTCGTCGAAGACCGAGCGGATGCGCGCACCCTTCTCGAGGGTGGCCAGCTCGAACGCCGAGTCGCTCCAGTAGTGCTCCAGCGCGACGCGCGAGGTCACGAACGCGGGGTTGTTGCCGCGGAACGTGCCGTTGTGCTCGCCCGGCGACCACAGATCGAGCTCCGGCTTGAACAGCGTGAGGGCCATCGGGAGGCCGTACCCGCTGATCGACTTCGACAGCGTGACGATGTCGGGCGTGATGCCCGCGGCCTCGAACGAGAAGAACGGTCCGGTGCGGCCGCAACCCATCTGCACGTCGTCGACGATGAGCAGGATGTCGCGCTGGGCGCACAGGTCGGCAAGCGCACGTAGCCACTCCGGACGCGCGACATTCACGCCGCCCTCGCCCTGCACCGTCTCCACGATCACGGCCGCCGGACGGTTGATGCCCGAGCCGGAGTCGTCGAGCACGCGCTCGAACCAGTGGAAGTCCTCGGTGACACCGTCGAAGTAGTTGTCGAACGGCATCGGTGTCGCGTGCACCAGCGGGATTCCCGCGCCGGCGCGCTTCATCGAGTTGCCCGTGACCGATAACGCACCGAGGGTCATGCCGTGGAAGGCGTTGGTGAAGCTGATGATCGACTCGCGGCCGGTTGCCTTGCGGGCGAGCTTCAGCGCCGCCTCGACGGTGTTCGCCCCGGTCGGGCCGGGGAACTGCACCTTGTAGTCGAGGCCGCGGGGCTCGAGGATGGTCTGCTGGAACGTCTCGAGGAACTCACGCTTGGCCACCGTCGACATGTCGAGCCCGTGCGTCACGCCGTCGCTCATCAGGTAGTCGATGAGCGCGTGCTTGAGCACCGGATTATTGTGCCCATAATTCAAGGCGCCGGCGCCGGCGAAAAAGTCGAGATATTCGGTGCCATTTTCATCGCGCATCCAGGCGCCCTTAGCGGATTCGAATACGGTTGGCCAATTGCGGCAGTAACTGCGGACCTCCGATTCGAGGGTTTCGAAAATGGTCATCTGCGCCGTGGTCATTGTGATCCGTTTTCCTTCCGGTTTTCCTGCGGGCCGACGACGTAGAGCTCCTCGGCTTCGTGGCTATCGGGGAAGTGCTCGGGGGTGAACAGTGCTTGCTTGGTGATCGGTTGGCCGCGCCGCCGTGCCAGCGAGGTGAACATCGCTATGGAGGCGGGATTGTCGGGACTCACCGTTGTCTCGAGTCTTGTAACACCCTGGGGTGCAATACCTTCGAGAAGTCGATCCAGCATCGACACGCCAACGCCCTTGCCCCGCTGCGATTCATCGACGGCAACCTGCCAGACGAACAGCGTGTCGGGAGCGTCCTGGCGAACGTATCCGGTGACGAATCCGACGAGGCGGCCCTCGTCCTCGGCGACGATCGAGGTGCGCGCGAAATCGCGACACCAGAGCACGTACGAGTAACTCGAGTTGACATCGAGAACACGGGAATCTGCAGCAATTTGCCACAGTCTCGAACCGTCTTCGATCGTCGGCCTACGAAATTGGATAGTGGACGTCGCATGCCCGGAAACTGCATGCCGTGGGGTCGCGCTATTCATCTGGTTCATCGGTCAACCGAACCTAACAATCGGCGGCAGCAATTTCATCAACCCTCTCGAATTCTCGTTCGGACCGGGGGTACCCACGCAGGTGAGCGGCTAGCTGTGACCTTCGACACAGGCGTAACGCGAGCCCCACGAGAAGCGAAGTAGCCCGCCCGCCCCAGTGCTCTCTCGCGGATCGGGCCGCGGACTTTGCCGAATCGATGAACTCCCAGCGCATCGCAGGCGTACACCTATGAGACGACAGTCCAAGAAAGGGGAAGTGCCATGTCCTCTGAAGGCGGCTCGATCGATCGCCGGAAGGCGGTCACCGGCCTCGGTGTCGCGGCGGTCGCCGTCGCGGTGGGCGGCGCGGTGGCCGGAAAGCTGCCTGCCGCCTCTGCAGCACCGCCCGGAACCACCCCAGCGGCCGGCCCCAACGACTGCCCGATCTCACAGCCGACCGAAATCGCCAAGACGAAGGACGTGCCGGTGGGCGGGGGAGTGATCCTCGGCGACATCGTTCTCACCCAGCCGAGGCCCGGCGAGTTCCGTGCGTTCTGCGCGACGTGCTCGCACCTCGGCTGTCATTTGTCGTCGGTGAGTGATGGCACGGTGAATTGCCGTTGCCACGGCAGCAAGTTCCACCTCGACGGGACTGTCGCAAGGGGACCGGCGTTCGACCCATTGCTCGCTCGCACGGTCCGCGTGGAAGGTGACGCGGTCATTCTCGAACCGTGGGTGCGAGGCGTGCCGATTCCGTGCCTGCCCAGCATCCCGCCGGAGCAGTTCCCGGACTTCTGACCCCGGGGTCGGCCCGGCTCGGATTCGGCGAGCCGGGCCGTTACCTCGGAGTGGCAAGTGCGAACGGAAGCACGGCCTCCGCGCCGGCGAGATGCAGCGTGTGCGAGGCCAGCGTGAGTGTCCAACCCGTGTCGGTGAGGGCGTCCACGAGCAGAATCGGCCCGTTCGCGCTGGTCAGGTCCGGCGGCTCCCATGCGTCAACAAGACCCGCGACCCGGTAGGCGGAATTCGCCGCGGATGCGGGCGGATGACCGGCGCGCAATCGCATGGTGCCCAGATTCTGTAGGCGGCCGACCTCGGCGAGCCGTGCGGCCAAGGACTCGACGAGCCGCGGATGTGTGGCCGATTCGAGTGCGATGACGGCGGTGGGGCGACTGTCCCAATCCCATTCCTTCAGCACCGCGACGCACGCCGCGAAAACCGAATCGGGCACTGGCTCGTCCGGACCGTCGAGCAGAGTGCGCAGCCGCTGACCCCAGCCGAGGTCGGCGAGCCGGCCAAGGACCCGGCCGACCTGTGGACCGTCGGCGATTTTCCCGGAGAGCTGCACACCGAGCTTCGCCATGCCGGTGGGCCACTGTTTACGCGGCTGGAGGTCGATGCCGGGACGGTCCAGCCGGGCGCGGGTACTGCCAAGCGTCTCCGCGTCGACCGTGGTGTCGCGGTAGTGACCGGTGCAGTTGTCGCAGCGGCCACACGGTGCGGGCGAATCGCCGAGGTCCGGGTCGTCGAGCTGGTGACGTAGGAATGCCATCCGGCACCCGGTCGCCTTCTGATACTCGAGCATCGCCTGCTGCTCGTTC
>NZ_LRRB01000033.1 GCF_001646865.1 Aldersonia kunmingensis | reverse complement strand
GGGCGGAGCGCTCGGCAACGCGTCGCATGCCACGGCCACCGCCGCCCGCGACGGCCTTGACGAAGACCGGGAACTCCATCTCCTCGGCCGCTGCGAGGAGCTCGTCCACATCTGCCGAGGGCGCCGAGGAATTCAGTACGGGCAGTCCGGCCGCCTTGGCAGCCGCGATCGCACGCGCCTTGTTGCCGGTGAGCTCGAGGATCTCGGCCGACGGGCCAACGAACGTGATGCCGTTTGCCGCGCAGGCCGCGGCGAGGTCCGGGTTCTCCGACAGGAAGCCGTAGCCCGGGTAAATAGCGTCGGCGCCTGCGTTGTGCGCCGCCGCGACAATCTCGTCCACCGAGAGGTACGCCCGGACCGGATGGCCTTCTTCGCCGATCTGATAGCTCTCGTCCGCCTTCAGTCGGTGAACGGAGTTACGGTCCTCATAGGGAAACACCGCGACAGTGCCGATGCCGAGCTCGTAGCCGGCGCGGAACGCGCGGATAGCGATTTCGCCGCGGTTCGCGACCAAAACTTTGGTGAACATTGGCTCAACCTACCGGTAGTACGCCCACGTCGGGCAGGGGGCAATCCCACATAGCGAGACGCTGACCAGGCATTACCGACCGAATGCGACGAACGTCATAAAACATCTCCTGGCCTGCACAAATGCTCACAGCAGGGGCGTACGGATGGTGAGCAGTCGGTGACATTTCGACCCGCTCCGAGACGCGAGTGGGGCAGCGGCCGGTTCCGGGGATTTCGAGGTCGACTTCGGCCCTGCGCTGTTATGCCGAAACCAGCAGCACGTCGATCAGTGCCAACCATGTGACCTGGGACTTCTTTCGCGCCCACCCGCTCACCGGAGCAGTCGGCCCCCAGCCGTTCGTAGCGGGCCGCGAGTTGGGCAAAAGCTCTAAAGTTGCACTATGGAGACCGGCAAGATCATCAGATTCGACCCGGAGAAGGGCTACGGCTTCATTCGTCCCGATTCGGGCGGTGACGATCTTTTCGTCCACACCAATGACCTCTTCTTCGAGAAGTCCGAGGCGCGGCCCGGCGTCCAGGTGAGCTACACCGCCGAGGAAAGCCATCGCGGTGCGAAGGCCTGCGATGTCGACCTTGTCGAAACCGTCGGCTCCCCCAGCGGCGGGTCGCGTGCGGCCACGGACGGCGCCGACAGCCTCACTGTGCGCGAGTACCTCGCCGAAGTAACCGAGGTGCTTCTCGGCGCCTCGCCCACGCTGACCGCGGAACAGATCGTCGAGATCCGCCGCGACCTCCTGCGGTCTGCGGACCAGCACGGCTGGATCGAGGACTGAGCCCGACCGGTAACGCCCTCTAGGTCTTTCCGAGGAACTCCACCCGGTCGCGATCGAGCGCCGAGCCGACCATCGTCGCCAAACCCGGATGCTCGGTCAGCGCAGGGTCGGCGGAGACGATCTCACGAGCGAATCGCTGCGCGGCCTCGACAACCTCGCCATGATCGAGCAGTTTGAGCAGCCGCAGA
The DNA here is from genome assembly GCF_001646865.1 of Aldersonia kunmingensis. Lineage (GTDB taxonomy): Bacteria > Actinomycetota > Actinomycetes > Mycobacteriales > Mycobacteriaceae > Aldersonia > Aldersonia kunmingensis. Next base: position 16,230 of record NZ_LRRB01000033.1, on the reverse strand, counting down.
GTCGACTGCGCGCCCGCCTGCGCGACACCGAGTACATCGCCCTCGCGGCGCTGTTCGAGGTCGAGCTTGGACAGCTCGAACCCGTCGTTGGTGCCCGCAACTGCCTGCAACCGCGCGTAGGCCCCACCGGCGGGGCTGGTCTCACTGATCAGGATGCACAACCCCGCATTGCCGCCGCGGCCGATGCGCCCGCGCAGCTGGTGCAGCTGGCTGATACCGAATCGGTCCGCATCCACGATCACCATCACGGTCGCGTTCGGAACGTCGACACCGACCTCGACGACAGTCGTGCAGACCAGCACGTCGATCTCGCCCGCGGAGAAGGCCTGCATCGTCGCATCCTTATCGTCGCCGGGAAGCCGGCCGTGCAGCAGCCCAACTCGGACGTGGGCGAGAGGTCCGGTGCGAAGCTTGTCGAACATCTCGAGCACCGAAGTCGTATTGGGCACTTCGCCTTTGGCTGATCCATCGTCGTCGCCGATACGCGAGCAAACTACGTAGGCCTGTCGGCCCGCCGCGACTTCCTCCGCGATCCGCTCCCACGCGCGGTCCACCCAGGTCGGCTTCTCGCGCGCTGCAACGACATTGGTCTTGATGGGCGATCGCCCGCGCGGAAGTTCGCGCAGTGTCGAGGTTTCCAGATCGCCGAGCGTCATCATCGCGATCGTGCGCGGGATGGGCGTCGCGGTCATCACCAGAAGGTGCGGACTGGTGCCCGCTTTCGCCTTGCTCCGCAGGGCATCTCGCTGCTCGACACCGAACCGGTGCTGTTCGTCTACGACAACCATGCCGAGGTCGAAGAATTCAACGTTGTCCTGGATCAGCGCATGGGTGCCGATCACGATGCCCGCCTCACCGGTCACCACATCCAGCAACGCAGACTTCTTCGCGGACGTCGACATCGAACCCGTCAGCAGGACTACCTTCGTGGCCGTCTCGGCGCTGCCCAACTCCCCTGCCATGGCAAGCGGCCCCAGCATCGTTCTCAGCGATCGATAGTGCTGTGCGGCAAGCACTTCAGTGGGAGCGAGCAGGGCACACTGCAGGCCCGCGTCGACCACCTGAAGCATCGCACGCAGGGCCACGATCGTCTTGCCCGAGCCGACCTCTCCCTGCAGCAACCTGCTCATCGGATGTGGCCGCGCGATATCGGCGGCAACCTCGGCGGCAACCGCACGTTGCCCAGCGGTCAACTCGAACGGCAGCCGCTCGTCGAATGCCGCGGCAATCCCATCGGCGCGTGGCGCGCAGCGAGGTGCGTTGCGCAGCGAGGTGTCGTACCGACGCTGCGCGAGAGCCAACTGCAGCGCGAGCGCCTCGTCGAATCGCAGTCGATCGTGCGCGCGCTCGACGTCGGCCATGGCATCGGGAAAATGCACAACTCGCAACGCCTCGTCGAGTCCGACCAGGCCATGCTCGTTCCGAATCTCGGCGGGCAGCGGATCCGGCACCGGATCGAGTTGGTCGAGCAGTTGGCGGACGCAGCGCAGGATGTCCCAGGTCTGGACCTTGCTCGACGCGGGGTAGATCGGCGTGAATTCGCGCTCGAACACGGACATGTCCACACCGCTACCGGAATCCTTTGCGGTGCGGGCCATTTCGCGCAGAGCGCCACCGCCGCTCACGGTCTTGACCTTCGTCGCGTCGCCGGACTGCGGCAGAATCAGGTAGTCCGGATGCGAGAGGCTCCAGCGGTCGCGCCAGTACTTCACCGTGCCGGAAAACATCGCCCGCTTGCCGACGGCGACGACGTGCTTCACCTTCTGCCCATTGAAGAAGGTGATGTCGACGCGCTGTTCCCCGGTGTCCACGGCTGCCTTGAGCATCCAGCCGCCGTTCTTCATGCGCACCAGATCGGCCTTCTGCACCTCGCCGATGATGGTGATGTGCGCACCGTCGAGCGGCGCCTTCTCGGTGAGCGGCTGTCCTTGCGTCGCATAGCGCATCGGATAGTGCCGCAACAGATCTTCGACCGTGTGTATGTCGAACTGCTCGGCCAGCGATTCCGCGGCCTTCTTACCGAGCAGGTGATCGAGCCGGTCGGTGAGAGTCGCCATATCCGCTTTCTACTCGACGCCGAACTGGAACAGGTCGCCGCGCTGCCCGCCCTGGTACACGATCACGTCGAAACCCGAATGGTGCTCGGTGATGTGCGCCGAGATCGCGTCGAGCAACTCGGTGGGTGTGTCGAGGCCAACGAGCAGGGTCACGAGTTCACCGCCGAGGCCGAGGACGCGGTCGAAGAGGATCGTGGCAGCCTCTCGCACATCGGGCCGGATCACGACGACCTCCGCGCCGACCAAACCGAGACCGTCGCCGCTCTCGCACGTGCCGACGACGGTGAGTGCGCGCTCGGCCGCCACCCGAAGCGAGCCCCAACGGGTCGCGGCGGCGGCCTCCGACATGGCGAAGATGTCGTCGACAGCGATCCGCCCGGGGTCGTGCACGGCGAGTGACGCCAGGCCCTGCGCCATCGATGAGGTGGGCAGCAGCAGCACGTCATGATCCGCATCGCGGGCGGCCACGCCGACTGCGACGAGTTCCTGCGCATCGAGGGTGCCGTTCGGCAGCACGAGCACCTCGCGGTTGGGCATCTCCTTGATCGCGGCGAGCAGTTCGATCGCGCGCAGGTGACCGTCACACCGGAGCACCTTCGCGCCCTCCGCCTCGAACAGTTCCGCCGCGCCGTCGCCGGACACGACGGCGAGCACGCCGCGGTCGGCGATGCCGTGCGCCGGGGTACGCCGATCGGTCGGGAGGCGGTCGGCGATTCCGGCCGATACCGAGAAGCAGCTCACCCGGATCTGATGCAGCCGCCCGATCGCGAGTCCAGCCTCGATCGCGGCACCGGGATCCGCGCAATGCACATGCGAGGACCAACTGCCGCTGCCGTCGCTGACGACGAGCACCGAGTCACCGATCCGATCGAGGCGCTTGCGCAGCAACTCGGCACCCTGCTCGTCGGCATCGGCGATCAGGTACATCACCTCGTACTGAAGATCGTCGGACTGGCTGGTCACGTGCACGTGTACGCCGCGATCCTTCGCCGGATCGAAGTGCCGGCGCTGCGGGGCCGAACCGGAGATCACCGCGACCAATGCGTCGAGCAGGACCAGCAGTCCGCGACCGCCGGCGTCGACGACCCCGGCGGCACCGAGCACGTCGAGCTGGCCGGTGGTGAGTTCGAGCGCGGCCGCAGCCGCCTCGGCCGCGGTGCAGGCGATCTCCATCAGGTCGGCGTCATCCGCGCAGCGCCGTGTGGCGGCAGCGGACGCCTCGAGGACGGTCACGATGGTGCCCTCGACGGGATCGTTCACCGCGGACCGCACTACGGCTACCGCCATCTCGAGCCCGGCACGCAACAATTGCGCCGTCATCGGGCCGTCCGGGGACGCCTCGGCCATCCCGCGCAGTACCTGGGACAGGAAGATCCCCGAGTTGCCGCGTGCGCCGATCGTCGCGCCGGAGGCCATCTGGCCGAGGACACCACGGACGCTGCCGGTGCCGGTGCTGCGGCGAGCCACCGCATCCATCGCGGACCGCATCGTGAACAACAGGTTCGTTCCGGTATCCGAGTCGGCCACCGGGAAGACATTCAGGCCATTGATCTCGTCACAGTGCTCGGTGAGCTCGTCCACGCAGGCCTGCCCCCAGCGCACGACAGCGTCGCCATCGAGCGTGCCAAGGACCTCGAACACCGCAGTTGCCTCCACCGAATCCCGCCGCCGACCCCCGCTGAGTAGCGGCGTACGGGCACCCGAAAAGATTAGCGATATTCCGCGACACCCGTCGTGGTGGCCGACCGCCCAGAGGGCCGGTTTGGAGCCAGCGAGGATCCCCGCTAAGCTTTCAGGGTTGCCTCACGCGGCCAAACCGTGTTTGCAGGCGACCGGATCATGTTTTTTGTCACTCGATACAAGGAGTTCGCGACTATGGCTGCCGTCTGCGACGTCTGCGCCAAGGGCCCCGGCTTCGGTAAGTCGGTCTCGCACTCGCACCGGCGTACCAACCGTCGTTGGAACCCGAACATTCAGACTGTGCGTGCCCAGGTTGCCCCCGGCAACACCAAGCGCCTCAACGTGTGCACCTCCTGCCTCAAGGCAGGCAAGGTCGCTCGCGGCTGAGACGTTCTACATCGTCAACTGTGCCCCGGTGCATCGCACCGGGGCACAGTTGTCTGTGCCATGCAGGTGAGGCCCACCACAGCGGCGCCCGAGCGTGTGGATATGGTGCACGAATGACTGCTACCGAACCTGCCGCCAGCTACGTCCGCGTTGTCGACTCCGTCCTCGAGATCGCCATCTCCACCTCGGACAACGGAAGTTCGATGGACTTCGGCGGCATCAACGCCGGTAGTGCAGCACTGCGCGACCTCGATCCGTCGGTCGGCGCGATCCTGCTCGTCGGTACGGGTGCGAACTTCTGCTCGGGCGGCAATGTCCGCGCCTTCGCGGCCGCGCCCGACCGTGGCGAGTACATCCGCGGCCTCGCCGCCGACCTGCACGTCTTCGTCCGGCTACTCGAAGCCGCGCCCGTGCCCGTCGTGGCCGCCGTGCACGGCTGGGCCGCCGGAGCGGGCATGAGCCTCGTCTGCGCCGCCGACATCGCGATCGGCGGCCCGGCCACTCGACTGCGCCCGGCCTACCCGGGCATCGGGCTCAGCCCGGACGGCGGCATGTCCTGGACGCTGCCGCGGATCGTCGGCCCCGGCCGCGCCGCCGAGATCATCCTGACCGACGCGGTTCTCACCGGCGACGACGCGGTCCGGCTCGGCATCCTCGGCCGCCTCGTCGGGGACGACGTCATCGGCGAGGAGGCACTGCGGGTGGCTCGCACGCTGGCCGCCGGTCCGCGCTCGTCCTACACGAGCATCAAGGAACTGCTCGCCGCCTCGCCGACGAGCACGCTGTCCGATCAGCTCGATCGCGAGGAAGCCTCGATCGCGGCCGCGGCCAACGGCCCGACCGGGATCGAGGGCGTCAACGCATTCGTCGAGAAGCGGCGCCCGAACTTCAACGGCGTCGACGCGCAGAGCTGACGTACCCGGGCGGTCCACCCGTCCAGCGCGGAAGGTCTCCCTCAACGCGCACCAAATAGCGCGAGCGCGCACGCCTGGGCGTGCGCGCTCGCTGCAAAAAGTGCGCGGAGACCGATACTTAGCTCGTCGCGGTCACGCCCTTGACGAACTCGCATACCGCGTCGGTGAAGGCGTCGTTGTCGTCACCCGCGGCGGTGTGCGCCGCGCCGGCCAACTCGACGAACTCGCAGTGCGGCACGATCGAGAGGAAGTGGCGTACGCCCTCCTCGCTGACCACATCGGACATACGTCCGCGCAGCAGCATCGTCGGGATGGTCAGCTTGCGGGCGGCCTCCTCGAGCACCTCGACGCCGAGATCGGTCGCGCTGACCTCGCCCTCGACAAGCCCGGACGGGCCAAGCATCGCCGGGTCCCAGTGCCAGTACCAGCGGCCGTCCGCACGCTTGCGCAGGTTTCGTTCGAGCCCCTTGGTGCTCTTCGGGCGCTCGCGGTGCGGCAGATATTCGGCGACCGCGTCGGCGGCCTCGTCCAGCGTGGCGAACCCGTCCCGATGTCCGCCGAGGAACGTCATGATCCGTTCCACGCCCTCGCTCTCCGCGCGCGGCACGACGTCGACAAGGACAAGCCCGTTGATCAGATCGGATCCGACCAGCCCGGTGGCACGCAGCGAGGTGAGCCCGCCCATGCTCGCGCCGACCAGCGTCGCGGGCCGCCCGAGCTGGGCGAGGATGGCAATCAGGTCCGCGGCCATCGAGTCACCGCTGTAGTCGCCATCCGGAGCCCACTGGCTGTCACCGTGCCCGCGGGCATCCATCACGACCACGCGCACTCCCGCGCGGGCCAGCAATGTGCCGGCCGACTTCCACGAACCGCGGGTCTGGCCACCCCCGTGCAGCATCACGACCAGCGGACCGTCTTCGGGTCCCCAGATGTCGCCGACGAGCTCGATGTCGCCTTGCCCGCGGAACGTGCGGGTCTCCGGGACGGGAAAATCCTTCGATTCGCTCACCATCGCAGAATTGCACACCGGCCCGGCGGTGCGGGAGGCGGCGTCGTCAGGGCAGGCGCCAGTCCACCGGGTCGGCACCGAGGTCGGCAAGCAGCTGATTGGCCCGGGAGAAGGGCTTGGAGCCGAAGAAGCCGCGGGAGGCCGACAGCGGCGAGGGGTGCGCCGACTTGATCGCCGGGACCCCATCCAACATCGGCTCGAGCGTCGCCGCGTCGCGTCCCCACAGGATCGCGACCATCGGTGTGCCGCGCCCGACCAGCGCGCGGATCGCCTGCTCGGTCGCGGCCTCCCACCCCTTGCCCCGGTGGGAGGCGGGCTGCCCCGGGCTGACCGTCAGCACCCGGTTGAGCAGCAGCACGCCCTGCTGCGCCCACGGGGTGAGGTCGCCCGTGCTCGGCATCGGGTGGCCGAGGTCGGCGCAGTACTCGTTGTAGATGTTGGAAAGGCTGCGCGGAATTGGGCGCACATCGGGCGCGACCGAGAAGCTGAGCCCGACGGCATGGCCCGGCGTGGGATAGGGATCCTGCCCGACAATGAGCACCCGAACGCCGTCGAACGGCTGCTGAAATGCGCGAAGCACGTTTGTACCGGCCGGGAGATAGCCACGGCCCGACGCATTTTCGGCCCGCAGGAAGTCGCCCATCTCGGCGATTCGCTCCGACACCGGGCTCAGCGCCTGCGCCCAGCCTGGATCCACCACTTCAGTGAGCGGTCGCGCCACCATCAATTCACCTTTCTCGACATGCTGAGAGTGCTCGATCACGCGAGGCCTCGATTCGCCGCCGCGTCACGCGCCAAAGCTCTGCCACCCCGTGCCACCCGTCCACGGCGCACCGTCGACGGTGACCGCCGGGCCCGCATCTCCCACTGCCTGCACCCGTCCGATCGGTCGCCAGCCATCCGGCAGTGCCGAACCAGCCGGGAAGGTCGCGACCAGCGCGTGATCCTCACCACCGGTGAGCAGCAACACATTCGGGTCGGTATCCAGTTCCCTGGCAAGTTCCTCGACGCGCTCGTCGCGCACCGCGTCGGGTGCGATATCGATGACCACGCCGGACGCATCCGCGATATGGCCGAGATCGGCGAGCAGGCCGTCGGAGACGTCGGACATTGCGCTGGCGCCGGCCTGGGATGCGGAAATTGCTGCGGCATAAGGAGGTTCGGGCGCCTGATGCGCTGCGATGAGGTCGGCGAATCCGCTCGAACCCGAAGACAGGGCGGCCATCCCGGCCGCCGACCGGCCGAGCGTGCCCGCCACCGCCACGGTGTCGCCGGGGCGTGCGCCCGAACGCAGCAGCGGCGCACGGCCTTCCAGGTCGCCGAACGCGGTGACCGACAGGACCAACTGGGGGCTCTGCACCAGATCGCCACCGACGATGCCGGCGCCACTGCGCTGCGCCTCGTGCCACATGCCATCGGCCAGACCGTCCACCACGGTCAAGGCGGTATCCCCCGGGCACCCGAGTCCGACTACATAACCGGTGGGTCGCGCCCCCATTGCCACGACGTCGGCGGCGTTCTGCGCGATCGCCTTTCGGCCGATATCACGGGGCGTGGACCAGTCGAGCCGGAAATGCCGGCCCTCGATAAGCATGTCGGTGGTCACCACCACTCGCGCGTCGGGAGCCGCGATCACCGCCGCGTCGTCCCCCGGGCCGACCGCGACGGCGGCAGTATGCCCGCGGCCACGGTTGATCCGCTCGATCACCGCGAACTCGCCCAACTCGGCAACCGTGTGTGGCTCGTCGATCCCGTCGATGTTCCCGCTCCGCTCCGCCGATCCGTCGCTTTACCCGTGCTCGAGCTCACTGCCCGATCGCTGATCCGGCGCGGCGAGCGTTCCGCGCCGCTGCGGTAGTTTGAGCAGGCAGCCGGGACGTGCCCGGCGACGCGCAGCGAGCCAGAGCCTGGCCGACTCTACCGAGACCGGAGGGCTACGCGGCGGGAAGGACTCAGGTTGGCGATCGAAGCATTCGTTCTGGTCCAGACCGAGGTAGGAAAAGCCGCATTGGTCGCCAAGAGCATCGCCGCACTGTCCGGAGTGCGTTCCTCGGAGGACGTCGTTGGCCCTTATGACGTGATTGTGCGGATCGGCGGGGGCAGCGATGACGACATCACCGCTGTCGTCCACGCGATTCAGCAGGTCGGCGGTATCACCCGCACGCTCACCTGTCAGATTCCGAACCATCGCGTTATCTCCGAATGACCGAATCCGAATCGCCGCGGCATCACCCGGCGCTCATCGCCCTGGCCGTCGCACTGCCGGTTGCCCTCGTCGTCGGCATTATCGTCGCCGCCGTGCTCGCGAACCGGAACCCCGAGCAGGCACCCGTCTCACTCACCACGGTTCCCGCCCCGCAGGCGGACAGCCCCGACTGCACTGAGCTCCTCGCCGCACTGCCGGACGAGCTCGGCGCCTACTCCGTTGCCGAACTGGTTGAGCCAGCACCACCGGCAACCCAGGCGTGGACCGGCGAGGACAACAACGACCTTGTCGTTTTGCGCTGCGGTCTCGACCGGCCGCTCGAATTCAATGCCGCGGCGGCGCTGCAACTCGTCAACGGGGTGCAGTGGTTCCAAGTCACGGATCCGGGCGGCGAGGCCGCGTCGAGCACGTGGTACGTCGTCGACCGGGGTGTGTACATCGCGCTGACAGTGCCACCGGGCTCCGGCCCGACGCCTGTTCAGGACATTTCCAACACCGTCGCCGAAACACTGCCGGCGAAACCGATCGATCCGGCGCCGATCCCCAACTGATGTGGCGCGTTACCGCAGCCCGGTCCCCCGAGCCAGCGCGGTTTCGATCAGCGTCGAGACGAGCGTCGCGTACTCCACGCCGGCCGCCTCGAACATGCGCGGGTACATCGAGATCGCGGTGAAGCCCGGCATGGTGTTGATCTCGCTGATCACCGGCCCGCTCTCGGTGACGAAGAAGTCCACCCGCGCCAACCCGGTGCAGTCCAGCGCGCGGAACGCCTCCACGGCGAACGCGCGGATCGCATCGCTCGTGTCGTCGTCCAGCTTCGCCGGCACATCGAATTCGACGACATCATCGATGTACTTGCTGTCGAAGTCGTAGAACGCCGTGTGGTCATCGGTCACCGGCGCCATCCGGATCTCCGCCACCACGCTCGCCTCGACGCGCAGGTCGGGATACTCGAGCACACCGCACTCGACCTCGCGTCCCGGGATCTCCGCCTCGATGATCACCTTCGGGTCGTGCTTGCGTGCTGCGGCGATGGCGGTGTCCAGGTCGGCCCAGTGGGCGACCCGGGAGATGCCGATCGAAGAGCCACCGCGGGCGGGCTTGACGAAAACCGGCAGGCCGAGGGTGGTGCGCTGGTCCTCGGTCAGGGTCTCGACGCCGGGCCGGAGAACGATCTGGGTGCCGATCGGCAGACCGGCCGCGCCGAGCAGCTTCTTGGTGAATTCCTTGTCCATCGCGGCCGCACTGGACAGCACGCCGGGGCCGACGTAGGGCACGTCGGCCAGCTCCAGCAGTCCCTGGACGGTGCCGTCTTCGCCGAAGGCGCCATGCAGCACGGGGAAGACGACGTCAACCGTGTCGATGACGCTGCCGGCGGCACCGTCGGAGATATCCACGAGTGCACCGCGGCGAGCGGGATCGGCCGACAGCGCGACCGGGGTGCCCGTGCGCGAGACCGCGGGCAGTGCGTCCTCGGCCAGGACGAAGTCGCGCGGGTCCACCACGCCATGCAGCCAGGTGCCGTCCTCGGTGATCCCGATCGGGACCGCCTCATAGCGTTCGGTGTCGAGATGGCGCAGCACGCTACCTGCGGAAACGCAGGAAACTGAGTGCTCGTTGCTGCGGCCGCCGAATAACACGCCGACCCGGATCCGGTTCGTCACGGCACAAACGGTACCGCCGGATCGCCCAATCGGCCGATTCGATTTAATCGAGTGCGGTGGTTATCTCACTGCGGATTGCGGCGATTGCCGCAATCCCGGCTTGTGCGTGGGCCTACTCCGGCTTATGCCGGCGACCCAGCAGGTACTCCCCGGCCTCGCGCGCGGTCATGCCTTCGTGGCACACCCGATGCACGGAGTCGGTGATCGGCATCTCCACGTCGTAGGCCTCCGCGAGGGCGCGCACCGACGTGCACGACTTCACGCCTTCGGCGACCTGCCCGTGCGCCGCAGCCTGGGCCTCCTCGAGTGAACCGCCCTCACCGAGTACGAAGCCGAAGGAGTGGTTCCGAGACAGCCGCGATGTGCAGGTGGCAACGAGGTCGCCCACGCCTGCCAATCCGGCGAGGGTCGCCGGGCGGGCACCCACTGCGACCCCGAGGCGGATGATCTCGGCCAGTCCGCGCGTCATGATGCTGGCGAGTGTGTTGTCGCCCAAGCCCATTCCGGCAGCGATACCGCAGGCCAGCGCGATGACGTTCTTACAGGCACCGCCGACCTCGCAACCGATCACATCGGAGTTCGTGTACGGCCGGAAATATCCTGTGGCGCAAGCTTTTTGGAGCTCGATGGCTCGACCGGAGTCGGGGCACGCGATGACGGTCGCGGCAGGCTGGCGCGCCGCAACCTCCTTGGCGAGATTGGGCCCGGACAGCACCGCGACCCGGCTCGCGTCGGCCCCGGTGACCTGGGTGATGACCTGACTCATGCGCAGCAGCGTGCCGGTTTCGATGCCCTTGGCCAGGCTGAGCATGGTCGAATCGGGCTCGATGGAACCCTTCCACTGCTCGAGGTTTTCGCGGAGCGTCTGCGACGGCACGGCGAATACGGAGATATCAGCTCCGGCGAGCGCCTCGGCGTAGTCGGTGGTCGCCTTCATTCGCGGCAGTTCGACCCCGGGCAGATAAAAGGGGTTCTCGTGTTCGGTGACGATCGCCTTCGCGATATCGGGGGTACGAGCCAAGATCGTCACGTCGGTCCCCGCTTCCGCAAGAACCTTGGCAAACGCCGTGCCCCACGATCCCGCACCGAGCACCGCAGCCCTGACCATCGCACCCGCTCCCTTCGCTCAAACCCTGCTGGCCTGTTCGCTGAACCCCCGCTGCACTCGACCCTATCGCCCGCCGCAAGCGCTGTCGGCGCGATCGAGGCTGGCATTATTGCCAACATGAGCACGACCGTGTACGCCGTCGTCGCGGTCAAGAGCCTGGACCGCGCGAAGAGCAGGCTGGCGGCAGTACTGCCGCCGGCCGGGCGCGCACGCCTTGTCCTGGCCATGCTCGCCGACACCCTCGCCGCGGTCGAACAGGCAGGCAACGTCGCGGCAACCACGGTGGTGACACCCGATCCGCGGGTCGCCGATCTCGCCCGCCGGCACGGCGCGCATGTCCTCGACGAGCCCATCGCCGCGGCGGCGGATTCGCTCGAATTGCTCAACACCGCGCTCGCGCATGCCGCCCACGACGTGCGCGACCGCCACGGTCCCGTGCATCTGCTCGCACTGCAGCCCGACCTCCCCTCGTTGCGACCCGACGAGCTCGATGAAATGCTCTGCGCGGCAACCGATGAACGCAATTCCGTTGTCGTCGATCATCACGGCACCGGTACTGCGGCGCTGGTCTGGCGCACCGCTGCCGAGCCGCTGCGCCCACAGTTCGGACCGGACTCCGCACGCAGGCATCTCGACGCCGCCGCGGTCGAATTGACCGGGACGTGGCCGGGCTTGCGGCTCGATGTCGATACCCCCGACGACCTCGATCTCGCCGTGCAACTCGGCGTGGGTCCGGCCACTCGCGAGGCACTCACGGCAATCGACTGGCGGCGAGCGAGTGCGCTCGATCGCCCGCTTCGATGACGCCGGTGGACATCTGAGGGATGATTGGGGGCGTGAGCGAAACAGTAGGTTCCGGCACGCAAACCGATTCGCCCGATACCGGCCAGGCCGCGGACGAAAACGGCAGTCATCGCGAGGACGGCGCGCTCACTGTCGCACCCCGCATACCGACGGCGCCGCCGGCCGCCACGCCATTCATCGACGCCACCGTCGCCGGACTGCCCGACGATCGGTACCTCAACCGCGAACTGAGCTGGCTCGACTTCAATTCGCGAGTGCTCGCCCTCGCCGAGGACACGTCGCTGCCCCTGCTCGAACGCGCCAAGTTCCTCGCCATCTTCGCCTCGAATCTCGACGAGTTCTTCATGGTGCGGGTCGCCGGGCTCAAGCGCCGCGACGAGACCGGCCTCTCGGTGCGGTCCGCCGACGGCCTCTCTCCGCGCGAGCAACTCGCCATGATCGCGTTACGCGCCCAGGAGATTGCGTCGCGGCATGCGCGGGTGTTCCTCGACTCGGTGCTGCCCGAACTGCTCGCCGAGGGAATCGCGATCATCGGCTGGGAGGACCTCTCCGCCGACGAGCGGCGGAGCATGTCGGAGTATTTCCACGAGCAGGTCTTCCCCGTGCTCACGCCCCTCGCGGTCGACCCCGCCCACCCCTTCCCCTACATCAGCGGGTTGAGCCTCAATCTTGCTGTGACAGTTCGTGATTCGTCGAATTCCGGTGAGCACTTCGCCCGCGTGAAGGTGCCCGACAACGTGGACCGGTTCGTGCAGCTGCGCCGCGGTGAGGGACCCGGCTCGGTGATCGGCTTCTTGCCGTTGGAAGAGCTCATCGCCGCACATCTCGAGGTGCTGTTTCCCGGCATGTACGTGGTGGAGCATCACGCGTTCCGGATCACTCGCAACGCCGATTTCGAGGTCGAAGAGGACCGCGACGAGGACCTCCTGCAGGCACTCGAGCGCGAGCTCGCCCGGCGCCGGTTCGGGTCACCGGTCAGGCTCGAAGTCGCCGACGACATGTCCGGGCACATGCTCGAGCTGCTGCTGCGTGAACTCGACGTCAATCCGGCCGACGTCATCCAGGTGCCGGGGCTGCTCGATCTGTCGAGCATGTGGCAGGTATACGGCGTGGATCGGCCGGGCCTGAAGGACAAGCCGTTCGTGCCCGCCACCCATCCCGCATTCGGCGAGCGCGAGACCCCGAAGAGCGTCTTCTCCACGCTGCGCGAGGGCGATGTGCTTGTGCACCATCCGTACGACTCGTTCTCCACGAGCGTGCAGCGCTTCATCGAGCAAGCCGCCGCCGATCCCCAGGTGCTCGCGATCAAGCAGACGCTATACCGGACCTCCGGCGACTCCCCGATCGTCAACGCGCTCATCGATGCCGCGGAGGCGGGCAAGCAGGTTGTCGCCCTCGTGGAGATCAAGGCCCGGTTCGACGAGCAGGCCAACATCAAATGGGCGCGCACGCTGGAGCAGGCCGGTGTGCACGTGGTCTACGGACTCGTCGGACTCAAGACCCACTGCAAGACGTGCCTGGTGGTACGGCGCGAGGGCTCGACGATCCGGCGCTACTGCCATATCGGAACCGGCAATTACAACCCGAAAACTGCCCGGCTCTATGAGGACGTCGGATTGCTCACGGCCGCGCCCGAACTCGGTGCCGACCTCACCGACCTGTTCAACTCGCTGACCGGCTATTCGCGCAAGGCGGAGTACCGCAACCTGCTCGTCGCGCCGTACGGCGTGCGTAAGGGCATCATCGAACGTGTGCACGGCGAGATCGAACGCAAGCTCGCCGGCGAGGACGCGGGAATCCGGCTGAAGGCCAACGCTCTGGTCGACGAGGAAGTCATCGATTCGCTCTACCGCGCCTCACAGGCCGGGGTACCGGTGCAGGTGTTCGTGCGTGGCATCTGCGCCCTCAAACCCGGTGTCGAGGGCCTGAGCGAAAACATCGAGGTGCGTTCGATTCTCGGCCGCTTCCTCGAGCACTCGCGGATCCTGCACTTCCAGGCGTCGAATGAGTACTGGATTGGCAGCGCGGACATGATGCACCGCAATCTCGATCGCCGCGTGGAAGTCATGGCGCAGGTGAAGGATCCGAAGCTCATGGACTACCTGGGCGATATCTTCGATTCCGCACTGGATCCAACGACACGGTGCTGGATATTGGATTCGGATGGCAGCTGGGTGGCCTCACCCGCGCGTGGCGAACAGGTGCGCGAGCATCAGGAGGAGTTCATTCGCAGTCGGCGCGTGACGGGCTCGTAACCAGAGACCGGTGTTCGCAACCAATCATTTCCGGCGACGGAGAAGAAGGAGACCGGTGAACTCGACCGAATCCGCGGTTGCGAAGGCGAATGTCTTTGCCGCTGGTGCCGTGCTGTGGCGCCCCGCCCCGGCCAGCCCCGATGGGATCGAAGTAGCCCTCATCCACCGGCCTCGTTACGACGACTGGTCGTTTCCGAAGGGAAAGTTCGAACCTGGTGAGACCGCCATGATGGCGGCGGTCCGCGAGGTTGCCGAGGAGGCCGGTGTCGAGTGCGTGCTCGGTCGCCACGTCGCTCGGGTGACGTATCCGGTCCCGGGTCACCGGAGACTCAAACGAGTCGATTACTGGGCCGCCCGCGCCGTCGAGGGCGAGTTCTCCTCGTCCGACGAGGTCGACAAGCTGCTCTGGATCCCACCGAGCCGGATGTTGAACGAGCTGTCCTATCCGATGGATCGCCGCGTGCTGCGCCAGTTTCAGCGGGTACCGGCCGATACCGAGACGCTCCTACTGGTCCGCCATGCGAAGGCAGGACGACGCAAGCGGTACAAGGGCGACGACCGGAAGCGGCCACTCGACGATGTCGGGCGCAGTCAGGCCCAGGCGCTCGTGCCGAACCTGCTCACATTCGGCGCCACCGACGTCCACTCGGCGGACCGCACTCGGTGCACTCAGACCGTGGTGCCGCTCGCCGCGAAGCTCGGCGTGGAGATCAGCGACGAGCCAACGCTGTCGGAAGAGGCCTATCGCGACGATCCCGCCGCCGGACGTGATCGCATGCGAAAGATCGCCGACAAGAACGGCATCCGGGTCGTGTGCAGTCAGGGCAAGGTGATTCCCGATCTGCTCGCGTGGTGGGCCGAGCAAGACGGCGTCACACTCCCGCCCGCGCGCAATCGCAAAGGCAGCGTGTGGGTGCTGTCCTTGCACGACGGCAAACTCGTTGCGGCCGACCATCTCGACAGCCCGTTCCCGGAGTCGCCGGCACCGGCCGCGGACTGACCCGTTTGCGAGATCGGCTGGCGGCGTTGTGAATCCGCCAACATTCGCGCCGCGCGGATAACCAAACCAACGAGCGGCCCCCTGGACACGTGGTCCGGGGGGCCGCCTTCGTCGGTCGCGGATGGTGGGTTAGCGGCGGCCCGTGGCCTTCTTGGCCGGGGCCTTCTTTGCTGCCGTGGTCTTCTTGGCCGGAGCCTTCTTGGCCGCGGTCACCTTCTTCGCGGGCGTGACCTTCTTGGCCGCCGTGACCTTCTTGGCCGGAGCCTTCTTGGCCGCGGTCACCTTCTTCGCGGGCGCCTTCTTGGCCGCCGTGACCTTCTTGGCCGCGGTCACCTTCTTCGCGGGCGTGACCTTCTTGGCCGCGGTGACCTTCTTGGCAGGAGCCTTGGCCGCGGTCTTCTTGGCCGCAGTGGTCTTCTTCGCTGCAGCCTTCTTGGCAGGTGCCTTGGCGGCGGTCGCGGTTCCGGTGGAGCCACGCTTCACAGCGGGGCCGGCCGCAGGCAGCTTCTGCTTACCGGCGATGACGGCCTTGAATTGCGCACCGGGACGGAAGGCCGGAACGGAAGTCGGCCGCACCTTTACGGTTTCGCCGGTGCGCGGGTTGCGGGCCACACGCGCGGCACGCTTGCGCTGCTCGAACACACCGAAGCCGGTAATGGTGACGCTCTGGCCCTTGTGCACGGCACGCACGATGATGTCGACGACGTTCTCGACCGCTTCGGTCGCGGTACGTCTGTCGGACCCCAACTTGTCGGTCAGAATGTCAATCAGCTCAGCCTTGTTCATTCGAGATCCTCCGCAGACTTAGAGGCCCATTTATGGACCGACTTAGCTACACGGTAAACCCCAAAAGCGCAAGAGTCTATGTGCCACGCCCAATTTCATCGTTTAGGACTTGCAAAATTTGCTTCCGAGCGGTAGTAAATCCGCTCGGCACAAGGGAAGTCAGTTCGCGTCGACCGGTTCCGGCAGCGTCGTCGGTTTGTATGACGGCCTTGCCTTTTCGAACTCGGTTATAGCGTCTACCTGCCGCAATGTCAGTCCGATGTCATCCAGACCCTCCAGCAGACGCCACCGCGTGTAGGCATCAATATCGAAGCGCAGCACGGTTGTTCCGGCGGTAACGGTCTGCTCACGAAGGTCCAC
>NZ_LRRB01000267.1 GCF_001646865.1 Aldersonia kunmingensis | reverse complement strand
GGTCGCCGAGGCGGACCTCATCGCGTGGAGCAAGGAAAAGATGGCGGGCTTCAAGGTGCCGCGCTCGGTCGCCTTCCTCGACGCTTTGCCGATGAATGCGACCGGCAAGGTCGTGAAAGACCAACTGCGATAAGTTCATCCATCGCCGGGCGTCATCCGACGCCCGGCGATTTCGTTTGTACGGGAGGCCCCATGACCGACTTCAACTCCTTCGACGAACTGCGCGCCGCAATCGGCACCGAGGTGGGCACGAGCGAGTGGATCACCATCGATCAGGAGCGCATCGACCGGTTCGCCGAGGCGACCGGCGACCATCAGTGGATCCACGTCGACGCCGAGCGCGCCGCCGATGGGCCCTACGGCGCCACGATCGCCCATGGGTTCCTCACGCTGTCGCTGCTCGCCCCGATCACCCAGCAGGTGATGGTGGTCAACGCACGTATGGCGATCAACTACGGACTGGGGAAGGTGCGCTTCATCTCCCCCGTCACCGTCGGCAGCCGGGTGCGCGGCACCGTCACCCTGGACAGCGTCACCGATGTCCCGGGCGGCGTACAGGCCGAGCGCACCGTCACGATTGCCGCCGAGGGTGCCGACAAGCCGGCCTGTGTCGCGGTCAGCCTGGTGCGCTACCTCTCCTGAGTGCTACGCGCTGCGGCGCGCGCGGCACGTGAACGCAGGCGCCCACTTTTCGGCCCTACCCGCGGAATCCCACGCACGCGGGCGGAAAAGTGGGCGATGCCTTTCAGCGCTGGCACGAACTCTCAGTCGATGGTCGCGCGCAACTGCTCGAGGCTGATGAACTTCACCCGGGGCCGGCCGTGCGGGGTTCCGGCGGCCTTCTCCGCGGCATCGATGGCGGACCATCGCGCTTTGTCGATCACCTCGGGCTGACGTTCCGCCAGCAATGCGGCCAGATCGGTCCGGCTCCCGGTCGGTGGGGTGAGGGTGCCTGCCTCGAAGTCCTCGATCAGCGTGGCGATCGTCTCCGCTGAGTCGGCACGGTTGGTGCCGATCACGCCGCGCGGACCACGCTTGATCCAACCGGTGGTGTAGACCCCGGTCAGGTCGGCGACTCGGCCGCGCTCGTTCGGAATCACACCGCGGGCATCGTCGAACGGCACGTCGGTGACCGGGGCACCCCGGTAGCCCACCGACCGCAGCACCAATGAGGTTGCGATGCTGCCGGTTTCGTCGGTAGGAGTGGCGTTGAGCTCCGCATCGAGTTCGTTGCGTACATACTCGAGCGCCTCCACCCGATCTCCACCGCGCAGTTCCGTGGGCGAGGCGAGGTAGCGGAACACGATGCGCCGGTTGCCCCCGGCCGCGGGTCGATCGGCGAACTCGCGGGCGAGATCCATCTTGAAGGTCAGCGTCGGATCGACCTCGGGATCGTCGAGGACGGCACTGCTCGCATCGTCGAGAACCAGGTCCTCGGGGTCGATGACGACATCGACGCCCGGCAGGTAGGCGAGCGCCAGGAACTCCGATGCCGAATACGCGCCCTGCACCGGACCACGGCGACCGAGCACGACAACCTCGCGAATGTTGCTTTCCCGCAGGGCCTCGAGCGCGTGGTCGGCGATGTCGGTGCCGGCAAGCTCATCCGGGTCCAGGGTGAGAATCCGAGCCACATCGAGAGCCACATTGCCGTTGCCGACGATCACGGCCCGCTCGCCGGACAGGTCGAACTCCCGGCCAGCGTGGTCGGGGTGACCGTTGTACCAGGCAACGAACTCGGTGGCGGAGTGGCTGCCGGGCAGATCTTCACCGGGGATCCCGAGATGCCGATCGCTCGATGCACCAACCGCGTAGATCACCGCGTGATGGTGGTCGAGCAGCTCCGCAAGCGAAACATGCTCGCCGACATTCACATTCAGATGGAAGTTCACCGCATCGGACCGGAAGGCGGTGGCGAACATGTTCGCCACGCCCTTGGTCTCCTGGTGGTCCGGGGCGACGCCGCTACGGATCAATCCCCACGGCGCGGCCAGTCGGTCGAAGATCTCGACCTCCACCTTGCCGCGGGCGAGCAACTCCTCCGCCGCGTAACAGGCGGCGGGACCGGCGCCTATGATCGCGACCCGGAGTGTGCCGAGCTCGTCCGACAGCCGCTTCGGGCTCGGCGCCAGGCCGTCGAGGCTGGTGTCGAGTGGGTAGCGCTCGAAGTAGACACGGTTGAGATCGACGTACCGGCCCATCTCCTCCGGCACATCGAACTCGGAGTAGATCGCGTCCACCGGGCAGGCATCTGCGCACGCACCGCAGTCGATACAGGTATCGGGATCGATGTAGAGCATCTCCGCGGATTTGTATTCGGGATCCTCCGGCCGCGGCCGGATGCAATCCACCGGGCACTCGGCGATGCAGCTCGCGTCGCTGCAGCACCGCTGGGTGATGACGAACGTCATGAACCGATCACTCCCCTGGTCCCTCCAGAATGGTCACCGCGGCGACCGCGGTCGGCCCACCCAGGTTGTGTCCCAAACCGATTCGAGCACCTTCAACCTGGTTCGCTGCCGATCCGCGCAGCTGGCCGAACAATTCGACGCACTGCGCGATTCCGGTGGCACCCGGCGGGTGGCCCCGGGTGTTCAGGCCACCGCTCGGATTGACCGGCAGCGTGCCCCCGACATTCGTGGCACCGGATTCGATGAGCTTGAACGCCTCGAACCGATCGGCGAAGCCGAGATCCTCGTAGCTCATCAACTCGATGCCGGTGAAGAAGTCGTGCACCTCGGCGACGTCGATGTCCGCCGGGGTCAATCCGGCCATTCCGAATGCCTGCTTGGCGGCGCGCACGGTGGCGGGGAACGAGGTCATGTCCCGCTTGTGCTGGTGCATCACCGAATCGAGGCCGAGCCCCACACCGCGCACCCACACCGGGCGATCGGTGTAGCGGTCCACCACATCCTCGGACACGAGCACGAGTGCCGCGGCACCGTCGCTCTGGGGCGCGCAGTCGTACATGCCGAAAGGCGACACCACCATCGGAGCCTCGAGCGCCTGTTCCACCGTGATCTCGAAACGCAGCCGGGCCTTCGGATTGTTCAGGCCGTGACGGTGGTTTTTCACCGCGACCATCGCCAAGTGCTCGCGCGTCGCCGGCGAATCGTGCAGGTAGCGACGCACATGCAGGGCGAACCCGGCAGGCGCGATGACGCCGAGCGGGTAGTCCCACGCCATATCGCGCGCCATCGCCTCCCACTCCCACAGGATGTCCTTAGAGGCTGTCTCGCGCAGTTTGTCCGCACCCATCACGAGCGCGACATCGACAGCGCCGGAGGCGATCCCGAACACGGCATTGCGCAGCGCGTCATGCCCGGTCGCGCAGGAGTTCTCCACGCGGGTCACCGGAATATCCGGCAGCCCAAGGGAATCCGCGAGTATCCCGGACGGGAATCCGTCCGTTGTACCCATGGAGCCGAGCCAGGCGGCCTGCAGATCGGACTTGTCCAACCCCTTGTCCACGCTGCCCGCGCACTCGGCGAACGCGATCGGGAGCAGGTCCTTGATGCCCAACGCGAAGTGCTCGGCGAACGGGGTCATGCCCGCGCCGACGATGGCTACCCGTTTCATGCCGCCTCCGTGTCCTGTGTGCTTTCGGACGCGCGCTCCGGTTCGAACGCGTACCCGTAATCGGGTACCCCGGATCGCAGTGCGACTCGCCGCAGTACCAACCGTCCGCGGTCGCCGATGTCCACGGTGTCGGGTTCGGCACCTGTCACCTTCACCAATGCCCGGACCCCGACCTCGTCGAGTTCCACGATCACCAGTGTGTACGGCGTCTTGAGGCCCGGCACCGGGATATGCACGGTGACCTCGGTGTAAACCGTGCCGGTGCGCGGCAGCGGCACCAACTCGTAATCGGTATGCAGCGTGCCGTCGTCATCCGTGCGGTATCGCGGCGGGAAATCCAGCTCCTCGCTGCCCGCGTACTTGCCGGCCTCCCATCGCACCTTTGCCTCGAAGGCCCGCGCGTAGGCCGCCAGCGAGATCGGGATGTCCGAGCCCGGTAGGTAAGTACGTTCGGGCATTGGCCGAGCCGCCAGTTCCCGGCGGTGAATCTCGGTCTTGCCGGTGGCAACCGCGATACCGGACAGACTCGCCTGTTCGACACCGACAAGGGTGCCGCTCGTTTCCGTCTCCGCCATCGCGGCCAAAGCAAAGAGTCCCGCGCTTGCCCCGAGGGTCGGCAACGGATCCAATGCCTCACTCGACAGGGTCCTGGCGAGTGCCGGCTCGACTCCGGCAACCGCGACTGGGATGTCGACCCACGCCGCTGCGAGCGAGGCCAGATACCCGCGCTCGCGCAGCAGCCGCGGATCGCCGTAGTCGTTCACGATGCCCGTCGCGTTGCGGGTGCGCACCGGCAGACTGCGCGAAACTCGCGCCGCCGTGCGCACCTGCAATCCGCGATCGGAGGTGAGTGCGGCCGCCGCCCCGGCCGGTTCGAGATCGACCCCGATGATCAGCGTCCGCGGGCGGGCGGAGCTGAGTGCGTCGAGCGTGGCCGGCGCACCGCCCAGTCGCTCCGTGACTTCGAGTTCCGGGTCGAGTCCGAGTCCGGCCAGCAGGACCGCCGCATTGCTGCTTTCCAGCAGCGGCAAGTCCCGGCTGACGAGGACGACGTACTCCACCGGCGCCCCGGAACCGATTGCAGCGCGGCCGGCCTCGACGGCGAGGGTGATGGCATCCTCATCGTCTCCAGCCACACGGTGCTGCGCGGTTCCCCAGCAGGGCAGATAAGTCCCGATAGAAGCGAGGTAGGGCATGGGTTCTCCTACTACTAGGTGACCGCGCCGGCCGTCTTGAGCTCGATAATCCGATCCCAATCCAGGCCGAGTTCCACCAGGATGTCCTCGGTCTGCGCCGCGAACTCCGGCGCCGGCTCGAGATCCGGTGCGGTGACATCGAATTGGACCGGGTTACTCACCAGCTCCAATTCGCCGGCCTTGCGGAGGTACTCGTTCGCACGGATCTGTGGATCGGCGGCGGCCTGCAGCGCGTCCTGCACCGGAGCCCACGGACCCGAGAGGGTGCCGAAGCGCTCGGTCCATTCGGCGATCGTCCGCTTGCCGATCTCCTCGCGCAGAATCTCCACGGCCGCCGGAGTGTTCTCGGCGATCAATTCGGCGGTGGCGAACCGCGGATCGTCCGCTAGCTCGGGCCGGTCGACGTGACGGCACACGTCGGCCCAGAACTTCGTCGGCTGCATCATCAGCAGCGACAGGTAGCGACCATCCGAGGTGGCGTACAGACCCGTCAGCGGATTGTTCGGCGCGCCATGGACTCCCGGCGGCGGCGACTTCATCAGCTGGTTGAGGTGCACCGACAGGGCGATCGTGTGACCCATCGCCCACAGGCCGCTACCAAGCAGCGATACGTCGACGACCGACGGCTCGCCCGTGCGCTCCCGCTGCAACAACGCCGCGGCGATACCGCCGGCGAGGTTGGTGCCCGAGATGGTGTCACCGAAGGCCGGTCCCGGCGGGCTGATCATGCCCTGCATGCCCTCGGGGGTGATCGTGGCGGCGACGCCGGCACGACACCAGAAGGCGGTCATGTCGTAGCCACCCTTGTCGGACTCGATGCCACGCGGACCGAGCGCGCTACCGCGCGCGTAGACGATCTTCGGGTTGACCGCGCGAATGTCGTCGACGTCGAAACCGAACTTCGACCGCGCCTGCGGCAGGAAGCTGGTCAGGAAAACGTCGGCGCGCTTGGCGAGTTCGAGCAGGACCTCCATGCCTTCCGGCTTGGACATATCGATGCCGATGCTGCGCTTGCCGCGGTTGGCGTGCTCGATGTTCGGGTTCGGGTCGCCTTCGACCACCAGCGGCCCGGTACGCCGCAGACCTCGCTGCGGGTCACCGGTGACGGCGTGCTCAACCTTGATGACTTCGGCACCCCAGTCGGCGAGCACAGCTCCCGCCGAGGGAACGAAGCCGTACATCGCGACCTCGAGGACTCGGATTCCAGCTAGCGGCTTCATGCGACCACCTCCGCGAACGCCTTGGTCTCGAGGAATTCTTCGAGTCCGGCCACACCCATCTCGCGCCCGATGCCGGATTGCTTGTATCCGCCGAACGGCACGTCGGGATGGAAATAGTTGCCGCCGTTGATGCTGAACGTGCCGGTGCGGATGCGGCGTCCGATCGCTTTCGCGCGTTCCGAGTCGCCGATGACACCACCGGACAGGCCGTACTTGGAGTTGTTGGCGATCTCCACGGCATGGTCATCGTCGTCGTAGGGAATGACGGCGAGAACCGGGCCGAAGAGCTCCTCCTGCGCGATCTCGCTGTCCGGATCGACGTTGGACACGACCGTCGGGGCGTAGAAGAACCCCGGGTCGGTGCGTGTGCCGCCGGCGGCGAGTGTCGCGCCCGCCTCGATCGCGCGCTGCACAATCCCGTCCACCTTGTCGCGCTGGCGCGCATTGATCAGTGGGCCCATGTAGTTCGATGGATCACTCGGGTCGCCGACCTTGATGTTCTGCAGCGTCGCGACGATCTGCGCAACGATCTCATCGTGCTTGTCCCGCGGGACCAGCAGTCGCGTGTTGAGCGCACAACCCTGACCGGCGTGCGAGCAGATCGTGAATGCCGCGAGCATGGCCGACATCGGGATATCGGCATCATCGAGGATGATCTGCGCTGACTTGCCGCCGAGCTCGAGGAATACACGCTTGAGGGAGTCGCTCGCTGCGGCCATGATCCGCTTGCCCGTCGGCGTAGAGCCGGTGAACGTCACGACGTCCACGTCGGGGTGCGTGGTCATCAGCTCGCCGGGGGCGATCTCGGACGAGGACAGGACATTCACGACGCCGGCGGGAATATCGGTGTTGTTCGCGATGATCTCGCCAAGCAGCAGTGTGATGAGCGGAGTGTCCGGCGCACCCTTGAGCACGACGGTGCACCCGGCGGCGAGGGCGGGAGCGAGCTTCGCCAGCGCGAGCTGGTTCGGGTAGTTGTAGGCGATGATCGCGGAGACGACGCCGGCCGATTCCTTCTCTACCCAGCGCCGGTGCTGCGCACCGCGAATCTCGACCGAGCCGAGCTCCTCGGTGAACTCGTAGTTCTCGAGCAGGTCGGCGTAGTAGCGGACGATGCCGATCGGCGCCTCGAGCTGATTGCCGTGGGTCAGCATGACGGTCGCGCCGACCTCGGCGATGGTCAGTGCGCGCAGTTCTTCCTTGCGCTCTTCCAGCGCCCGGTGCAACTGATCGAGGCACTTCGCCCGGAACTTCACGTCCGTGGACCAAGTCGTCGTGTCGAACGCCTTGCGCGCCGCGGCGATGGCAGCCTCGGTTTCGGCGATGCCCGCATCGGGGGCGTGGCCGATGACCTCGCCGGTCGCGGGGTTGATCGTCGGGAAAGTCTTCGGAGTCGCGATGAGCTGCCCGTCTATGAGCAGGCGCTTGCTGGTGTCGATACCAGTTTCACCGGCGCCGTTGGCCTGGCCGTTCGTCGCGGCGGCCGACACCGTGTCCTGAGTTGACATCCGGTCTCCTCGCTGAGTTGGAAATAGCATTCTCTCGTTTGAGAACACTACAATCGTTCTGAGAGAATATTAGCAATGACACCGCCATCCGCCTACCCCCAAAGCCCCAAGTGGAGCGCCCAAACTGCCCGATATGCCCACTTTGGCGTCGAGCGGGGCCGAACCTTGCGAATCGAATGTGGCGGAGAGTACGGTTCTCGTATCTGGAAGGGAGATTCTTGTGGTTGAGACGAAAGCGCTCGGTCCGTCGCTCGGTGTGGAGGTGACCGGCGTCGACAATTTGGACGACGAAGCGGTCATCGCGCGGTGCCTCGAGGCGCTCAAGTGGCGCGGCGTACTGCTGATTCGCGGACTCGATCTGGACGACGACGCGCAGGTACGGTTCAGCCGCAAGCTCGGCCCGGTGCTCGCGCCTGCCGGCAAGGAAGTTTTCGTCGTCTCACTCGACCCCGCCAAGAGCCGCTCCGCGGAGTACCTCAAGGGCACCTTCCACTGGCATATCGACGACACCACCAATGACGTGCCCGCCAAGGCAACGATGCTGACGGCACGCCACGTCGCAATGGTCGGTGGCGGAACGGAATTCGCCAGCACCTACGCGGCATGGGAGAACCTGCCCGAGGCCGACCGCAAGCGCTACGAGGGACTGCGGGTCGTGCACAGCTTCGAGGCTGCGCAACGTCTCGTGCAGCCCAACCCCACCGACGAGCAGCTCGCGGCGTGGCGTCAGCTTCCCACTCACGAGTCGGATCTGGTGTGGAACCGCCAGGACGGACGCCAGTCGCTCGTCATCGGTGCGACTGCCGACCACGTCGTCGGCATGCGACCCGAAGAGAGCCGCGAACTGCTCGACGAACTGCAGGCGTGGGCGACGCAGGAACGCTTCTGCTACACCCATGACTGGCAGGTCAACGACGTCGTGATCTGGGACAACACCGGAATGCTGCATCGTGCGCTGCCGTACGACCCGTCGTCCGAGCGCACCATGCACCGCACCACCATCGCAGGCAACGAGGCCTGGTCGTGACAACAAGCGGAGATGCAGTCGTGCGGAACGCACTCGTCACCGGCGGCGGTTCGGGTATCGGCAAGGCGATCGCCGAACGACTGCGCGCCGACGGATACAACGTTGCGACAGTCGATCTCAATCCGCTCGACGAGAAGTTCGCCTATCGGGCCGACGTCACCAGCCGTGCAGAGATAGACGAAGCCCTCGCCGCCATCCATGCCGAGCTCGGGCCGGTGACGATCCTGGTCAACGCCGCGGGGATGGAGAAGTACAAGCGTTTCCGCAATCTCTCGTTCGAGGACTGGCAGCGCATCGTTGACGTCAACCTCAGCGGCGTCTTCCACACCACCCAGGCCGTGCTGCCCGATATGTCGGCGGCCGGCTGGGGCCGGATCGTGAATATCTCTTCGTCGAGCACCCATGGTGGCCAGCCGTTCATGTCGCCCTACGTCGCGGCCAAGTCGGCGGTGAATGGGCTCACCAAGTCCCTGGCGCTGGAACTCGGCCCGGAGGGCATCACGGTCAACGCCGTGCCGCCCGGCTTCATCGATACGCCGATGCTTCGCAAGAACGAGGAGCGCGGCCTGCTCGGTGGCACCGTCGAGGACCACATCGAGCGCACCCCGGTCCGCCGGGTCGGCCGTCCCGAGGACATCGCCGCGGCGACCGCGTTCCTGTGCTCCGAAGAAGCCGGTTACATCACCGGGCAGATCCTCGGCGTAAACGGCGGACGAAACACATAGCCGGGCAGTAGTTTCCAGCGGTTGAAGATCAAGTAGTGCGGCAAGCGAAAGGAACTCCAGTGGGACGGGTTGCAGGGAAAGTCGCCTTCGTTACCGGCGCAGCGCGTGGGCAGGGTCGTAGCCACGCATTGCGGTTGGCCGAAGAGGGCGCGGACATCATCGCCATCGATATCTGTGAGGACATCTCGACCATCGGCTACCCGATGGCCAGCCGTGAGGATCTCGACGAGACCGCGCGCCTGATCGAGAAGCTCGATCGACGCGTCGTCACCGCCGTGGCCGACGTGCGCGAGTTCGCGCAGGTGAAAGAAGCGCTCGAGCGCGGCATCAGCGAGCTCGGCAAGGTCGATATCGTGGTCGCCCAGGCCGGCGTGGCCGGCATGAAGGGCGAGCCGCAGACCCAGGCATGGGCCGACGTGGTGAACACCAACCTGGTGGGCACCATGAACGCCGTGCACGCCGCGCTGCCGCACCTGGCCGAGGGAGCCTCGATCATCGCGACCGGCTCGACCGCCGCGCTGATGGACACCGCCAAGGTCGACAATCCGGGCAAAGACCTCGGTGGTGTCGCCTACATGTTCTCCAAGCGGGCACTGTCGCAGTTCATCCATGAGCTCGCCACCCATCTCGCGCCGCGTGGCATCCGCGCCAACGTCGTGCACCCGACCAACTGCAACACCGACATGCTCAAGAGCGAGCCGATGTACCGCTCGTTCCGCCCGGACCTCGAGAACCCGACCCTGGCCGATGCCGAGCCGGTCTTCTACATCCAGCAGGCCATGCCCGTGCCGTGGATCGAGCCCAGCGACATCAGCAACATGGTGCTCTTCCTCGCTTCGGAGGAGTCGCGTTACGTCACCGGTATGCAGATGCGTGTCGACGCCGGCGGCTACCTCAAGTGGTACGACTACCACGTCTAAAGCCGCACAACAGATTTCACTCGCACAAGGGAGGACGACCATGAAGGTACGGGTCGACGGAGAACGCTGCCAGGGCCACACCCTGTGCGCAATGATCGCACCGGAGTCGTTCGAACTAGACGACGTCGACGGACATTCGTCACCGGTTAATGAAGAGGTCGCCGCCGGACAGGAAGACAAGGTGCGCGAAGCCGTGCACTCCTGCCCGGAGCAGGCGATCTCCATCGTTTAAGGCGTGCCCCAGTGGCCGGCGCCCCCGCGCGCCGGCCACTTCGAACACCCAGAGAGGACACCGCCGTGACCGTCGAAGACGTCGCGCGAGATGACAACCGCAAAGAGAACAGCTACACCTTCGACCGGCACACGCCGGAATACCGCGAGAACTTCCTGTCGATAACGCAGGAAATGCAGTCGAAGTGCCCGATGGCTTGGTCGGAAACCCATGGCGGCCACTGGGTTGCCGCGGGCAGCAAAGAGGTCTTCGCCCTTTCTCGGTCGGCCGATGTCTCGAACGATCACGATGTTTACGGCGTCCGAAAGGGCTACAAGGGCATCTCCATCCCTACCGCTTCGCGTGCGTCGGGTGTGCGCGGCGGCATTCTCGAGATGGACCCACCGGAGCACAAAGAGCACCGCTCGATCCTCAACCCATACCTCTCCCCCGCTGCCGTGCAGCGCTGGGTGCCGTTCATCGACGAGATCGTGCGCGCCTGCATCGACGAGAAGATCGAAAGCGGCAGCATCGACTTCGTCGACGACCTGGCCAACATCGTTCCCGCCGTCCTGACCCTGGCCATGATGGGTGTTCCGCTCGAGCGCTGGACGGTCTACAACGAGCCGGTGCACGCGGCGGTCTACACGCCGCCGGATTCCCCCGATATCGCGCGCGTCAACGAACTGCACCGCGCGATGGGACTCGACCTCCTGACGAACCTGGTCGAGATCCGCGAGAACCCGCGGCCCGGCCTGGTCAACGCGGTCGTCAACGCGCCCATCGAGGGTGAAATGGCCGACATGGAACGACTCGGCATCCTGGCGCTGATCATCGGTGGTGGCTTCGACACCACCACCGCGCTCACCGCGCACTCGCTCGAGTGGCTCTCGGAGAACCCCGAAGAGCGTGCGCACTTGAGCGCCAACCGCGACGAACTGCTTGACTCTGCCACCGAGGAGTTCCTGCGTTACTACACGCCGGCCCCCGGCGACGGCCGAACCTTCTCGGCAGACTGTGAATTCGAGGGAACGCAGTTCAAAGAGGGTGAGCGGCTGTGGCTGTCGTGGGCGATGGCCAACCGTGACCCGGAGGTGTTCGACAATCCGAACGAGGTCGAGCTCGACCGAAAGGGCAATCGGCACTTCAGCTTCGGCCTTGGCATTCACCGCTGCATCGGCTCGAACGTCGCGCGCACCGTGTTCAAGCGGATGGTCATCGCGGTCCTCGACCGCATGCCCGACTACAAGTGCGACCCGGCCGGAACCGTGCACTACGACACCATCGGTGTCATCCAGGGCATGCGCAAGCTTCCCGCGACCTTCACGCCGGGCCCTCGGATCGGCAGGAGTTTCGACGAGACCCTGAAGATCCTCCAGCAGGTGTGCGACGAGCAGGGCACCGCGGCTCCGATCACCGAGCAGAAGGCAGCGGTCGTCATCCCCGACTGATCTTTTCGCCTGTGCGAGATGATCGAGAAGAACCAGACAGGAGCCGATGTGGCGGGACGCCCGCTTCCCGAACTGACAGAAGAGAATCGCTTCTTCTGGACCTCGGGCGCCGATAACCAACTGCGCGTACAGGAGTGTCAATCCTGCTCGGCGTTGATCCATCCGCCGGTGCCGGTGTGCCGGTACTGCCGCGGTCAGCAGATGGGCGTGCGGGACGTCTCCGGCTACGCCACGCTGATCGGCTTCACCGTCAACCACCGGTTCGGCCTGCCCGGCATGCCGCCGCCTTACGTCATCGCTCAGGTGGCGCTCGAGGACGACCCGCGAGTCCGGCTCACCACCAATGCGATCGAGTGCGACCCGGATTCGCTCGAACTCGGCATGCGCATGGAGGTCGTCTTCCAACAGGAGGAGGACGTCTGGCTGCCTCTGTTCCGTCCGACCGCGGAACAGGGCACGCCCGCTCCACTGCCGGTCGACGAGGTCGAACCCGAGCAGGTATGGCGCTATGTGCGTCCGATGGTGTCGCAGGACAAGTTCGAGGACAAGGTCGCCATCACCGGCGTCGGCATGTCCCAGATCGGCCGGCGGCTCATGCGGCCGCCCTTGTCGCTGACCATCGAGGCGTGCGAGCGCGCGATCGCGGACGCCGGCCTCACACTCGATGACATCGACGGGCTCTCGACGTACCCCGGCGGCGGCCCCACCGGCCCGTTCGGCGAGGGCGGCATGACCGCACTCGAGTCGGCACTCGGCATCCGGCCCACTTGGTACAACGGCGGCATGGAGACGTTCGGCCCTGGCGGATCCGTGATCGCGGCGATGCTCGCGGTCGCGTCCGGGTTGGCACGGCACGTACTGTGCTTCCGCACCGTCTGGGAAGCCACTCACGGCGAATACGTCAAGCAGGGCAAGCTTTCTCCGATGATCGGCAGCGGCCGGACCACGAGCTGGCAGATCCCGTTCGGAGCGCTGTCCGCAGCACACACGTTGGCGCAGAACGCGCAGCGACACTTCCACCGCTACGGCACCACGCGCGAGACCCTCGGCTGGATCGCGTTGAACCAGCGCGCCAACGCAGAGCTCGAACCCACCGCGATCTACCGCGACAAGATGACCATGGAGGACTACCTCTCCGCGCGTACCATCACCACACCGTTCGGCCTGTACGACTGCGACGTGCCGTGCGATGCGGCGACCGCTGTGATCGTGTCCGCCCGCGACGCTGCCGAGGACCTCGCCAAGCCGCCGGTGTACGTCGAAGCCGTAGGCACGCAGATCATCGAACGGCTCGACTGGGACCAGAGCACGCTCACCCACGAGCCGCAGGTACTCGGGCAGGCCGCACACATGTGGTCGCGAACCACCTTGCAGCCGCAAGACATCGATGTCGCGCAGCTCTACGACGGGTTCACCTTCAACTGCCTGTCGTGGATCGAGGCACTCGGCTTCTGCGGCATCGGCGAGGCAAAGGATTTCCTCGACGGCGGCAAGAACATCGCCCGCGACGGCCTGATCCCGATCAACACCCACGGCGGTCAGCTCTCCCACGGCCGCACGCATGGCATGGGCCTGATCCACGAAGCAGTGATCCAGCTGCGCGGCGAGGGCGGCGCGCGCCAGGTTGCCGACGCCAAGACCGCGGTGGCCAGCAGCGGCGGGCTCACGCCCAGTGGTGTTGTGCTGCTGAGGAATTACGCGTGAGGTTCGACCTGTGACGGCTTTGATACCCGGATCCGAAGCACTCGGGGAGGATGCGACGACCCCGCTCGCACAGATCGTCGACGTCGATGGCATCCCCTCTTCGGGCCTGCTCATCGAGGTTCCGAATCCGCGAGCCGTCATCATCGCCCTGCACGGCGGGGCAGCCAGCGCGCCGTACTTCGACTGCCCCGGCTACCCGGACCTGTCGATGCTGCGCGCAGCGGCCGCACTCGGCTTCACCGTGCTCGCGCTCGACCGCCCCGGTTACCGGGCCTCGAAGCCACACGATGGCGAATTCGAGACCGCCGAAAGCCGAGTCGACTTCCTGCACGGTGCGCGCGACGCACACCTCGGTGACCGGCCGCGCGGAGCGGGCACCTTCTTCTGGGCCCACTCCGTCGGGTGCGAACTCGCGTTGCGTTGCACCGCCGAGGACATCGACAACGACGTGCTCGGCATCGAAATCGCCGGAACCGGTATCGAATACACCCCGGAAGCACAGAGCGTGCTCGGTGGCCCCGGCCGTGCCGATCCCAACCGGGTACGTGATCTCATCTGGCGACCGGAGCATCTCTATCCCGCCGAGCTGATCGGCGGCGGCTCGATCGCCTCCGCTGCGGCCAAATACGAGTACACGATGATCAAGCGCTGGTCGACGACCGATTTTCCGGAGGTCGCCTCCCGGGTGCGGGTGCCGGTGCACTACACCGCCGCGGAACACGAGCACGTCTGGCGGACGGATGCAGCCGCGCTCGACGGAATCCGAGAGCTGTTCCCGGCCTCACCGCGGGTGCAGATCGAGCGGCAGCTCGGCATCGGCCACCAGCTCGGGCTGGGCTACATGGCACGCGCGTACCACACTAGGGTCCTCACCTTCTTCGAGGAGTGCCTGGCGGCGCAGCGGAGTGCCGCTGCCGCACAGAGCAATAACGGAGACGGCCCAGCTAACCAGGAGGGGGATCGATGACATCCGCTGATTTCGCACTACTTCTGATTCGCGTCGTCCTTGGCGTCGTGATGTTCATGCACGGTTACAACCATTGGCTCGGCGGCGGCAAGATCCCGGGCACCGCCGGCTGGTTCAGCGGCCTGGGGCTCCGCCACGGCACGCTGCAGGCGTGGCTGTCCGTCGTCACCGAGATCGGTGCCGCCATCCTGCTGATCCTCGGCCTGTTCACGCCGCTCGCCTGCGCCGCGACCATCTCCGTGATGCTCGTCGCCGGTCTGCTCGCGCATCGTCCCAACGGGTTCTTCGTCTTCCGTGAGGGCTACGAGTACGTGCTGACCATTGGCGTGGTGTCGGTTGCTCTGGCGATCCTCGGACCGGGCGGCACGTCACTGGACGCACTGTTCGACATCGAGATCACCGGGTGGGCCGGCGGCGCCGTCGCGTTCGGCATCGGCGTTGTGGCCACCGTCGGCCTGCTCGCCACCTTCTGGCGCCCGCAGGCGAAAGTATCGGCGTAACCACGTCTTTCGAGTTTGGAGGCTCACATGGTTCGGGTCGGATTCATCGGTCTGGGTAGTCAGGGCGCGCCCATGGCGCGGCGCATCGTCGAAGAGGGCTTTCCGACCACGCTATGGGCCCGCCGACCGGAGAGCCTGGCTCCCTATGCCGACACCGCCGCCGCGACCGCGGCAACGCCTGCCGAGCTGGGAGCCGCTAGCGACGTCGTATGCATCTGCGTCGTCTCCGACGACGACGTGCGCGCGGTGGTCACCGGTGCGGACGGTGTCCTGAGCGGAATGGCCGAGGGTGGCGTCATCGTCATCCACAGCACCGTTCACCCGGACACCTGCGCCGAGATCGCGGACAAGGCTGCCGCGCACGGTGTGTCGGTGATCGACGCCCCAGTCAGCGGCGGCGGAATCGGCGCCGCCGAGCGTCGGCTCCTGGTCATGGTCGGTGGAGACGCCGAGACCGTGGAGCGTTGCAAGCCGATCTTCGAGACCTACGCGAACCCGATCGTCCACCTCGGCGAGCTCGGCGCGGGCCAGATCACGAAGCTGCTCAACAACCTGCTCTTCACTGCGGGCCTCGCCATCGGACAGTCCGCACTCGACCTCGGCGAACAGCTCGGTGTCGACCGTGCCCGGCTTGGGTCCGTCATCGCCAGCGGCAGCGGGAACAGCTTCGCGCTCAGCCGGGTCGTCGATCCGGGTGGTTTCGACCTCATCGGCAACCACGCCGGCAACGTGCTGCGCAAGGATGTCAGCCTCGTGGCCAAGGTCGCCGAAACCGCGTCCGCCACACCCGGCATCGTCCTCATGGCGGCCGACGCCACGCTGGACCGGATGGGCCAAAGCCGATGACCCGAATCGGCTTCGTCGGCGCCGGCCGAATGGGAGCGCCGATGATCGAGCGCCTCGTCGCCGGCGGCCACGAGGTCCGGGCGCTGGGCCGCTCCCCCGAGCGGCTCGCCGAACTGTCCGATACGGGTGCGCACGGATGCGCCACGATTGCGGAAGTCGCGGACGCGGACGCCGTGTTCGTATGTGTCTTCACAGATGATCAGGTCCGCGAAGTCTGCCTCGATGGGCCACTGCTCGAGCACATGCGCGCCGGCGCAACCTTGCTTCTGCACACCACGGGCAGCCCGAGTACCGCCGAAGCCGTCGCCGAACGGGCGGCCGCACGAGGCGTTGCCGTGCTCGATGCTCCGGTCAGCGGCGGCCCGCACGACATCGCCGCCGGCACGCTGACATTGTTCGTCGGTGGCGATGCCGAGGCCCTCGACCGGGTCGAGTCCGCGCTGGCCAGCTATGCCAACCCGATCCTGCACGTTGGCGCACTGGGCAACGGTCAGCGCGTGAAGCTGATCAACAACGCCCTGTTCGCCGCGCAGATCGGCCTCGTCGCGGAGGCTGTCCGGCTCGGCGATCAGCTCGGCGTACCCGAGTCCGCTCTGCTGCAGGCACTTCCCCATGCCAGCGGCGCGAGCCGCGCGCTGTCCGGCGTGGCTGCCCGCGGCTCGGTCGCCGCGTTCGCCGCGGCGGTGAGCGGTTTCGTGAGCAAGGACGTCACGGTCGTGCGCAAGGTGGCCGCCGAACTGGGCGGAGACCTGGGTGTGCTCGACGACGCCATCGACGCCGCGCAGCAGGCATGATCATGCACTCGGTCTGACTACTGCCGTTGTGACACAAGGAGTCTCATGCAGCACGAACTGACAGCCGATCAACGGCTCTTCCAAACGACCAACCGCGAATTCCTCGAGCGCACGGCGCCGATCGCCACGGTTCGCGCACTGAACGACGCCGGCGGTGGGTTCGACCGAGCGTGGTGGGTCCGCGCGGCGGAACTCGGCTGGACAGCAATGCTCGTGCCCGAGAACCTCGGTGGCGGGACGGTTTCCGGATCTCCCTTAGCCGACCTGGCCATCATCGCCGGCGAATGTGGACGTGGCTGCGCGCCCGGACCGCTGACCACGACGAGCGCGGTGCTGACCGGGCTGGTGAGCGACGGCGAACGGTTCGCGGACAGCATCGAATCGATCCTCGGCGGCGAGACCGTCGCCGCGTGGGCGCTCTACGAGCCCGGCACCGCCCTGCGCCTGACATCCGCGCAGACCACACTGAGCCGCGATGGCTCCGGCTACCGGCTCAACGGCACCAAAGACCGCGTCGAATCCGGCGATCAGGCAGATGTGTTCCTCGTGACCGCGACCGGGCCGGACGGCCTCGTTCAGGTGCTCGTCCCCGCGAATGCGCCCGGTGTCACCGTGACCCCGAAGGAGTCCTTCGACTTCGTGCGACACACCGCCGAGGTCGTGTTCTCCGATGTCTCCGTCGATTCCGACGCCATCGTCGGCCAGGGGTCGGTGGCGGCGACCACGATCGAATCGCAGTTCCAGATCGCCGCCACCCTGGCCGCAGCGGAGATGGCCGGGGCCACGGAGCGGGCCTTCGAGTCGACCGTGCAGTGGCTGTTCGACCGCTACACCTTCGGCCGCCAGCTGGCGTCGTATCAGGCGCTCAAGCACCGTATGGCGGACAACAAGACCTGGCTCGAGGCGTGCAATGCCATCTCTTGGGCAGCCGCGGTGTCGTTCGACCACGATCCGACGGCGACCGCCGAATTGGTCGGCGCGGCAAAGTCCTACATCGGCGCGAAGGCGCCCCACATCGTGCAGGACTGCATCCAACTGCACGGTGGCATCGGTGTCACGTGGGAGCACGACATGCACCTGTACCTGCGCCGAGTCATATTCGACCGGGCTCTTTACGGGACACCGGAGGAACACCGCCGCCGCATAACCGATCTGCTCGACAGGGGTGCCGCATGACCACCGACGCGACCGAGATGGAATCCGTCGAAGGCTTTCGTGCGAGGGCACGTAGCTGGCTCAAGGCCAATATGCCGCCCGCCCCGGAGCACATCGACGCGACCCGCAGGGAGTGGGAACGCGCTCGCGAGCTGCAGCGAAGGCTTTACGACGGCGGCTTCGCCGGCATCTGCTTCCCGAAGGAGTACGGCGGACTCGGGCTGACCCTGGCGCATCAGCAAGCCTTCACCGAAGAGTCGCTCAGCTACGAGATGCCACTGGAATTCAACATTCCGACGCTCGCGGTCTGTGCACCCACGATTCTCGATATGGGCACAGAGGAACAGAAGCGCACCCATATCCATGCCGCCCTGCGCGGTGACGAATTCCTC